>JANXPB010000230.1 GCA_025357545.1 Holophagaceae bacterium
TTTAGGGTGAGGGTCGCAGGCTCCATTTTTCCCACAGCTTTGATGGGGGCAGCTACCTCATGAGGTAATGAAGTACGACATCCCAAACAAAGAAGGAAGCCAGAGCCACTCAGCGCGAGGAGTAGGAATCGTGTGTATAGGGTTTTTAAAAGCCTCATTTGGACGGCAGGGATGGATGGTTCCCAGGTCTTGAGCCTGGGTTGGATGAAAAAGTGAGTGCTTGACGGGCGAATTTCGCGTTCCACGGGCTTGGCATGGGTGAGTTCCTGCCTGTTGATACGCCCAGTGCTGACGCAGGTCAAGGAAAAGGCGGAGCTTCCGCCACCCTCTATGATCGGGGTGATTTTTCCCCCTGGTTTTCTGAGTCATCCAAGGCCGCTAAGGCGGCTGCGGCATCGCCTCGACGCAGGCGAGAATCGCCTTGATGACTCTCGGCTGAGTAATCCACGCGCTGGGCTGCATGCCCGAGTCGCACTTGGGGCAGGCCAGCACATCCACGGCGAACACCTTCAACAGCATGGTCGCCCACGGGATCCATCGCCGCAGGAAGGTCTTGCCCGTGGTGATCTGCTCGTAAGCGATGCTGTGGCCGCAGGGATCGGCATCTTCTTCCCCTGGAGCTTCAGGGACAACAAACTTGCGCATCTTGGCATTTGGCGCCAGCACGCCGAAATAATGCACCATGTGCATTAGCGGTGGTGGCACCAGCGCTGTTAAACGCGCTACAAATTCTTCACCCGAGAAGAAGATCATTCGGGTGCCATCGGACCATGGCGTTTTCAGTTCGAAAGCATACTTGCCATCCAGGGTTTCGTGAAGACGGCCGTTCGCCAACGTGGGTCGCAGCAAGTAGCGACAGAGCCGCTCTCTGTGCAACCGATTATGAGCCGACACGCTGGCCGAAATGAAGATCGGCGTGCTGGATGTGAATGCCCAGATCGGCGAAGTGGCCGATGCCGTGAAGCAGAAGCTCACCGCCGAGTTCCTGACCTACGGCGTGTCCCTTGCCAAGCTCATCGTCGAGCCCTTCACGCTGCCGGAAGAAGTCGAAGCCATGATGGACAAGCGCACCTCGGTGGGCATGATGGCCCCGGTAATGGGCGCCTACACGCAGATGCAGGTGGCCGACAGCATCCATATCGCCGCCGCCAACGAAGGCGGCGTGGCGGGCCTGGGCATGGGCGCCGGCCTGGGCTTCGGCATGGGCGGCATGATGGCCGGCCAGATGGCCCAGGCCAGCATGGGCCAGCAGCCGATGCCCGGCGGCGGCACCCCTGCGGCGGCCCCAGCCGCTCCGGCCAAATCCCTCAAGGAAGAATTAACCGAGCTGAAGGATCTCTTCGACAGCCAGCTCCTGAGCCAGGCCGAGTTCGACGCTCAGCGCGCGAACATCATGAAGAAGCACGGCATGGGCTGAGGCAGGCACGCAGTTCTGAGCAAAGATCGCGGCCCTTCGGGGCCGCTTTCGTTGTGTATAGCGGGTGTTTAGATGGAGTGGGGCGTTTATGGCGTCGTCATGAGGGTGTACAGTGCTCGTTCCCTAGTCGGGTTTGAAAAAGCCCACCTAATGAATCAGGCGGCCTGAGCCGCAGGTTCGTGCGGCGGGACCGCCGCCAGAAGCCAAACCCAAAGCAGCGCAAAAAGACGCTTCAGGTGGGCGAGGATCTTGCGGAAGTTGTGGCCCATGCCGCAAAGCATCGCGTTGAGCGCGTCGCCCTGCATGCCTTTCAACCAGTTCCGTCCGAGCTTGCCGTCCGCCTTCTGGTGGCCGATCTCGGGTTCGATGGCGGGCCGGCGCTTCATCTCCTTGCGCAGCACCCTACTGAGACCCTTGCGGCTTCCGGCGATGAGCACCTTGCAAGTCTCGGGATTCACGCCGTGGCCCCTGTACCCGCGATCCACATGGCAGCGCTTCGGCATTGGGCCGGTCAGCCGATGCACCTGCTCAAGCTGTTCCTCCAGCGTGTGGCCGTCATAGGGATTGCCCGGGCAGGCCATCGCGCCCAGCACGAACCCGCCGTGGGCGGTGGTGGCCAGGCTGGTCTTCACGCCGAACTCGTAGGGCCGGTGGGCCTTGCCCTTGGCGATGCACTCCGCTTCCGGGGCGTGCATCGAGTAGACCTTGCCCTTGGTGTGCTTCTTCTGCGTCAGCACCAGTTCAGAAAGCAGCATGGTGCTGCGGTGCGCGGTTTAGCCGGCGTCCGACAGCTTGCGCTCCAGGTCGCGTTGAACGCGGCCGGCGTAGATCTTCAGCTTCTTGTGCTCCTTCGCGGCTCGATTGAACTGCTTGGCCTTCATATGCCGACCGTGTTTGAGGAAGGCGATCTTCGCCAGGTCGGAATGGCTCTGCCGCAGCTTGGTGCCGGTCTTCCGCCCCACCCACAGCAGCGCGTGCAGCACCTTGCGGTACAGCCGCGCATCGGTCGGGTGTTCGATCGCCTTGGGCTGCACCGTGGTGTCCACCACCACCTGCATCTGCTTCGGGGAAACGGTCTTCGTCCGCAAACCCGCGTCGATACTGGCCTTCAGCAGCCGCTCCACGCCCTCCCTTCCGATCCGCTTGCGCCACCGCGAAAGCTGCGAATAGTCCACCGGCAACTCGTGCTGAAAGAATTCCTCGCCACAGAAGAATTGCCAGTAGACCTGGTCCGGCCACTGCTCCACCACCGCCTCGTCCGACAGCCCCAGCGCGTGCTGCAGCATCACCAGGCCTGCCATCGTCCGGATCGGAATGCCCGGCCGCCCCTGCTTCTCCGCATACAGCGGACCGAACGCCTCGACCAGCCCGTCCCAGTCGATCGCCGCGGCCAGCCGCACCAGCGGGTGGCCCGGCTTCAGCATGAAGTCCAATCGCGCCCCTCCGAACAAGGGCTGCGCATGGGTCAGTCGCTTCTCTTTGGGCCGCATCCAAACACCGGAAAACGAGGGGGAGTCCCTGCATTTCTGGTGTTCTGGATACACGATAAGTTACATCAAATCATTACAAATCAGCTAGTTGGGAGTTTTTCAAGGCCGACGAGGTAGATTGCCACCTATGGGTTTCAGGCCTCGGTAGAATCGAATCAGGACTGTGGTCCCCTGTGCCGCTCCACATAGGCCTTCACGGCGGCTTCGGTGGCGGGGTTGCGGAGGCCGACCTTGCGGGCGAGGGCCAGGGCTTCTTCGGGAGCGCGGTGCTCGTCTGGCATCCAGTAGGCGTAGAGGGCGCCGCCCATGCGGTTGCCGGAGGCGCAGTGGAACAGGGCGCGCACGTCCGCGCGATGCGCTTGGGACAGGAGGCGGTCGTACATGGCGATGATGGCTTCTTCGCGCTTCGCGCCCGCGGCGCAGGCTTCGGGCAGGGTCTGGGGCAGGGCGGCGGCAGGTCCCTCGGTGGGCGCCGCGGGGACTTCGAGGCCGCGGGCCTGGAAGAGCGCCTTCAGGGATTCCTCGCGGCGGCGCTGCGCTTCGACGGTGTCGAGGAAGGGCTGGACGGGGCCGAACCTCGCCAGTACGGCGGCGTAGGCGGCCTCGGCCTGCCGATGGGCGGCGAGGGCCTCCAGCAGGGCGGCTTTGGTGCCCTCCGGAACCGGGATCGGAATCGTGGGGCGCCCTTCCAGAAGTTCATGCTTGCGGTGGCGCAAAGGCCGTCCAGGTTCCGCGGCGCTAGATCCGGGATAGGGCGGCTTTCAGGCGGGCTTTCACTTCCGAGGCCAGGACCGGATTCACATGCTCGGTGAGAATGAGCAGGCCCTTGGGTTCACCGCGGCCATTTCGATGGCGCCGGTGACTTGCCGAAGGAATTGCAAACCAAGGCCTGAACCTCGAAAGAATGGGCGGCAGGGCTAAGGCGCGGAGCGATCCAGGTTAGGCAGCGCGGTCCATGGACCCGCATTGTGGACTCGCTGGAACCCCTGCTTTTTCAGCAACCGTATGGCCATGGCACTGCGAGCGCCGCTGGCGCAGCAGAGCACCAGCTGGCGCAAGGCGTCGAGTTCCGTGGTGCGCGATTGCAGCTGGTTCAGTGGAATGTTCAGGGCGCCGTCCGCATGCCCGCGCAGGAATTCCGCCGCAGTGCGGACATCCACCACCTGCGCTCCTCCACGCAATAGGCTTTCCAACTCCTTCGGCGGCAGGCCCCGCCGCTTGAATATCAGCCAGGCCAGAGCGGCGAAAATGAGTATCCAGATCCACAGGTTCACGGGAGGGCCTCCCTGGCAATTTGGCGAATGTTGCTGCGAATGACGCAGACGGGTCGGGTGCGGCAGCCAGGGTGCAGGATTGGATAGTGGCGCATCCGGTGGCTTGGATTGAGAGGCCCGGCGGAGGCATTCGATTAGCGAGGCGGAGTGGAAGCAAGGTGTAGGACAAACCGCAGTGGGAGTATTGTGGAGCATTCTCCCCAGGAGCTTCCATGTTCCGTCACGTCGCTGACTTCAAGACCATCTGGGAGCAGGAGGTGGCCCACACGCTGCACGTGCTGGAGGCCATTCCGGATGCCGCCGCGCATCAGGCTGTGGGCACGGAGCACCGGGATCTGCGGCGCATCGCCTGGCATCTGGTGGAGACCTGCGTGGAGATGCCGCACAACATGGGGCTGAAGATTGCGGGCTTCAACGGCGAGCCCTTCAAGACCCAGCCGCCGGCCACCATGAAGGCGATCCGCGACACCTATGCAGCCGTGGCGGAGTCGGTGGTGGCCGAGGTGCTGAAGCTCAATGACATGGCCCTGGCCATGAGCTACCCGTTCTACGGGATGACTTGGACGGGCGCTTTCGCGCTCATGGTGCTGGTGACGCACCAGTCTCACCACCGGGGCCAGATGACCGTGCTCATGCGCCAAGCGGGCCTGAAAGTGCCCGGCACTTACGGCCCCGCCAAGGAGGAATGGGGCGCCTACGGCATGGAGACACCGGCGGTTTAATGAGGCTAGGGTTTGGCGGGAGCCTTGCCTGCGGCCACCTTGTCCTTGATGAGGTAGTAGACCGTGGTGGGGATCACATGCTCTACCACCAGGGCAGCCTTGCTGCGGTAGGGCCGCCCCGCGATGATCTTGGTTGCGTATTCGCCGGTGACCCCGGGGAGCTTCATGAGCTCTTCTTTGCTCGCACTGTTCAGGTCGGTCCGGTCCTCGTAGGGGAGCTTCTTGGGCTGCTTGGAGGTCTTCGACATCTTGGGTTTGAACTTGGGGGGCGCGGTCGGGTTTTGATCGCCTAGCATCGGGTTGGCGATAGGCGTGGCTGTGGGCTTCGATGGCATTTTGGGCTTTTTCGGGGTGGATTTCGCTTCCTTAGGCGCGGTCTCGATGTCCTTAGGAGCAGTCTGGACATTCTTGGAGTCCTGGGCGGCCAGCGCAGGACCGACCGCCAGGAGCAGGGTCGCGGCAGCCAGGAAGGGCTTGATGAATCCAGCAATCATGTGAATCCTCCAGGTTCAGTCTAGGCCTGAAGCTTCGGACCCGGATCACGAAGCGGCGAGGGGCCGTGCCAGGCTAGGCCGTGGGCAGATCTGATCGTTGAGATAATAGAAGACGACCCGGAGCCGTGAGGCGTCCGGGTCGTCGGGTTCTGGTAAGTGTTGCTGTCTACTTGAAGTTCATGTGCACGACTCTGACATCCGCGATCTTGCCGGCGGAGTGGCAGACAAAGCACTGCTCTTTGTTGATCAGTGCGCCGCCGGCGACGGGAGCGGCCGGGTTGGCCTGGACGCTGCCGCGGCTGGCATAGAACGAACCGCCGTTGGCCTTCATGTGGTTGATGGCCAAGGTTGAGTCATGGCAATTGGAGCAAGCCGCGACATAGGGGGAGCTGACCAGCGTGGTGACCGCGGGGTTCGTGATCGCGCCGGTGTTGGCGTTGTAGGAGAAGCCTGAGCCGAAGTTGTAGCCGCTGGGGTTGCCGCTATTGGCAGCGGCTGCTGCATCTTTGGAGAACTGGGACCAGTAGGTGCCCGGGATCGGTTCATCGCCGGTGATGACCACATTCATAGGCGTCGGCGTGGTGCCGGTGGCGACGGTGGTCCAGTTGAGGTTGGGCACTTCGCCGGCATTGGTGGTATTGCCGAAGTCATAGGAACCCGGCACGTGGCAGATCTCGCAGTTGTTCAGCACGCTCGGATAGGTGACTTTCCAGTAGGTATCGCCAGCCGCCGCCTCCCAGGAGTACTTGTTGACGCGCTTGCCAGCGCCATGGATGGCATGGATGGTGTCTTTGGTGTTCACGCCCCAGCCATTGTTGACGCGCTGGCCGTTGTGGCAGAACTCGCAGGTGGGGGCATCGTTGCGCTGACCCGCATGGTAGGTCTTTTCGGTGAAGACACCGAGGGCGCCGTGGCAGTCGTTGCACTTCTGGTTGCTGACGATGGTGCGGCGGGCAGCCGTGGCCTGGGTGGCATCGAGGCCCGCGGGGAGCGTGCCGCTGACGATCTTCCAGACGTTGGGGGCCGGGACGGAGAGACCGCCCTGTTTCTTGCCTTCCACGTTATAGGCGTAGAAGTCGGGTGCCCATGGGTAGCCCACCACGCCGCTGATCTGGGTCAGGGGCTGGGTGGTGCTGAGGCCGTAGGTGTAGCCGATGCCGCCGGTGATCATGCCCGCGTTGGTGGGGATGACAGCGTCGGTGAAGGTCAAGGTGTAGTAGCCGTTGGAATCAGGTGCCGACAGGGAAGCCTTGGCGGAAACGGCCAGGGCAGCACCGGTTACATCCTTGCCATCCCCGCGCCAGATGTTCTTGAAGTAGGTGCTGAAGGAGGCGTTCCAGTCGGCCGGATAGGCGATGCCGTCATAGGGGACAGTGAACTGGACATAGAAGCTGGGGCCGCCCACGAAGTTGTCCCAGAACTCGGTCTTGCCGGTGGGGCTGTAGGTGTTGAAGGGGACCGCCACGCCGTCCTGGAGGAAACGGAAGACGAACTGAGCTTTGCCGCTGGCGTTGAGGGTGAAGCTCTTGAGGTCCCAGGTCGGAACCTTGGCGCCGGCGGGAATGTTCAGGGGAGTGCCCTTCGCGGCCGCGCCGCTGTAGGCCGCGATGAAGGAGGCGTTGGTGTTGTTGTTGCCCGTGCCA
>JANXPB010000007.1 GCA_025357545.1 Holophagaceae bacterium
CCACTGTCCACGGCCAGCGCCGGTGGTTCTACGGGCTCTGGGCGGGCTTGCTGGCCCTCGCGGCGGCGGCCTACGTGCTGTGGGAGAAGCCCGCTGCGCTGGAGCACACCAAGATCCAGATGACCCTGGTGGTTCCGGGTACGCCACCAGGCACCCGGGCCCGGGTGTGGGCTGGATCGGTGGGCGCCTTGCGGAGGACGGGTCCCAATGAGCTGCTGCAGGCTGCGCCAGACATCGAATTCTCCGGCTATGCGCGCCTGCCGGACGTGCCGGTCCAGATCGCCCGGCGGCGCTGGGTCAAGGCGACCATCCCGGGCCGGACCACCGAAGCCGTGATCGTCCGGTTATCGGCACCTGGGGAAGCTCCCCGCTTCTTTTTCTATGATTTACGAATGGATGTTGAGGATGGATTCCTCAAGGATCGGGCCTTGCTCAGCCTGACGATGACCCTTGCCTGGAATCGCCTGAACCCTGACCCCAAGGCCTTTTCCCGTGTACGCTAGAGGCATTGTTTAGGAGCCTCCATGAAGTCTCTGATCCTCGTGCCCATCCTGTTCGCCCCGTTGGGCGCCCAGGAGAAAACGCCAAGCCTGACCGACCGGTTCAGGGCCGAGCAACCCGCCATCACGCAACTGCTCGCCACCTTCGAGGCCAAGCAAGCCTTGGCCAAGGCCGAGGCCCTGCTGCCGGCTGTGAAGCCGGACTTTGACAAGTCGACGGCCCAGGCAGGATTGGCCAGTTCCCAGACCTACAGCACCTTGATGGCCTGCTATTCCTTGGCGGGCAAGGCGGCCGTCACCGCCGGCGATTGGGCCAAGGCC
This sequence comes from Holophagaceae bacterium, assembly GCA_025357545.1. Classification (GTDB taxonomy): domain Bacteria; phylum Acidobacteriota; class Holophagae; order Holophagales; family Holophagaceae; genus JANXPB01. The sequence goes on from JANXPB010000007.1 coordinate 822, forward strand.
CTGGACTACTTCCACAAAGCCAAGGATCTGGCCGCTGAAAATTCCGCCACTACGAACGCCCTGCTCACCCCGGCGCTCGAGAACTGGAACAAGGCCGTGGACACGGCCACGAAGGCCCTGGCCGACGGCTCTGCCCGCCGCGCCGAGTTGCAGGCCAAGGCCGCCCGGAGCGAGAGCGAGGAGCTGGAACTCAAGAATTTCCAGGTCTTCGAAGACAACACCAAGAAGGGCCCGATGGTCATCCAGAGCATCAAAGGCAATCTGGATGGATTGAAGGCTGATTCCGAGGGCTTCACCGGCGTCATCGAAGGGGTGGATAAAAGCCTGAAGGCCGAGAAGGACCAACTCGACGCCGCCCCGTTCAAAGGCGACAAAGCCAAGTATGTGGCCGCGGTGATGAATCCCACCAACTTGGCCACGCGAACCACCAAGGCCGACAAGATCGCCTTCGTGAACCGGTTGCTCTTCCTTGATCCCACCAACAGGAAATGCAACCGCGAGCTCGACGTTCTGATGGGCAGGGCCGCGCCCGAACCAGAGAAATCAAAGGCTCCGCGGAAAAAGAAGAAGAAGGGGAACTGAGCCGATGAAGCGGTTCCCTGCGGCCCTCTTCCTACTGGCGGCTCTGCCGGCGGCCTCCCAGACTTTGACCGATCGGCTTGTGACCTTGCGCTCCTTCTGGGAGGCGGCCCTGGACAAGGGGGATGCAGCCTCGGTGCGGCAAAGTGTCGAGGGGCTGCTCCAGAAGGACGCCCTGGCGGTGAATCCGTCGGACTACAACGAGATGCACGCGTTGACCGCCCTGCGCAATTTTGGTGCGCGGGCCGCGGTGCTGGACGGGGATTGGGAAGCGGCGGTGGCCATGCTGCAAGCCGCGGGCAAGGCCGCTGCGGACAATGCCGCCCGGGCCAGCAGCACCCTTGGTCCCATCCGCAAGCAACACGATGAGCGCTTGGCCCAATGGAAAAAGGAAGTGGGGGACGAGGAATCGCGGCTGAAAGGCCTTGAGTCCCAGCCCGGCATGACCGAGGGCCAGCTCAAGACCCGCCAGCAGCTGAGGGCCGCAGTCGAGGAGCGCCGGAAGGCCATCCAGCACAGCGAGAGTTCCCTGCGCACCATCGACGAGATCCTGGGGCGTCTCAGCGAAGATCGGATGCTGTTCGAAAAATCCGCTGCTGAATGGAATGGGTTCATCACGAAAGAAAAACTGGAGATTTCCCAGGCTGGATCCGTGGGGAAATTCGTCCAGGATAAATTGGAACAGGTGAAAGCCGATGATGCGAAGCCCCGCTTTGATCGCCTGTCCTACGGCCGCAGGTTGGCCAAATTGGACCCCTCCAATGTGGATTGCGAGCGATTCGTCAACGGGTTGATGGGCCTTGAGGATCCCGCCAACACCGCTGCCGGGGCGAAATCAAGAGCGCCCAAGCAACGGAAGCGGAAAACCTAAAAGCAGAGCCCCGCGATTGCGGGGCTCTGCAAGGGGCCTCCGCCTAGAAAACCCAGCCGAAGCTGGTCTTCATGAAGTCTGTCGAAGGTGGTTCCTTCTTCATAAGGTCGTTGCCGGTGAGGGTTTTGTGGAAGGAGATCTCCAAGTTGAAATGAGGGCCTCCGCCATAGCCGAAGCTGTGGCCCAAGCCAAAGGTGCCTCCCAGGCGGCTCTTTCGCGTGGTGTCGGTGGCAGTGTCGCCCCACCAATTGTAGAAATTGTCACTATTGCTCCGATCGAAGCGCTCGAAATCCGCTGAAGCACCCACGAACAGATAGGTCCCCTTGTGCCGGTACGCTCCGCCCTCGAGAAAGATCTGCATGTCGCCGCCGATCGCGAACAATTCGTGGCGCAGGTGCAGGTCTGAGTATCCCGAAGCCGTGTTGGTTCCATTGGTGGACATCCCGTTGAAGTTCATCCGCATGGCAAAAGTGGGGTCCACGGGAAAACTGACGGTGAACTGCCCCCCTAGGCCCAAGTCATACCCATCGGTCTGGGTGGCGAGCACGGTGGTGGTGGGTGGGTAGCTCTTGCTTCGGAAATCTCCAGTGGGGAAACCCAGATTGATGCCAAACCCCACATGGGGTTCCTGGGCCATCAGTCCTGAAGTGGCGCCCCAGGCAAGGAGCAGGGCGGGAATGTGAAAGATTCGCATGACTACCTCCATGAGTCTGGTCAGCGATAGTCATGCCATATCTATATAAGTTATATCAAATAAATAAATGAGACCCATCGCTGGAGGAAAGATTGAGGCGATTTCCGCCTCGGTCCGTTGCAGAAATGCAACGGCAATCAAGGGTGCCGAGAGCGCACTCCTGGATTAAGCTGGTATCAAAGCGAGACGGAACTATGGTTTGGAAGCAGGATTTGGCTCAACTCAAACAACAATTGCCGCCGGAACCACCCCAGGCCGGGCCGCCTCCTAAGCCCAATTTGCCTGTCCAACCACCTCAATCCCTTGAGGATGCGGATCTTCTGTTCCTGAAGGCCATGGGGGGGGTGGCGGTGCCTCCTGCCCCCCCGAATGTAGGGATCGTTCCACCACCTGCTCCGGTCGTTCCGAGCCGGGTGCCAGACCCCGAACCAGATTTTGCCATAGGGCTTGCGGACCTCAAGGGCCTACGCCCCCTTGCTGCCAACCCCGTGCTGGGTGCTTCGGCGCCATTGGCAACCCCAAAACCAGAAGTTGAGCTACCAAAGCCTCAGGAAATGCCGATCCAAGTAGTGGCATCACCCATTCCGGCTGATCCATCCTCGGGAGTAGCTCAACCTTTGGCCCACGTCCTGAAATCAGCTTCAGTATTGGCCACTCCTCAGCCCCTTACGGAGCCCCCCCCTCGAATCAGGTCGGGCCCAGCCCTGATCCATCTGGCCGCGGGGATGGCCATTGAGGTCGATGGGGCCCTGGACCTTCGTCGCCATGGAGTGAATGACGCCCGGGAAAGGCTGAGGGAAAGGGTGGCTGATGGCCTCGTGCTGCAATGGCGGACTCTGCTGGTCACCCTCGGACCCAACGAAGCTCTGAAACAGGGACTTCTGGCCTTCCTCACCACGCCCCAGGCCCGGGTGGTCGCACGGTATGCCCAAGCTCCCATCCCCATGGGAGGCACCCAGGCCTGGATCCTCTATCTGGCCCAGCCTCAGCGGGAACCACCGGACGAAGCCTGAAACCCTCTGAACCATGTGGAGAAGCCATGACTCTATTGGCCGTAGGAAGTGTTGCCTTCGACGACCTGGAAACCCCTGCGGGACGCCGTGAGAATCTGCTGGGGGGCTCCGCGACCTATTTCACCTTGAGCGCCAGCCATTTCGCCCCAGCTCAGATGGTCGCGGTCGTCGGTTCGGATTTCGGTCCCGAGCAGCGCCGGGTGTTCGCCGACCGGGATATCGATCTGGAAGGACTGGTGCAGAGGCCCGGGCGGAGCTTCCGCTGGAAAGGGGCCTATGGCCACGATCTCAACGAGGCCAAGACCCTTGACACCCAACTCAACGTTTTTGCCGACTTCCATCCAAAATTGCCGGAATTCTATCGCCACTCACCCTATTTATTCCTTGGTAACATTGAACCTTCGCTTCAATTTGACGTAGTCAGGCAGATGGCCGAACGCCCCAAATGGGTGGCCTTGGACACTATGAACTACTGGATCCGGGACTCCCGGGAAGCCTTGGCAAAGGTTTTAAAAGAGGTAGACATCTTGCTAGTGAACGAGACGGAGGTCCGCGAATTGACCCTCGAGCAGAATCTGATGAAAGCCTTCCGCCGGGTCCTGGACTTCGGCCCGAAAGTGCTGGTCATCAAGCGAGGTGAATATGGTGCGGTATTGCTCACCGAAGGCTGTGTTTTCGCAGCTCCAGCCTACCCGCTCGAAGACATTGTGGATCCCACTGGCGCTGGGGACACATTTGCGGGGGGTTTCCTGGGCAAACTCGCACAATTGGGACGAATGGACCTTCCGGCCCTCAAGCACGCGGTTCTCATGGGCACGGTCATGGCCAGTTTCACAGTGGAGCAATTCGGTACGGGACGCCTGGAAACCGTCCAAAAGAAAGAGCTTGAGGAAAGGTCCAAAGCTTTTTCCGACATGATCCGGTTGGACGATCTATAATTTTTGTAACCTAACCCTAGGGAGAATGTGATGGTTTCACACAAGTGGCTGCGCCCCCTTGCCGTAGCGCCGTGGTTGACGGCGTTTTCGATCGGCCTGGCGGCCCAAGATTCCCCCAAACCCGCCGCCGCTCCGGCTGCTTTAGAAGCTCCGTCGGCGGGGGTTGTAAAAATTGCAGAGCATCAATCCAGATGGGCCTATCCCCAAGAAGTCAATGTCCCTGACGGCACCCGGTTGCACATTGTGCAGAAAGGCGACACGTTCTGGGGCCTTGCGGGGCGGTTCCTGGGCAATGCCTATGCTTGGCCGCAGATCTGGGAATTGAATCAGTGGGTGAAGGATGCCCATTGGATTTATCCCGGGGATCCGATCCTGATCGATGCATCCAAAAAGGCCATCGCGAACGAGGTACCAGAGACGGCGCCGGGAACCCCGGTGGCCCGCCCTGAGAGCCCCGACTTGACGGTTCCCAAGGACGTGACCCAGCTTCCCCCCGACCGGCGCAGGCCCGAAGGCAAGCAACGGGAAGAACAGGGTTTTGGCTTCCAGGACTTCATCCAGCTGCCCTACTTGGCCCCGAAGGGTGCCGATGCCCTGTTCCGTGAGTTGGGGGCACTCCGCATCACTGGCATAAAGTATCCTGAGCGACACAACCTCATGGATGGTGAGGTCGTGTACCTGAACGGTGGACAGGACAAAGGCCTCAAGGCCGGAGACAAGTTCGTCGTGCTCCAGGTGCGTTCCAAGAGCCTGTACCACCCCTCGGATACCCACAAACGTCACTCCTTGGGGGATGTCGTGCAGCAAGTGGGGGTCATCAGAGTCAATACGGTTCTGCCGAAGGGCTCCGTCGCAGTGATCGAGCGGAGCATGGATGCGATCTCGCTGGGAGACCATGTGGCCCCCTTCACCGAACCCGCCACGATCCCGCTGAAACTTCGCACAGACTTGACGGAACCAATGCCCATCAAGGATTTTGGCACGATCATCTATGCCCGCGACCAGCATCTCCACACCGGGCAGGGCGAATTGATCATCATCGACAAGGGCAGCGCCGATGGAATCCAGGTCGGGGATATGATGGTCGCTTTGCGCCGCCGTTCCTTCCCGGTGACCGAATCCCGCGTGGAATCCAGCGAGGCCATGGAAAAGACGAATTACGTCCTGGGCCAGGTCCTGGTGGTCAGGACCGGTGAAACCACCTCCACCTGCCGCATTGTCAGGGGTTCTGAAGAAATTGTGATCGGCGACCTCATTACCCGATGATCCCGCAGGCATTTGCAGGCCCTGGAACCTCGGTTTCAGGGCTTGCGCAGTTGCAGGATTTGCCGCGCCCCGCGGGTCGGCAAATGGTAAGGGAAGGCTTCGCAGTCCCAGCTATCCGGCACAGCCTCAAAGCCGGTGGCAGGGCCTTTCAGGGCCCATAGTGGAGCTCCGGGCTGACCATGCCTGAGCCACCAGGAGGTCAGGAGCTGGAGGGAACCCACCGCCTTAGCGACGCCGGCCTCGGCCTGCTGGGGGGGGAGATCTTCCGCTCGGCCTATGAGCACCGTCAAGTTGGGCAGCGGCAGTTCCAGGGCGACTTGACGCAAGAACGCCATTTTCTTCCTGGATTTATCCATGGCCCGAAGGTCCAGGTCGGGTCGGGCCAGGGCTAGGGGCACCGCGGGAATTCCCATGCCTGAACCGAAATCCACTACCCGCGCGCCGGGCCGCAGGGCCTCCAGGTGGGGGAGCAGCGCAGTGGAATCTATAATCAATTCCTCCATGCGCTCGCTTGGCTGGAGCGAAGTCAACGCGTGGGTGAGGTTCCATCGATCCAGAAGGAGGAGGAAGGCCTTGATTCCCTGGAGAAAACCTTCCGGTAGTTGAACGTCCACGACACACCATACCTCGACAAGTGGTGCTTGCGAAGTTTGAAAATTGGAGGTATAAAAATAAATTAAAAATTTTTATAAATTTTAATATATAACAATTTATATAAATATTTATAAAATTTATCGACAAACAACTAGGAGGTTAAAAGGTAGTTATTTTTAGTTTCTATATTGACAGAGTGATGAATATCGACGATTTTTGAGGATACCTCTTACAGGTTCTTCGAGGATCACATGGAAGGCACTTCGATACCCTTCAAGATCGACTGGTCCAGTAAAAGTAAATTGCGTGGCCCTGGGGAACAATCACTGGGCCTCCTGGTACGGTTGTTGAGGGATCGTCTTACACCCAAAGCCCAAGGTATTTCCATTAGTTATGTGGATGATAGGCACATGCGCCGCCTCAATCGGGAGCATCGGGGGATCAGCCTGACCACCGATGTATTGAGTTTTCCCGCCGAGCCAGAAGCCGGTGCTTATCCCCATCTTGGGGATCTGGTCATCTGCTTACCCGTCGCCGAAAAGATGGCCCAGAAGCTGGGGGTTTCCCGCCGCCGGGAAGTGGAAACGCTACTGATCCATGGATTTCTCCACTTGTGTGGATATGACCACGAAAAGGATGAAGGGCAGATGCTGGCCCTTCAAGCGCAACTGGAACGAGAGCTGCTCAAGGAAGAGCCGCTACCCATGACGCTGAAGCGCGGGCGGAAACCTGGCAGCAAGGTCAAAGTTCTCAAGGATGGTTCGCGGGTCGTGGTCACCGGCCGGGCAGCCGGAGCCTTGAAACGTCAAGCCAAACCCAAGCCGTCCAAGGCTGCCAAGGCGGCGGCTGAACCTGGAAAGCCCAAAAGGGGCCCTGGCCGGCCGCGAAAGGAGGCCAGCTCGTTGGTGCCCACGGTTCCAGTGAAGCGGATTGTGCGGAGAAAGCGCGCGCCTAAACCTCGCAGTGGCGTCATCGCCTGATCCCGCATCTTCGGCCCGGCCCAGGCGTATCTCCGATGGCCCAGCGTGGGCCGTCGCGATACTATGGCCCTTTGGCCTGAATCGGGCCACCTGCCGGAGCCTTCGTGATCAATTTGCTCTTGAGCCTGGGCGCCGCCGCGGTCCTGGTGGTTCTGGCAAGCCTCGCCAGGATATCCCTATGGCTCAGCATCCCCATGGGGCTTGTGGCAGGCGCGGCCCTATTTGTATATCTGGGCCGCAAAACCCAGCAGGAGCTCGAGAAGATATTCGCCCGGGCCGGCGAGCACTTGAAAAAGCAGAAATTCGACGCGGCTATCGAGGTCATGAAGGAGGGCTACAAGTACGGACCCCGGCAGTTCCTGGTGAAGGGCTCTATCGACGGCCAGATCGGCGTCGTTCAGTACCTGCGCCAGAAGAACGACCAGGCGGAGCCGCTCTTGCAGTCTGCCTCCATGCAGCACTACATCGCCAAGGCCATGCTGGCCATCCTGCAGTGGAAGCGCGGGGAAAAGAAGAAGGCCAGGGGCACGTTTGAACTGGCCCTCAAGACCGGCAAGAAGGAAAGCCTGCTCTATGCCGTGTACGCCTATGTCCTTACGGAGATGGGGGACCGCGGCAAGGCTATCGAAGTGCTCAACCGGGGTCTGGATATCTGCAAAGGGGATGAGCGTCTCATCAGCAACCGCACCCTGCTGCAGAACAACAAGGCCATGAAGATGAAAGTCTATGGCGAGCAGTGGTACCAGTTCCTGCTGGAGCGCCCTATGGTGCGCATGGAACCGCCGCCCTACGCCAAAGTTTCCCGCCGTGCGGTGCGTGGCTGAGGCGGCCGCCCACCCCCGATCTTCCGCCACCCTGCCCCATTGAAATTCTTCAATCTCGAGCTTAGGAGTTCCCGATGTCCGGCCACAGCAAATGGTCCACCATCAAGCACAAAAAAGGTGCCGCTGATGCCAAGCGTGGCAAGGTATTCACGCGGATCCTGAAGGAGATAACAGTGGCGGCGCGCCTGGGTGGTGGCGATGTGGCCAGCAATCCTCGCCTGCGCCTTGCGGTGGACACTGCCAAGGGCGCCAATATGCCCAAGGACAACTGGGAGCGCGCCATCAAAAAAGGTACCGGCGAACTTGAAGGCGTGACCTACGAAGAAGTGCAGTACGAAGGCTACGGCCCCGGTGGTGCGGCCATCATTCTCGAAGCCGTGACCGATAACAAGAACCGCACCACGCCTGAGATCCGCAGCTGCTTCACCAAGTTCGGGAGCGAGCTGGGCGCCATGAATTCGGTCGCCTACCTCTTCACCAAGCTGGGGCAGATCGTGGTGGACTCTGAAGTCGCTGAAGACAAGGTCATGGAAGTCGCACTAGAAGCCGGCGCAGATGACGTCCAGGACCAGGGCGGTGCCTGGGTCATCACCACTTCGCCCGAGGCCTACCAGGCGGTCAAGGATGCGGTGGATGCGGCCAAACTGCCGGTCATCGAAGCCCAGATCATCAAGGCCGCCGGGAATTCGGTCCACCTCGAAGGCGCTAAGCTCCACAGCTTCCTGAAACTCATTGATTCCCTCGAGGACAACGACGACATGCAGAACGTCTGGCACAACGCCGAATATGAGGACCCGGAGGAGTAGGTTCTGGGCGGTTGCGTGGGGATTATTTCGCCCCAGCGTTGGATTCCGGGTTCAAGCCCTGCCTGCTTTCGCGCGAAGCCAGTCGAGATTCTGATCCACTTGGGCGCCGAGTTCCCGGCTGCGATCCAGCAGGCGCTCGCGCAGGCCCGGGCCCGCGTCGACGTGGGCCCGGGCCTGCGCGACGATGGCCTCGATGTGTGCGTCCAGCCGCAGCGCATCGTAGACCGGCTCCTCCATGCCCAACATTCGCATCAGGCTGTGGACTTTGTGGCTGTTGGCGCCGATGGACACCATGGGGGTGCCGCCGGTTGCCGCGAAGATCCCCAGGTGCCAGCGCCCCCCCACATGGACCGCAGCGTTGCCGATGATGTCGATGGCCTGGCGCACCGGCAGGTTGATGCCGAGCAGCGGAAAGCCGGTCGCGGCCTGGACCTCCCGCATGATTTTTGTGTCCACCAGGCAGGGCGCCGCGAGGACCACGGGGCCGATTTCCTCCCTCAATCGACGGCAGAGCTTGGTAAAGGACGGCAGGACGTCCAAGTGCTGATGTTGAGGCAGGGAATAGATCGAGCTGGCACACACCGTGACATAGGGCCTCCGGGAATCGAACCCTTCAGCCACGTCAGGCCAGGCGGAGAAGTGGCCATCCCGACAGCCCAAGGCGCTCCATTCAGAGAGGGGCGCCGCAGGGACCGCAAAGGCCACGCCCGGAATGACCTTCCAGCGCCCCGGCTCGATCAAGGAAGAACAGGTTTGCGCCGAGGTTTCCTCACGGAAATGGATCTCGTCCAACATGGGGTAGACCTCCCGGACGATTGCGGCCAGGGCCGGTTCATCCAGGTCTGCGGTGTGGTTGGTGAGTACGCATGTTTTTCCGAAAACCTGCTTGACTAGGTATGCGAGGAACAAGAGCATCCGGCCCTTGTAGACGCCGGGCCTGACATAATTTTCTCCGTTCAGGAGCACCGCATCGCACTGCTGCAGCATGGCGGCGATATCGGTGAGGATACGGCCTGCTTGGACTTCGCGCGTGCAGCGATGGAAGTCCGCCATCGTGTCCAGATGCGGCAAAGAGGGGTGCGGCTGGATGAACCAGGCGCTGGGGGCCAGCCAGGATGGTGGGAACCCGTTTCTGGCCAGAGCCATTTTGAACCACGCCCCCATCACGCGGCAGCCCCAGTTCGGATGGTCCGAAGTGTCAGGTGCGAACACCAGCTTCAGGGCCAATTCAGACGGGGCAACAGGAGGGGCTGCTGCAACTTGCGGTTTGGTCAAATGACCCTTCCCCTTTTAGACTGAAGAGTCGCGGAAGGCCCCATTCTACATGAGCTCCCAGAGGTACACAGGACCAGTTCGATTCTCAGAACAGGCGCTGTCCCAGGGGGAGGTTATGCGCAGGGAAGGTCTGCGGCTACTGAAACGAGGTTGTTGTGTGGAGGCGGTGGAAGCCCTTTCCGAGGCTACGGAGTGGCTGGCAGACCAGGCAGACGTGTGGGCTCTGTTCGGAATGGGTCTGGTGGGGCTGGACCAAAGTCTGAAAGCCCGGGCCTGCTTCGAGCGGAGTCTCGCGCTTTTGCCGCACCAGCCCTCCCTGTGGAACAACTTGGGCATGGTGTTGCTCCACTCCGGTGAGACTGATAGAGCCCTTCATGCCTTCCAGCAGGCCCTCAACCTCGAACCGGACCTGGTGGCCGCCCGGCGGAATGCCGGGCTGTCTCTCTTCGCCCTAGGTCGGCGGGAGGAGGCCGAAGCCCTACTTCCGGCCTCCTCGGACCGGTGCGTATTGCATGGGCAAGCCCTGATGGAGAATGGGGACTTAGAAGGGGCCACCGAGAGCTACCGGGAGGCCATCCGCCTCTTGGAACAGGAAGGCGTTCCCGAATCAGGGGTCCCCGGCGCCTTTACCCAGGCAGGCGGCCGCAGGGCCCTGGTGGCCGCCAAGGAACGGCTGGACTCTGCGGGCATCAGTTTCTGCCTCTACGCAGGAACCCTGCTCGGGGTGGTCCGGGAGGGGGATGTTCTGGCCCACGACAAGGACTTGGATCTGGGTGTGGCCTGGGAGGTGGACCGCGAGCAGCTCGTGCAGGCGCTCTGCACTGGGGGTGAGTTCACCGTGCCTTGGTTCTGCGGGATTCTGCCACAGGATCGCCCCTGGTGCCGAAGCTTCAGCCATGCCGGATCAGGTTGCACCCTTGATGTCTTCTTCCTGCAGCGCGAAGGGGACACGATCCTGAATGGATTCGACAGTCGTCTCGATCCCATCCTCTGCCGCCTGACGGCCTTCGGCCTTCGGGAATGGTCGTGGATGGGCCGGAGGTGGAATGTGCCTGATCCTCCAGAGCGCTATCTGGCCGAGGTCTATGGGCCCCATTGGCAGATTCCCGATGCCCACTACGACACCATCCTCTCCAACCCCTCCCGATGCCCGGAGTCCCTTTCCATGGTCTTATGCCAGGGCTATTGCAGACTGTACGGGGCCCTGAAGGAGGGAAGGCGGGCCAAGGCCAGGGCCTTGGCCGCCCAAATTCGCGCCCGTCACGAGGATGCTTTCTTGTTCGACCTGGAGTCCCGGCTCGCCACGCAGCTCCGACACGTCTTACCCCGCCCCCAGGCCTGCGGCGGGTCCGAATGAACGGCCCGGGAGCCCCGCAGGCATCCCCCCTCCAGGACCTGAGCATCCTGATTCCGGCGGCAGGATGCGGTGAGCGGCTGGGGCTGGGACCCAAGGCCTTCCTCGAGCTGGGTGGACAACCTCTGGTGAGATGGCTGGCCCGCAAAGCGCGGAAAGTGGCCGCCGAAGTGGTCATCGCGGCACCACCGGCCCATCTTGACCGCTTGGCCGCCCTATGCCCCGGCTGCCATTGCATTGCGGGAGGAGCCACCCACCAAGATTCAGTCGCCCGCCTGGTGGAGGCGTCCACGAAGCCTTGGCTCCTGGTGCAACTGGTGGCCCGACCCTTCGCAACCATGGGCCTGATGCGAGCTGTGGTGGCCGCTGCGCGGGAGACCGGGGCCGCCGGGGCATTCCTCCAGCTCGATGTGCCCGTGGCCAGGATCCAGGACGGCTTCGTCATGCAGGATTTCCACCCCGATCAAGTCGGAGTTTTCCAGGCACCTCAGGCCTTTGAGCGGGATTTGCTATCGAGGGTCCTGGCGGAGGCCGCAGCGAAAGGTTGGTCGGAACAGTCCACCGCGCAGCTTGTCCTTCGGTCGGGACTGGCCGTACGGGTGGTTCCAGGCGAAAAAACAAACATCAAGCTGACCACTGCGGAAGACTGGAGACTGGCGGATTGTCATTTAGAGTGGTTGGAATGAGTTCTGGGAAACTAGCGCGCTCCACACACTCGGAGTTCTTCACCTGGTCCCCGGACCTCGATCCCGCGGACTATCTCTTCGTGACCTATCGGGTTGCCGCCGCCTGCGACGTGGAGGATGCCGCAAGCGGGATGGCCATGGAGCAAAGCGCGGCCACCGTGAGCATTCCAGGGTTCGTGGATGCTGGCACCCTCAGCGGCTGGACCATCCGGGTCCGCTCCATCCGGACAGCGGCGCCCTCCCAGGAACGCGTAGTACCGCCCTATTCGATATCGACAGATGTCTATCCAGGCCAGGGGGCAGGATCGGAAACACGCGAACGGTGGGACATCGAGCTGGGGTTCCCACTGCGCCTCTTGATGGGTCGCCCTAGCCAACTCCTGAATGTCCTGGTAGGGGAGCTGCCGCGCCTGGGTTTCCTCACCAGTTTTCGGCTGATCGAGTGCACCCTGCCAAGCTCCTTCGGGCCAGGCCCGGCTTTTGGCGTTCCGGGAATCCGAGCCAAGCTCGGAAACCCTCTCGGGCCGCTGCTCTGCCGTTCCATGCGGCCTGCGGTGGGTCTTGATACCGCCACCATGGCCCGGCTCAACCGGGAGGTTCTGATCGGTGGTTTCCACCTGGTCAAGGATGACGAACTGGCCTGCTTTCCTGATAGCACTGCCTTCCGGGCCCATGTTCAGGCCATGGTCCGTGCCCGGGACGAGGCCCGGGAGCGTAGCGGAGAGCCCAAGCTCTACATCGCCAACTTGATTTGCGAACCTGAAGAGGTGGAAACCCGGTGGGACATGGCTTGCCGGCTTGGCGCGGATGCCGTTCTGGTGGCCCCCTTCATCCAGGGTCTGGGACTGATCCGCCGGTTGGCCCAGGAGGTCCGACTGCCGATCCTAGCGCACAACACCTTCTCCGATCTGCTGACCCGGCACGGGGGTTGGGGACTGTCGGATGCCTCCCTGTGTGGTTGGCTGCGCCAGTTGGGCGCGGACTGGTTCGTGACGCCCGGCCCCTTCGCTACACCTGACTACCCTTCCGGCGCCGCCCAGGCACTTCTCCAGGCGGCCTTCCGCCCCCGCGAGGGGGCCAAGCCCATCATGCCCATCCTGCAGGGAGGCAAGAATCCTGAAGGGTTGGCCGGCTATCGGGCGGCGGCGGGAAGCAGCGAATTCATGCTCATCGTCGCGAGCTGGGTCGACAGCCATCCCGATGGGTTGGCCGCCGCGGCCCGAAGATTCCGGGAGGCGGTGGAAGGCTAGATGCCGGTGGCCGTAACGAGCACCGGCACCAGGAACCTTCAGCGCCTACACCAGCCCCGGCGGAAAGCCGCAGCCCAAGCGGAAGCAAGCGATGCTGGGATGCACGCTGCCGTTGGATCTGCGGATGGTGATGGGCGCATCGAACTGGGGGAGTTCGGCGTGGTTCCGCAGGGATTCCGGCAAGTCCTCCGCGCGGCTGCCCGCGAAGAGCCCCACGCCGTAGGCTTCGCCCTCCTTGAAGATCACATCCTGCCTATGCAGAAGCACCAGGCCTGCCTCACGGTAGGCGGCCTTGGCGCGGGCGATTTGATCCGATGGAAAAACGCAGGCAAAAATGCCGCCGGGCGCTAACAATTTCACGGCGGCCTTTGCGTAATCGCCGATGTCGCCACGCACTTCCAGGCGCGCGGGCACGGCCTGTGGATGTTGGGCCTCCACCCGGGTGCCCACGGGCCAGTAAGGCGGCGAGCCGAGCACCAGATCGAAGGGAGGGACTTGCAGGAGCGTCCCGTCCCGCAAGTCCCCTTGATGGATGTGGTACCGGGCTTCAAGCCCGTTGTAGCGGGCGCTTTTCCGCGCGAGGCGCACACTGATCTCCTGGGCTTCAACGGTGTGAACCGTCGCGCCTGGGCAACGCCAGGCGGCGACCATGCCCACGCTGCCGATGCCAGAGCCCAGATCCGCGATGCGCTCGGGCCTGGGACACCAGCGGGTGCCAAACCAGGCGGTCAGCAGGTCGTCCACGGAGAAGCGATGGCCCTTCTCGTACTGGAACATCCGGAAATGTCCGCATAGGAAATCCAAGGTTTCGCCGGGTTCGATGTCCACACCGCCAGGGGGAATGGGCCCAGGGCGGGTCCAGCCTTTGAACGAAGGTTCACTCATGGGGATCCACTCTGCTTGGATCGCTGCATTCAATCGAAAGCACAGCCCCATCTCCATCCGCTGGGCTGATCGGTGGAACCTCCCCCACCTCATGGGCGCCGTCGAATAGCGAGCCTTCGGGCAGCGGGGGCTCCAGCTGGCTGAGGGCCTGGGCTTCCAGGTTGCCTTCGCCGAAATCCGCGAGGTGGGGCAGGTCGTGCAGGCCCTGGAGCCCGAAGTGCAGCAGGAATTTTCGCGTGGTGACGTACATCATCGGGCGCCCCACTACGGGCTTGCGTCCCGCGATCTCCACCAGCTCCCGCTCCAAAAGGACTTTAAGCTGGTTGGCGGAATTGCTCACGCCACGGATCTCGTTGATCTCGGGCCCCGTGACGGGCTGACGGTAGGCGACGATGGCCAGGGCTTCGATCTGGGCTGGCGTCAGCCGGCCACTGCGGATGGTGGTGACGAGCTTGGCCACCAGTTCCGCATACTGGGGGGCGGTGGCCAGGCGCCAACCGCCGCCCACCTCCAGCAACCGAACACCCCGCGGCGGTTGCAGGCGCGCGTCCAGGGCTTCCAGCCCTTGGCGGATAGCGCCTTCCCCTAGGCCAGTGAGTTCCCGCAGCCGGGCCAGATCCAAGACCTCGCTGCTGGCCAGGAGGATCGCCTCCAAGGCGCCGGCGAGGTCCCCACCGTGTTCGAACAGGGGTTCCTGGTGAAAGAGATCATCGGTCATTCAAAGGCTCCGAGACGCTGGCCCACTCGTACGTTGCCCGAAGTTCGAAGGGGCTTCCAGGAGGCGCTTCTTGCCCCGCCAATCAGCAGCACGACCGTGCTACCGAAGGCGAAGGTGCCCAGGTCCTCGCCCGGGGCGCAAGGCAGGCCGGGCACTGGGAGGGCACCATCCCGGGGCAATTCGCGGCCCATCCGCCAGCGCGCATCGATGAGCACGCCGCCCACGTGGGTGGCGCCCACCAGGATGGCGGCCAATTCCAGGCCTTCATCGAATCCGCTGCCGGTGGCTACCCAGGTGGCGCGGCGGTTGCGTTCGTAGAGTCGGGCGACGTGGGCGGTGGAGGCCTCATTGACGGGCCACAGCTCCCCCTCCACACGTCCTATGGCGCTGACATGGCCTGCCATGGGCACGTGGATGCGGTGGTAGTCCTTGGGGGCGAGGTACAGCGTCAAGAAATATCCGCCTTCGAACCGCGCAGCGTCTGCATCGTGCTTGAGCAGTTCCGTGATGCGGTAGGGCAGCCCCTTGGCCTGGATCGCCATTCCTTTTTCGATGCGGCCGGCCGCGATGATGCAACCGTCCACGGGGCTGTTGAGGGCGCCGGGGGCCGCGTCGTCCTGGGGCCGCAGGCCGGGTTTGAGTCGCCGGGTGAAGAGGGCCTGGAGGCTTGGATAATCCGTGAGGGCGAATTCAGCCTCGGCCAGATTCAGCTCGTAGCGCCGGGCGAAACCACCCAGCAGAAGCCCTCGCATCGAGGCGGGCAGGGTGCAGTGCGCCGCCCACCCCACCACCGAGGACCCAAGTTGCTTGGGATAGAGGCGCAGCCACCGGAGGGACAGCGGCCCTCGTCCCGGCGCTAGGATCAGGGCCAAGAAGAAGACAAGCGCGTAAAGCGCGGCCAGCTTGGGGGAGGGGGGCCAGAACGTCATCATTCCAAGGTATCAGGAGGCCCCGGCTATGCTGAGCGCCCACCCCAATCACCCCCTCGGAGCTTGAATGCTGTTCGGCCTGACCGCCTTTCTTGGGGCCTTCCTGCTCTTCCTGATGCAGCCCTTCATGGGCAGGGTGCTGACACCCATCCTGGGTGGCGGTGCGGGGGTATGGATCACCTGCCTCGTCTTCTTCCAGGCTGCCCTGGTGGGGGGGTATGCCTTGGCTCATGGAATCGCCACCCTCGTGTCGCCGAGACGACAGGCGAGAGGCTACGGGGCCTTGGCGGGCCTGGTGGCCCTTGCCCTGGGTGGGACTGCGATTCGTGCGGGCTCGCCTCTGCTGGTTGCAGCTTCACCAGCGGGCTTGGCGAACTACCCTCCCGCCCTTCAGGCCGTGCTGCTGCTGGCCCTCAGCGCAGGGCCTCTTTTCGTGCTGCTGGCCGCCACGGCGCCGCTGGTGCAGGCCTGGCACACCTCCATCCGGCCAGACGCCTCCCCCTATCGCCTCTACGCGCTCTCCAATGCCGGCTCCCTGGCGGGGTTGCTGGCCTACCCTTTCCTGCTGGAACCCCAGGTCCCGTTGCGGGTGCAGGCCTGGTCCATTTCCATACTGTTCCTGGTGGTGGCAGGCTTGATGTTTGGGCTTGTAAGGAAGTTCCGTTCGGCCCTGGAGTCGGCTCCCGCCCGGAAGGCCAAAGGCCCAGGATCCGTTGGGCTGCCCGCGGTCCTCCGCTGGGGCCTGTTGGCGGCGACCGGATCCATGCTGCTGGTGGCGCTCACCCAAGTGCTGGCCTGGAACCTGGCCTCGACTCCCCTGGTCTGGGTGTTGCCGCTCCTTGCCTTTCTGCTTACTTTTATCATCGCTTTCCGCTGGCAGGTGCCTGAGTCCGTGCTGCTGGGGCTGCTGCTGATCTTCCTGGCCTTGGCTCTGATCACGCCGATAGGTGCGCGCCCCGGCCACACACTGGCCCTGCTCGCGTGGGGCCTGGGCCTGATGCTTTCGGGTGGGTTGTTGGTCCACGTCCGGCTGGCGCGGCTGCAGCCCCCCGCGGAATACCTCACGGCCTATTACTTGATTATGGCGGCAGGCGGGGCACTGGGCGGGGCCGCCGCAGCGCTGCTACCCCCGCTGCTCTTCCACCGCTTCTATGAATTGCCCATCGCCCTGGCGGCGGTGGGCCTGGCGGCCTGGGTTTCGGCCCTGGGAATGGAGCGGATCAACCGCAGTGTGGTGCTACTGGCGGCATCGCTCTCCATCGCCACCGCGGCCGGCCTGGGCTGGGCGGAGGCCCGCAAACCGGGGTATTGGACCCGAGATTTCTACGGGGCCCACGCGGTGCTGGAGGTGCGAGGGAAGCTGCTGCTGATGGTGGACGGCCAGGTGAACCATGGCATGGAACTCCTGCAAGCACCGCGGCGCCCCATCTCCTACTACGGACCGGACAGCGCTGTGGGCCGCTCCTTGGGCCTGCTGCGGACGCGGACAGCCAACCTTCGAATAGGTGTGGTGGGCCTGGGCGGCGGAGGCATGGCCGCCAATGCCGCCCAAGGTGATGAACTCGTGTTCTTCGAAATTAGCCCTGAAATCATCCGGCTCTCGGGCTTCAAGGGAACCCGGTTCACCTTCCTGGCGAACTGTCCGGCCCGGGTGTCCATCATCGAAGGCGACGGCCGCGCGCGGCTCCGGGAGGACGGGACCACCTATGACCTGTTGATGCTCGACGCCTTCTCGGGGGGCAACGTCCCCACCCATCTCCTCACCCGCGAGGCCCTGATGATGTACATGGCCCACTTGAAACCGGGCGGGTTGCTGGTGTTCAATACGTCGAATCCCCTGCCCATCCACCTGCCGCTGCTGGCCAACGTCCGGGACCTGGGCTTCTCGGCCCTGGAGATCCACGAACGGGCCCGGTGGGAGCCAGGCTTCCCTGTTCCCCTGGAGATGGAGAACCACCAACTCGTGGTGGCCCGGGAGATGCCCTCGCTGCTGAATCCTGAGCTGTTGGCACCCGCCTGGATCCTGGTGGGGCCCGGCGGTGCGGCGCCCTCGCCTGGGGCCCGCACGGCCTGGGAGGCGGGCACGGCTGCCCTTCGGGATGCGAAGCCCTGGACCGACGGCCGGTCCAGTCTGGGCGATGTGATGTTCAAGCACAGGTGATCTGGGTTCACCGAGTGAGCACGAAATGGTCGATCTCCGTGCCGTCTTCGGCGAGCTGGCGCAGTTCAGCCCGCCCGCCCTTGAGGTCAAGCACGGTGAAGGAGTAGCGGTCGCTCACCATGGTCTGGGTGAAGGCTTGCCAGCTCTCCGGTTTGTGGTCCTGTTTCGTGTTGTAGAGCTCGGCTCCCCCGGCTCCGGAAATGACGTAGATAATTCCTCGGGCCTTCGTGGCGCGGTGGCCGTCGAAGGCCCGGTCGATGGCAAAGGCTCCGTTCACGTCAGCTAGGCCCTTGCGCGCGGCGGTGGCATCGGTGGCGGCTTCAGGTTTGAAGGTGAGCGGCCGGCTCCGCTGGTAGGCATGCACGTGGCCAGAGAAGACCAGCTGCACCCCATGCTTCTCAAAGACCGGCGAAAGCAGCCGCATCCACTGGTCCTCCGCATGGGCCACGGAGCCATTGAATCCCGGGTGGTGGAACAGCACGAAGCGCCAGGTTGCTTTGGAGGCCTCACGGAGATCCGCCTCCAGCCACGCTTTCAGGGCCGGGTCCAACCAATCCACATAGGGATTCGAATCCAGTACCGTCCAGTGCGCATTCCCCAAGGTGAATGAATAGTTGCCCATACCCGGGAACCGGGGTCCGGTGCCCTTCAGGAATTCGGACCAATAAAGCGGTTGGATGATGGGCGTGTTCGGGCCGCCGGCCTTCAGCAGCGGACCGTTCAACGGCAGGCTCCAGTACAGGTAGTAGGCGAGGCCATCCGAGGGCCGGTCACCGCGGGCATTGAGAGGCATCACGTCGTGGTTTCCGAGCACCGGGATGAAGGGCACGCTGCGCATGAGAGGCCCGCCTTGGCCAGGACCGTGCTCGTCGGCATTGTAAATCGGAAAGAATCGGTCGAGGTATTCCGACGCCCGCCCCCGTGAATACACGATGTCCCCCAGGATGAACACCGCATCGGGGTCCTGCTGGGCCATGCGGGCGGCGATGGCCTTCTGGTGGGGGGAGCCCGTCGCGCCATCGCCGAAGAGGAGGATGTGCTGGGGTTGTGTCGCATTTTTGGGACCGCGGCCTTTGGCTTCGAAGACCGTCCGGCCATCCATCGAAACCCGGTACTGGAAAGCCGCTCCAGCCTTCAGACCCTGGAGCTTCGCCGCATAGATGCGATGCGGTGGAAGACCTGCCAGCGTCACGGTTCTGCACGTCGCTGCGGACGCAGATTTCCAAGCACTTTCCCCTAGGGTTTTCAGCGTGACGGTCCAGGCGTGGTCCACGTCCCTGGCGAGCCAGAGGAGTTCCAGCCTGTCGGCTTTGGGTGCCGCCCCCACTTGAAGATACGGTTTGGCGAGGAAGGCCTCCTGGGACCGGAGACCAGGGCCCAGTCCGGCGAGAAGAAGCAGAAATCCGAGAATGCGCATGAAGGCAGTGTAGGGCGGTGCTGGCAAACTGGGCGGAGAGGAGTTCCATGTTCAACCACGCCATCCTCCGCCAACCAGGGCCGGATTTTGCCGCAGGTCTGACGACAGCGGGCCTCGGAATCCCCGACTACAGTCGTTTGCTCGATCAACACCGCGCCTACGCAGAGGCCCTCGCCAGTCTTGGCCTTCAGACTGAGCTGCTGGAGCCTCTGCCGGGTTTTCCCGATGCGTATTTCGTCGAAGATGTCGCCGTGGTGGTGCCGGAACTCGCCATCGTCACCCGGCCCGGTGCCCTGGCCCGCCGCGGCGAAGAACTGCCTATGCTTCCGGTGTTGGCCCGGCACCGCCCCCTGGCCCGGATCCTGGCGCCGGGCACCCTCGATGGCGGCGACGTGCTCATCGTCGGCCGCACCGCCTTCGTGGGCCTGTCCAGCCGCACCAACGCCGAAGGCGCCGCGCAGTTGGGCCGTCTCCTTTCCGCGCATGGGTACCAGGCCAGGACCATCGCCGTGGCCGCCGGCCTGCACTTCAAGTCCAGCGTCACCTCGGTGGGCGGCAATACTCTGCTGGTGAGCGAGGCCTTCGCAGGGCGCCCCGAATTGGCGGACTTCCAGCAGATCGTCGTGGATGCGGAGGAAGAATATGCCAGCAACACTTTGCTCATGAATGGAACCATCCTCACGCCAGCGGGCTTCCCGCAGACCCTGCGCAAGCTGGAGGGGCTTGGGATGCCCATCACCCTGCTGGACACCAGCGAAGCCCGGAAAATGGACGGCGGGCTGACCTGCATGTCGCTGCGGTTTTGAAAGGTGATTTAAGGCCGCCGCTGCCGTTCGAATCCCCCACTCTCCGCCCCACAAGGTCGCCCGTGACACGGGGGTGGTTGCGACCCACGCGGGCTGTTGGGATTCACTTCGCTCTTTGCGCTGCGTTCCACGGCATCGGCAGGCCCCGCAGTTCCGGCTGCGCCGGACCGGCTGCGGTCGCTCTCGCGACCTCCGCCTACTGCTACCATGCCGCCGCTGCCGTTCGAATCCCCCACGCTCCGCCCCACAAGGTCGCCCGTGACACGGGGGTGGTTGCGACCCACGCGGGCTGTTGGGATTCACTTCGCGCTTTGCGCTG
>JANXPB010000016.1 GCA_025357545.1 Holophagaceae bacterium
GGTGATGAAATACCAAGTCTCCAAGATGCCTAGAATCAACATCTTGGAGATCGTTCTGGCGGAGAGAGAGGGATTCGAACCCCCGGTGAGTTGCCCCACGTCTGATTTCGAGTCAGGTGCCTTCAACCACTCGGCCATCTCTCCAGGACTGACCAGATTATCAGGGTTTGGCGCGCTTGGCTTTGAAGAAGGCCTGCAGCTGGGCTCGGCATTCTGGTTCGAGCAGGCCGCCGCTGAATTCGATCGCGTGATTCAGGCGGGCTTGTTCGAGGGCAGG
The DNA here is from genome assembly GCA_025357545.1 of Holophagaceae bacterium. GTDB lineage: Bacteria > Acidobacteriota > Holophagae > Holophagales > Holophagaceae > JANXPB01. The sequence continues at coordinate 278 of JANXPB010000016.1, forward strand.
GAGGAGGCGGCTGACGCCTACTTTGGGATCGCTGGCGCCGAAGACGACCCGGCGCACGCGGGCATGGATGAGGGCGCCGAAGCACATCAGGCAGGGTTCCAGGGTGACGTAGAGGGTGGCGCCGCTTAAGCGGTAATTGCGAAGGTAGCCCGCCGCGTCGCGCAGGGCCTGGATCTCCGCGTGGGCAGACGGGTCATGCAGGGAAACCGGGCTGTTGTGGCCGCGGCCGGCCGCCTGGCCCTCCACCACCAGGATGGCACCGATGGGGACTTCGTCCCGGCGGTCCGCCTGCTCGGCTTCTTCGAGGGCGAGCCGCATGAAGTAGAGATCGTCGCCGGACCACATGGTTCCATTGTCGCGGCGTAAGCTGGTCCAGTGGGAAACGAATATTGTCTCCCGGCGGCCTTGAATAAAACAGCATATATTTGCATAAATTTCAAAGGTATACTCGTCAAGGTCCCCCCTGGACCGATCTCATCCACGCCCCGTGGTGCCACACACCCCGCGGGGTTTTTGCGAGGAAGCGATGCGGGCCCATCTGATCCTGAAGGACGGCGCAACGTTCCGGGGCCGGGCCCCTCTGGGGTTCGGCGGCGGCGGCGAGGCGGTGTTCACCACCGCCATGGCGGGCTACCAGGAGGTCCTGACGGATCCCAGCTTCGCGGGGCAGCTGGTCACCATGACCTTTCCCGAGCAGGGCATCTACGGCATCCACGCAGGGCTCCAGGAGGCCCCGAGGCCCTGGGCTGCGGGCCTGCTCTGCCGGCGGGTGTCCGGCACACCGGATCATGCCTTCTCGGAAGGCGATCTCGGCAGCTGGCTGAAGCGCCACCGGGTGCCGCTGATGACGGAATTGGACACCCGGGCCCTCACCCAGCACATCCGGGATGCGGGTTCCCAGCCGGCGCTCATCTGGACCGAGGCCGACGGCCCGATGGAGCAGGGCCTGGCCCGGGCCTCGGCCCTGCCGGATATGGCGGGCCAAGCCCTCTGCGGCGAGGTGAGCTGCAAGGACCACCATGAAATTCCGAACGAGGAGGCCAAGTTCCGCGTGGCGGTGCTGGATGGGGGCATCAAGGCTTCCATCCTGAAGCTGCTCCAGGAAGCGGGCCTGCACCTGGAAGTCTTCCCCTGGGACACTCCCGCTTCGGAACTGTTGGCGCCGCGCTTCCATGGAGTTTTCCTGAGCAACGGGCCTGGAGATCCAGCCGCTTTGCCCACCATGCAGGCCGAAGTGGCGAAGCTCATCGGGGAGCGGCCCATCTTCGGCATCTGCCTTGGCCATCAATTGTTGGGCCACGCCTTTGGTGGCTCCACTTTTAAGATGAAGTTCGGGCACCGGGGCGCCAACCAACCCGTGCGGGACCTGACCACCGGCCGGGTGGAGATCACGGCCCAGAACCACGGCTTCGCGGTGGACGATCGCGGCCTGCCGCCGGACATTGAAGTGACCCACCGGCATCTCAGCGACGACACCGTGGAGGGCCTGCGGCATAGGCAGCTGCCCATCTTTTCGCTGCAGCACCATCCCGAGGCCAGCCCCGGGCCCCATGACGCGCGGGGCGCCTTCGGACGCTTCGTGAAGTTGCTGGAGGAGAATTGCAAATGAATTTGAAACCGCGAATGACGCGAATTCACACGAATATTATTTTATTCGCGAACATTCGCGCCATTCGCGGTTCCATTTTGTTGGTGAGCCATGCCCAAGCGAACTGATCTGAACAGCGTCCTCGTCCTCGGTTCGGGGCCCATCCAGATCGGGCAGGCCTGCGAATTCGACTACTCCGGCACCCAATCCCTCAAGGCCCTGCGCGAAGAGGGCATCTGCACCATCCTGCTGAATTCGAACCCAGCCAGCATCATGACGGACCCCTCCCGGGCGGACGCCAC
>JANXPB010000047.1 GCA_025357545.1 Holophagaceae bacterium
AACACGGAACACCGCGTTGGGCAGGGATTCCACCACTGTGGCTTCGAGCTCAATGGCTTCTTCTTTGCTCAAGCGTTCTCCGAGAACAGCTGGACCAGGAATTCAAACACCTGCTCCGGGGGGCGGTTGCCATCCACGGAACGGAAGTGCGTTTGGCGCCCGTAGAAGCCCAGGATCGGCTGGAAGGTGGCGTTGAACTCCACCATCCGGCTGCGGAAGGCTTCCGCGGTATCGTCTGACCGGTGCTTCAGCGGGCTGCCGCACAGGTCACAGATGCCGTCTTGCTTGGGGGGCTTGGATTCCACGTGGTAGATGGCGCCGCAAGCGTTGTTGCTGCATACGCGCCGGCCCACCACACGGGCTTCAAGCACTCCATCGGGGACTGCGACGTTCACCACGAATCCAAGTCCGATCTGCTGGGTGGAGAGGAATTCCCCCAGAGCCTCGGCCTGTTGCAGGGTCCGCGGATAGCCGTCGAACAAGACATCGCCTTCAAACCCCTGCTGCAGCCGCGCAAACACGAGCCCGTTGACGGTGTCATCGTCCACCAATTTGCCACTGGCCATGATGGCTTTCGCCTTCAGACCAATCTCTGTTCCTTGCGAAACAGCGTCTCTCAGAATATCACCGGTGGACAGGTGATTCAATTTGAACTTTTGCACCAGGCGTTTGGCCTGGGTTCCCTTTCCCGAGCCCGGCGGCCCCAGCAGGATGTGCACCTTCATCAGGCGTTCTCCGACCGGGTGCTGAGACGGTTGCCCGTACCGGTGGCCGGGGCGACCCCTGAGCGTGTGCGGACACGGCCCTTCTCCAGGAATCCGTCGTACTTCCGCATAATCTGGAAGCTTTCGATCTGGGCCACGGTATCCAGCGCCACACCCACCACGATGAGCAGGGAGGTCCCACCATAATAGAAATTAAGGCCGGAAATGCTGTTCGTGATCAGGAGCGGAATGATGGAGATGATGCCCAGGTAGATGGCCCCCACGAAGGTCAGCTTCGACAGGATGTTGTCCAGGTAGACCGAAGTCTCCTTGCCGGGCCGGATGCCCGGGATGTAGCCGCCGGACTTCTTCATGTTGTCGGCGGTCTCGTCGGGATTGAACACGATGGAGGTGTAGAAGAAGGCGAAGAAGATGGTCACGCCGATGAAAACCGGGGTGTAGACCCAGAAATGAACCTGGGGGCTCACCCAGTTGGCGGCCTTGGCCAGCCATTCCCATTTGGTGAACTGGGCGATGGTGGCGGGGAAGAAGATGATGGAACCGGCGAAGATGACGGGCATGACGCCGGCGGTGTTCACCTTCAGCGGCATGTAGGAGCTGCGCTGGCTGGCCATGCGGCTGGCATCGGCCCGGCGGGCGTAGTGGATCGGGATGTTCCGGTAGGCGCTTTCCACCATCACGACCGCGAGCAGCACGGCGAACATGGCGGCGAAGAGCAACAAGAAGATGCCCGGCGGCGGCACGGTGCCCGTGTTGGACAGGGAGTCCCGGAACATGCGGCCCAGGGTCGTGACCCCAGCCGGCAGACCCGACACGATGCCCGCGAAAATCAGCAGTGAGATGCCGTTGCCGAGGCCCCGCTGGGTGATTTGTTCACCGATCCACATCACGAGGATGGAGCCCACGGACAGGGTGAAGGCGGCCATCAGCTTGAAACCGGTCCCGGGATGGACCACCACGTCGGGGCCCAGCCCCTGGGCGAGGGAGGCCACACCGAGGCCCTGCACAAAGGCCAGGCCCACGGTCAGGTAGCGGGTCCACTGGTTGATCTTTTCGCGGCCGGCTTCGCCTTCCTTCTTCTGGAGCTGCTCCAGCTGCGGGACCACGGCCCCCATCAGTTGCAGGACGATGCTGGCTGTAATGTAGGGCGTGATGCCCAGGGCGAAGATGGAAAACTTCTTGAAAGCGCCGCCGGAGAATAGATCCACGACATTGAACAGGTCACCGGCCTTGCCTAGATTCTTCACCAGGGCCGCGGCATTGACGCCGGGCACTGAGACGTGGACCCCAAAACGATAGAGGGCCAGCATCGCAAAAGTAAAAAGGATGCGCTTGCGGAGTTCGGGGTTTTCCCAAAGCTGGCGGAATCGGTTCATCCGGTCGTGGCCCTATCAGGCCTGCGCCGGGGCGCAGGGCTGGATCTCTTCGATGGTCCCGCCCTTGGCGAGGATGGCTTTACGGGCGCCCTTGGTCACGCGGTCGGCAGCCACGGTCACCTTGCAGGTGAGTTCGCCCTTGGCCAGCACCACGATCTTCTGGATGCGGGACTTGAGCAGGTTCTTGTCGCGAAGGGACTCGATGCAGACCTTCTCGCCGTCCTTGAAGTAGGTCGAGATGAAGGCCAGGGTCACTTCCTGGGTGGGAATGGCGAAGATATTGGTGAAACCACGCTTGGGAAGGCGGCGGTGCAGCGGCATCTGGCCGCCCTCGAAGCCGCGCTTGTGGCTGTAGCCACGGCGGGATTTCTGGCCCTTCTCGCCGCGGGTCGCGGTCTTGCCCATGCCGGAGCCCTTGCCGCGGCCCACGCGCTTGCGGGACTGGGTGGCGCCAGCAGCTGGCCGGAGTTCGTTGAGTTTCATGACGTTCTCCTTAACCCTTGACCGTGACGTCGATGAGATGCGGCATAAGCTTGAGCATCCCGTGCACGTTCGGGGTGTAGACGCACTCGCGGGTGTCGCCGGGGCGCTTGAGGCCGAGGGTGGCCGCGAAGGCCTTGTGCTTGGGCACCGTGCAGATGATCGAGCGGCGCAGGGTAATCACGACGTTCTTGCCGATGAGTGCCTTGCTCGGGGGATTCAATGCGGGTTGGTTGGGCATCTTAGGCCTCCGCCTGGTCGAGACCGCGGTTGGTCATGACCGTGTAGGGGTCCATGAGGGCCGCGAGCCCCTGGAAGGTGGCGCGAACCACGTTGTGGGGGTTGCTGGAGCCCAGGCTCTTGGTCAGGACGTTATGGACGCCGGCGGCTTCCATGACGGCGCGGACCGCGGCGCCGGCGATGATCCCGGTGCCCTGCGGGGCGGGCTTCATGAGCACCGAACCGGCGCCGAAGCGGCCCTGGATCGGATGGGGCAGGCTGCCATTGGGGGTCACGGGGACCTTGATCATGTTGCGCTTGGCGCTCTCGATACCCTTCTTGATCGCCGAAGGGACTTCGAGGGCCTTGCCCAGGCCGAAGCCGACCCGGCCATTGCCATCGCCCACCACCACCAGCGCGGAGAAGGAGAAGTTCTTGCCCCCCTTCACGACCTTGGTGACGCGGCCCACATAAATGACCTGGTCCTTGAATTCACTCTGCTGCTCAGAGCCGCCCTGGTTGCTGTGCCTATCGTTCGCCATCGCCGCGCTCCTCAAAACTGCAGCCCGGCTTCGCGGGCGCTGTCAGCCAGCGCCTTCACGCGGCCGTGGTAGAGATAACCATTGCGGTCGAAGACCACCGCCTTGATGCCCTTCTCCTGGAGACGGGCGGCAATGCTGGCCCCGACGGCCTTGGCGGCGTCGATGTTCGCACCATTGCTGAGCTTGGCGCGCAGATCCTTCTCCAGGCTGGAGGCGGATGCGAGGGTGACCCCTTTGGCGTCGTCCACGGCCTGCACATAGATGCGCTTGAGGCTCTTGTAGATCGTGAGGCGCGGGCGCTCAGCGGTGCCAGAGAGGCGTCCGCGGATCTTCGCTTTGGTCTTTTCGCGGCGGACCGCGATCTTATTGAGTTCAGTCGATGTGGCCATGGCTTCCCCTACTTTCCGGTCTTGCCGGCCTTGCGGCGGATGACTTCACCGGTGTACATGACGCCCTTGCCCTTGTACGGCTCGGGTTTGCGGAACTTGCGAATGTCGGCGGCCACCTGGCCCACCAACTGCCGGTCGCTGCCAGTCACCACGATGTGGGTGGCCTTTTCGACCGCCAAGGCGATGCCCGCTGGCGCTTCGTAGAAGATGGGATGGCTGTAGCCCAGGTCCAGGCGCAGCTTGGCGCCTTCCATGGCGGCCTTGTAGCCGACGCCGACCATGTCCAGTTCCTTCTTCCAGCCATCGGTGACACCGTGGACGGCGTTGTTCACGAGGGCGCGGGCTAGGCCGTGATAGGCGCGGGTCTGGGCCTGCTCGTCGGCGCGCAGGAAGGTAATGGAGTCGGCCTGGATGTCGAGACTGATCCCGGCAGGGATCGGGCAGTTGATCTTGCCCTTGGCACCTTCGACCACGGCCTCAGCCCCGTTGACGGTGACTTTCGCCCTTGGGCAGCGTCACGGGCATTTTTCCGATTCGAGACATGTTGGAATCCTTAGATGAGGGCGGGGATCAGAATCCGGAGCCCATTTCAGGAAAAAGAGAGGGCGGGCGTTTACCAGACGTGGGCGAGGATTTCGCCGCCGACGTTCTGCTTCTTGGCGTCCTTGCCGGTCATCACGCCCTTGGGGGTCGTGAGGATCGAGATGCCGAGGCCCCCGTGGACCTCCTGGATCTCATGCACGCCGGCGAAGATGCGCAGGCCGGGGCGGGACACGCGCTTGATCCCATGGATCACGTTCGCCTTGTCCTTGAGATACTTGAGATTGAGGATGATGTAGCTGCGCCCCTCGTGCTCCACAGCCTTGTAGGAGTGGATGTAGCCCTCCTGCTTGAGGATGGCGGAGAGGTTCTCCTTCATCTTGCTGGCGGGAACCACGACGGCCGTATGGCCCGCCATGATGCCGTTGCGGATGCGGGTGAGGTAATCGGCAATGGGATCTGTAAACATGGTCGCCTCTCCTTACCAGCTGGACTTCTGGACGCCGGGCAGTTCGCCGGCGAGCGCGTGTTTGCGGAAGCACAGCCGGCAGAGCTTGAATTTGCCGATGTACCCGCGCGAGCGGCCGCACACCAAGCAACGGTTCCGGTGCTGGGTCGAAAATTTAGGCGGTTGGCTGTCTTTGTAGATTTTCGCGATGCGGGCCATGGTAATTCTCCTGCTACTTACGGAAGGGCATACCGAGCTGGGTCAGCAGGGCACGCGCTTCAGCGTCGTTCTTGGCAGAGGTCACGAAAGTGATGTTCATGCCCTTGGGCTTGTCCACCTTCGAGAAGTCGATTTCCTGGAAGATCAGCTGGTCCTTGAGGCCCAGGGTGTAGTTGCCGCGGCCATCGAAGGAGCGGGTGGGGACGCCGCGGAAATCGCGCACCCGGGGCAGGGACAGCGCGATGAGGCGGTCCATGAACTCCCACATGCGGGTCCCGCGCAAGGTCACCATGCACGCGATGGGCATGCCCTCGCGCAGCTTGAACTGGGCGACGCTCTTCTTCGCCTTCCGGACGATGGCCTTCTGCCCCGCGATGGTGGTCAGCTCGTCCACCGCGACATCCAGGATCTTGATGTTCTGGATGGCGTCGCCGACGCCCATATTGATGACGATCTTCTCGAGCTTGGGCACCTGCATGACGGAGCCGAAGCTGAACTCCGACTTGAGGGCGGGCACCACTTCCTTGGTGTAGCGGATCTTAAGGCGCGGCTCGGCCTGCTTAGCGGCCGGTTTGGGGGCGTCGGACATTGCATCCTCCATTTCCGGGGAACGGCTATGTTCCGCGGGTTCGGGAGAGCGAGAGGGCTTGGGTCGCACGCCAGGCACCGAAGTGTGGTGGCCGCTTCCCGTTTCCTCTCAACCTCAGGTTTTCAAAAGAATCCGCACCCCACGTGACATGGGACGGAATGACGATCCTCTCACGGAGAGCCCGGAGAAGATAGCGGAAAGATCAGGCTGGCCGCTTGCGGGTGGGCTTGTTGGTCGCGGGGTCGAGCATCATGACGTTGGAAGCGTGGATCGTCGCCTCTTTGGAGATCATGCCGCCCTCTTCCCCGGTCTGGGGGTTGGGCTTGGTGGCCTTCTTGATCATGTTCACGCCGGACACCAGCACGCGGTTGGTGGTGGGGTTGACCTTGGCGATCTGGCCGACCTTGCCCTTGTCCTTGCCGGTGATGACGACGACCTGGTCGCCCTTCTTCAGCTTCATAGTGGTCATCAGATCACCTCAGGAGCGAGAGAAACGATCTTCATGTACTTGCGCTCGCGAAGTTCGCGGGCCACCGGTCCGAAGACGCGGGTGCCGACAGGCTCGCCATCCTTCTTGATGATGACGGCGGCGTTCTCGTCGAAGCGGATGTAGCTTCCGTCCTTGCGGCGGAAGGCCTTGCGCTGGCGCACGATGACGGCCTGGACGACTGCCTTCTTCTTGACCGTGCCGCCGGGGATGGCTTCCTTGACAGAGGCCGTGATGACGTCGCCCAGCTGGGCGGTCTTCCCCACACCGCCGCCCAGGGGCAGGATGCAGCAGATTTTCTTGGCGCCGGAATTATCGGCGACCGTGAGCATGGAACCCATTTGGATCATAGTGGCTCCTACTCGCCAGCTTTCTGGACGATCTCAAGGACCGCCCAGCGCTTGCGCTTGGACAAGGGACGGGACTCCACGATCTTGACCAGGTCGCCGATGCTGCAGGCGTTGGTCTCGTCGTGGGCCATGAATTTCTTCGACTGCTTGACAGTGCGGTGATAGAGCGGGTGCTGGAACTTGCGTTCCACCTTCACGACCACGGTCTTGTCGGCCTTGTTGGACACCACGATGCCGCTGCGGATCATTTTAGTTTCGAGGCTCATGGGTTCTCCTACTCAGCCGACAGCTTGGAGGCGAGCGCGGTCTTGACGCGGGCCAGCTCGCGGCGGGTCTTGCGGATCTCGGCGGAATTCTCCACCTGGCCCACGGCGTGCTGGAAACGCAGGGTGAATCGCTTGGCGGCCAGTTCGGCCTCCAGCTGCGCCAGCTCCTCGGTGTTCTTTTCTGTGAGTGCGCTGAAGGGGTTTTTCTTGCTCATCGACTACTCCTCGGGCGCCGTGCGGGTGATGAAAACGCTGGCAAAGGGCAGCTTCTGCTGGGCCAGTGCCAGGGCTTCGCGGGCCAGATCCTCAGTGACGCCTTCCATCTCGAAGAGGATGCGGCCGGGGCGGATCACGCAGACCCAACCATCAGGCGCCCCTTTGCCGCTGCCCATGCGGGTTTCAGCGGGCTTGGAGGTGGTGGGCCGGTCCGGGAAGACGCGGATCCAGATCTTGCCGCCGCGCTTCACGTGGCGGGTCATGGCGATACGGGCGGCCTCGATCTGGCGGTTGGTCAGCCAGCAATGCTCGAGAGCC
>JANXPB010000209.1 GCA_025357545.1 Holophagaceae bacterium
GAGAAGATGAGCGACGCCAACCGCGAGCAGATCGCCAAACTCCTGGGCGACATCTGGGAGGAATGGAAGGGCAGTGTCGCCAAGGACCGCCACAAGACCGTTGAAGACATCCAAAAGATTTCCGATGAACAGGGCATCCTGCTGGCCACGGAGGCCAAGACCGCTGGCCTGGTAGACCAGATCGCCGCCGAGGACGAGGTGCTGGACCAGTTGAAATCCCTGGCGGGAAAGAGCGCCAAGGACAGGGACTTCCCCCAGGTCTCCATGGACGACTATGCGGGCCTGCCCGGTCTCCCGGCCAAGGGCAAAAACCGCATCGCCCTCATCTATGCCGAAGGCGAGATCGTGGATGGCGATGGCGAGGGCGGCCAGATCGGCGGCGACAAGCTGGCCCGCGAGCTGCGCAAGCTGCGTTTGGACAAGAACGTGAAGGCCGTGGTCATGCGCGTCAATAGCCCCGGCGGCAGCGCGTCTGCCAGCGATCTCATCCAGCGGGAAGTGATCCTGACGAAGCGGGAAAAGCCCGTGATCATCTCCATGGGCTACCTGGCGGCCTCGGGCGGTTATTGGATCAGCACCTATGGCGACCGCATCTTCGCCGAGCCCAATACCATCACCGGCTCCATCGGCGTCTTCGGCCTGCTGCCCAACGTGAAGAAGCTCGCCAACGAGCACGGCATCACCTGGGACGAGGTCTCCACCAGCAAGCTGGCCAACCCCATGACCCTGGCGCGGCCCAAAACCGAATTCGAGCTGGCCCGCATCCAGAGCGTGGTGGACCACATCTACGACCAGTTCCTGGCCAAGGTTTCCGAAAGCCGCCACCTTCCCAAGGAGGGTGTCAACGAGATCGCCCAGGGCCGCGTATGGAGCGGCAGCGAAGCACTCAAGCTAAAACTGGTGGATGAGCTGGGCGGACTCGAAGATGCCATCCGCTACGCTGCGAAAAAGGCCAACATCGAAAATGACTACCGGGTGGAGGGACCGGGCGCGGGCAAGAAGCCCATCGAGAAATTCCTGGAAGCCTTGGGTGGCGAGAAACAGCACAAGCTGGCCAGGGGCCCCGTGGACCAGGTCATGGCCGAGTTCCAGCGGCAGCTGAAGCTGCTCACCTCCCTCAACGACCCTCAGGGCGTCTATGCCCGCATGCCCATGGAACTCTCCATCCGCTGATAACTCCGGGATGCCAGCCAGCTCTTGCGCGGGCCGAGGTGCCTGCGCAAGAGCTGGCTGGGTTTCATACCAAGTTGCATTCAATAAAATAGAACCACCAAGACACCAAGGGCACCAACAAGCTACCTCATGTGCCAGCTTCGCGGATCAATTCGGGCGGTTCGGCGGTGGACTCACGCTCGGTGTGATCCACGCCGGACTGCCTGAATTTGCGGGCCTTCAGCTCGCCGGCGCTACGCGCCCCCCGAAGCAAGTTCGAGCAGGGATCAAGGGCGGTGGAGCTTGGTGCTTTGCTTGGTGTCTTTGTGCCTTCTCGGTATCGGCTTTGCCGATACACGAGACATAGAGATAGATGGTGGTGAATCTTTATCTTTTGAATGCAAATAAGTATCACTCCGAATCTGGCCGCCAGCCCTGCAGCACGCGCATATAGCTGGCGCGCTGGTAGGCGTGGGGGTTGGGCACGCTGGCCAGGCTCATGCTGCCCAAGCCCTGGCGTAGGCTCGCGTACTCATGCCGCTCCAGCCATTCCGCCATGCCAGTGCGCAGGTGTTTGAGGAAGGAGGGGCCTCGCTGCAGCAGCGCCGACACCACCTGGACGCTGGAGGCCCCGGCGAACACGGCCTTCACGGCGTCGGACGCCTCGTGGACCCCTCCGCTGCAGGCCAGGCTGCCTTTGAAGTTCCCGTGCAACACCGCCAATCCATGCAGGCGCAGCAGCAGCTCCGATGGACGGGAGAGCTTCATGCGTGGCACCAGCTCGAGCTGCTCCAGGTCGAAATCCGGCTGGAGCATACGGTTGAAGAGCACCAGCCCATTCGCCCCCGCGGCTTCCAGGTTGCGCGCCAGATTCGGCAGCGAGCTGAAGAAGGGAGTCAGCTTCACCGCCACGGGGATCTTCACCTGGGCCTTCACCGCGCGCACGGTGTCCGCGATGCGCTGTTCCAGCGCCGCCGCCGTCTGGGCGGGATCCGTGGCCACTTCATAGACGTTCAGCTCCAGCGCGTCAGCGCCGGCCTGCTCGATGAGCTTCGCATAGGCGAGCCAGCCGGAAGGCGTCGTGCCATTGAGGGACGCGATGACCGGCACCGTTACCGCGGCCTTGATGCGCCGCACCTGCTCCAGGTATTCGTCGGGCCCCAGCGCGAATTCATTGGGTTCCGGCAGGTAGGAGGCGGCCTCGGGATTGGAGTTGGAATGCAGCTCCAGGTCCCGCAGGGTGCCGAACTGCTCGCGTGCGATCTGCTCCTCGAAGAGCGAATGCATGACGATGGCGGCGCTGCCGGCGTCCTCGAGCTGACGGACGGTGCCCAGGTCGTCCACCATGGGAGAGGCGCCCGCCATCAGTGGATGCGGAAGGGATAGTCCCAGGTACGTGGTCGAGAGGTCCATGGCGTGCTCCTATGCCGTCGTGGTGGTGGGGACAGCCGGAACGGCCGGGGCGCTTGCTTCCAGCCGGGACAGCTTCTCGTAGGCGGCGTAGCGGCGGGCGTTCTCCACCTGGGCCTCGGCGAGCATGTGCTTGAAGGCTTCGGGATGCTGCTTCTCGACCATGCGGAAGCGGGCTTCGTTGCCCATGAAGCGCGACAAATCTCCCTTCGGCGGAGCGGAATCCAGGGCCAGGGCGCTCTGGCCCAGCTCCAGGCGCCGGGGGTCGTAGCGGAACAGCGGCCAATACCCGCTTTCCACGGCGAGCTTGGTCTGTTCGCCGCTCATGGCTAGGTCGTAGCCGTGGGCGATGCAGGGGCTGTAGGCCAGGATGAGGCTCGGCCCCGGGAAGGACTCGGCCTCCTGGAAGGCCCGCACGGTCTGGGCGTCTTTGGCGCCCATGGCCACTTTCGCCACGTAGATGTGGCCATAGCTCATGGCCAGCAGGGCGAGGTCCTTCTTGGGCGTGGTCTTGCCGCCCACGGCGAACTTCGCCGCGGCACCCATGGGCGTGGATTTCGAAGCCTGCCCGCCGGTGTTGGAATACACCTCGGTGTCCAGCACCAGGACGTTGACGTCCAGCCCCGAGGCCAGCACGTGGTCCAGGCCGCCGTAGCCGATGTCGTAGGCCCAGCCGTCGCCGCCGACGATCCAGACGCTGTGCTTCACCAGATGGTCCGCCAGTTCCAGCAGCTGCCGGGAGGCCGGGTCATGGGAGGGCGCCAGCCGTGTTTTCAGTTCAGCCACCCGCTCCCGCTGCCGGCGCACACCCGCCTCGTCCTGGGGCGTTGTTTCCAGGAGCCCGTGCACCAGCGCTTCGGGCAGCAGATGGGTGTGGCGCACCAGCAACTCGCGCACCTGCTCGGCCTGCTTCTCCACCGCCAGTCGCATGCCGAAGCCGAACTCCGCGTTGTCTTCAAACAGGCTGTTGGCCCAGGCAGGCCCGCGGCCTTCCTTGTTCACGGTGTAGGGCGTGGTGGGCAGGTTGCCGCCGTAGATGGACGAACAGCCCGTGGCGTTGGCGATCATCAGCCGGTCGCCGTAGAGCTGGGTGAGCAGCTTGATGTGCGTCTCGCCGCAGCCTGAGCAGGCACCACTGAATTCGAAGAGGGGTTCCAGGAATTGCGTGCCCTTGACGTCCAGCTTCACGGTTTCCCGGTCGGCTTCAGGCAGGTCCAGGAAGAATTCAAAGTTCGCGACTTCCCGTTCCCGGATGGGGGCCTGGGCCACCATGTCGATGGCCTTGTGCTTGGGATTGCTCTTGTCCTTGGCCGGGCAGACCTGCACGCAGAGCGTGCAGCCGGTGCAATCCTCGGGCGCCACCTGGATGACGTACTTCTGGCCCTTGTACTCGGCGCCCTTGTAGTCCATGGAGGCGAAGCCCGAGGGCGCGCCTTCCAGCTTGGAGGGTTCGAAGACCTTGGCGCGGATGGCGGCATGGGGGCAGATGAGAGCGCACTTGTTGCACTGGATGCAGAGGGCGCTGTCCCATTCGGGGATCTCCTGGGCGATGTTGCGCTTCTCCCACTTCGCGGTGCCCGTGGGCCAGGTGCCGTCGGGCGGGAAGGCGCTCACGGGAAGCTTGTCGCCAAAGCCCGCGAGGATGAGGGCGCTCACCTGCTTCACGAAGTCCGGCGCGGCGTCGGGCACCGTGGGCGGACGGCGGCGGTCTGTGGTGGGCACAGCGGGCACCGCCACTTCGTGCAGGTGCGCCAGGGCGGCGTCCACGGCTTCGAAATTGCGCCGCACCAGCAGGTCGCCCTTCTTGGAATAGGTCTTCTCGATGGCGTGCTTGATGGCGGCGATGGCTTCGTCCTGGGGCAGCACGCCGGAGATGGCGAAGAAGCAGGTCTGCATGATGGTGTTGATGCGGCCGCCCATGCCGCTCTCCTTGGCGACCTTGTAGGCGTCGATGGTGTAGAAGCGGATGCGCTTGGCGATCATCTGCTCCTGCATTGGGCGGGGCAGGGTGCCGAAGACCTCACCTGGCGTTGCGGCGCTGTTCAGAAGGAAGGTGGCGCCGTCCACGGCCTCAGCCAGCAGCTCAAAGCGGTCCAGGAACTGGGGCTGGTGGCAGGCGATGAAGTTGGCGGTGCGGATCAGGTAGGCGCTGCGGATGGGCTCGGGGCCGAAGCGGAGGTGGCTGATGGTGATGGCGCCGCTCTTCTTGGAGTCGTAGACGAAATAGCCCTGGCCGTGGTTGGGCGTCTCTTCGGCGATGATCTTGATGCTGTTCTTGTTGGCGCCCACCGTGCCGTCGCTGCCCAGGCCATAGAAGAGGCAGCGTGTCACGCTGGCGGGCTCCAGGTCGAAGGCTTCGTCCACCACAAGGCTGAGCCCCGTCACGTCGTCGTTGATGCCCACGGTGAAGCTGCGGCGGGGCTTGGGCGCGTCCATTTCCACATAGACCGCCTTGACCATGGCCGGCGTGAATTCCTTGCTGGACAGGCCGTAGCGGCCGCCGATGAGGCGCGGTTCCACAGCCAGCGGGCTCCAGCCTTCCTCCCGGGCCTCGCGCAGGGCTGCGGCGACGTCCAGGAACAGGGGCTCCGCCGGGGCGCCGGGCTCCTTGCAGCGGTCCAGGATGGCGATGGATTTCACCGAGGGCGGCAGGGCCGCCACGAAATGCTGCACAGAGAAAGGCCGGTAGAGCCTCACTTTGAGAACGCCCACGCGCTCGCCACGGGCCACCGCCCAGTCCACGTACTCCTGCACGGTTTCGGCGCCGGAGCCCATGATGACCACCACCTTTTCGGCTTCGGGATGGCCTTCGTAGTCGAAGAGCTTGTAGGCGCGGCCCGTTAGCGAAGCGAAGAGGTCCATGGCCTTCTGCACGGTTTCCGGCAGCGAGGTGTAGTAGCCGTTGGCGGCTTCCCGGGCCTGGAAGAAGGTATCCGGGTTGGCGGCGGTGCCGCGGATGACGGGGTGCTCGGGGCTGAGGGCGCGGGCGCGGTGCTCGGTGACCCAGGCGTCGTCGATCATCCCGCGCAGCACGGCGTCTTCGAGCTTGGCAATCTTGGCGACTTCATGGCTGGTGCGGAAGCCATCGAAGAAGTGGAGGAAGGGGATGCGGCTCTGCAGCGTGGCGGCGTGGGCCACCAGCGCCAGGTCATGGGCCTGCTGCACGGAGTTGGAGCAGAGCATGGCGAAGCCCGTCTGGCGCGCGGCCATCACGTCGGAGTGGTCGCCGAAGATGGACAGCGCGTGGGTGGCGATGGTGCGGGCGGACACGTGCATGCAGAAGGGCGTCAGCTCTCCGGCGATCTTGTACATGTTCGGGATCATCAGCAGCAAGCCCTGGGAGGCCGTGAACGTGGTGCTCAGGGCGCCCGCCTGTAGCGCGCCGTGCACCGCGCCGGCGGCGCCGCCTTCACTCTGCATCTCCGCCACCCGGGGGATGGTGCCCCAGATGTTCCGTTCGCCCGCGGCGGACCATTCGTCGGCCAGCTCGCCCATGGTGGATGAGGGCGTGATGGGGTAGATGGCGATGACTTCGCTCAGCCGGTGCGCGACCGAAGCGGCGGCTTCATTGCCATCCAAGGTGACCATGCGGGGCGTGTCCATGGGGACTCCAGGGCGATTCCAGACTTTCCTATCTGGAATCCTCTCTAGCTTCACCCCGCGCGCGCGCGCCTTCAAGGCGCGCACCTCAATCCGTGAGCAAGGTCACAGGCCCTCGGACCTCCGCATCAGTCCTGGGTGTGATCCAGGTCAAGGATCCCCGGCGGGCCGTCCAGATCCAGGCGGCGGTGTTCCAGATCCACGGTCCACCAAGCCTTGATGTAGGGAATCTGCCGCTGGCCCGCCCGGCCCGGGCGCAGGTCCCGCATGACCACCATGTCGTAGCCCATGGGCGTGGGATCCAGGCGGACCACTTCGCCGACTTTGCGCCCGTCCAGATGCACGGCGCAGCCGATCCATTCGTGGCGGAAGCTCTCACCCTCCTGTTTCAAAGCTTCGGAGTCCGGCATCCACAGCGCCCAGCCCTTGAAGGCTTCCGCGGCGGTGCGGTCCGGGATGCCCTCCAAGGCAACGCAGGGCCGTTCCTGGTGCCAGCGGTAGAGCCGCGCAGTGGCGGCCCGGGCGGGCGGCGGGATGGCCCCGGAGGCCGGGTCGGCCGCTTCGAGGTTCATGGAAGGCGGAGCCATCACCAGACCTTTGATCTTGGGCAGCCGGTCGGGGTCGTCCATGAGGGCGTGGAACAGGAACTCGCCCTTCAGGCCCTGCACTTTGGCCAGATGGCCCAGCAGCAGCATCAGGCCTCCGGCGCGCGCTCGCGGCGGCGGGGCCGGTCCGGTTCGTCGGCGTCGAAGAGCTCCAGGCCCACCGTGAGGCCGTGCTTCTCGCCCGCGGCCTGGACCACGGTCCGCAGGCTGGAGATCATGCGGCCGCTCTTGCCGATGATGCGGCCCCGGTCCACCGGGTCGGCGGTGATGAGCACTTCCCGCTTCCGGCCGGCTTCCTTCACCTCGACCTTGAGGGCTTCGGGGTGGTCCAGCATGGGGGCCAGGACGTCCTTGAGGAAGGCTTCGAGATCCATCTTC
>JANXPB010000154.1 GCA_025357545.1 Holophagaceae bacterium
GGCGCGAGGCCACCGGAATCCCCAGAACCGCATCACCATCGCCTACCTCGTTGCAGGCAAACTCGACTTCAATGCGGTTCCCACCCGGATTCCATTACCCACATGCAACAGCGAAGAACCAAAATGTTTTTGTCTTTGTCCCCGTCAATCCCCGTGTGTCCCCGCCAAATAGTTTTTTTCAGCCGGGGATGTACCGGGATGAACGGAGACTAAAAAAAGGAAAAACCAGAGCCATTTCAACCATGTATGAAGCCCAATGAGGAACAGAAACTTTGGCTTCTCCCCGCATGGTGCTTTTTGGGGCGCTACGGTGTTGTTCCACCCTGACACCGCGTGGCCACAGGACAGTTCCCGCAAAACCGTGAAGAACCGGATATTCAATCCGGCTCAGTTTGCGAAGTGCGCTCCCTGGGGGGGGGTGGACAGCCATTCCGCTGTGACCTGGCCCGGTCATCCCTGCCAGCGCCGCGCGTCCGCTTCTGCCAAGCCCAGCTGATCCAGGACCCGCGTGGCGAAGGTGTCGAACAGGTCCTCGAAATTGGCGGGCTGGGTATAGAAGCCCGGCATGATGGGCATCACCACGGCGCCCGCGTCATGGACCCGCAGCATGTTCTCCAGATGGATTCGATTGAGCGGCGTTTCCCGCAGGCAGAGCACCAGCGGAGCGCGCTCCTTAAGGCAGACGTCGGCAGCGCGGCTCACCAGGCTCTCGCTGACCCCCGCCGCGATGCGCCCGAGGGCGCCCGCACTGCACGGCACCAGCACCATGCCGTCCTGGCGGTAGCTGCCCGAAGAAACGGCGGCCCCGAGGTTGCGTTCGTCGTGATGCCGGATCTTAGGTGAGCGGGCCACGAGAGCTTCGACCTTGACGCCGCATTCGTCCGCCAGGCAGCGGCGGCCCGTGGGGGAAACCAGCAGTGAGACCTCCGTCACATCTGGATTGGCTGCGAGGCGCCTGAGCACCGCCACGCCAAAGGCCGAACCCGAAGCACCTGTGATGGCCACTGTGAACCGTTTGCTGCCCATACCCCCAGTCTGGCACGACGGGGCCCCCTCCGTGAGCCGCAGGCGAACGGGAGCACAGTCCGGTGGACTGTGTTGTCTGGGGGTTGTGAGGGCCTTGGCAGGAATGCACGGGTCGTTCTTGTGTGATCTCGTTTTCAAGCCAGTGCCGCTAGCCTATAGGCTGTAGTCCGGAGCCCGCGATGCCCCTCGACCTGCCCAGCCGCCCCCGCCGCAACCGCAAGAACGCCGCCTTGCGCGGGTTCGCCCGGGAGACCCATCTGGGCCCCGAGCATCTGGTGCTGCCCCTCTTCCTCCACGAAGGTACTGGCGACCTGGCTATCGGCTCCATGCCGGGCTGCCTCCGATTAAGCCCTGCGGGCGTGCTGCGCGAGGTGGAAGGCGCGTTGAAAGACGGCGTAGGAGCCTTCGATCTGTTCCCCGCCATCGCCGAAGCCCAGAAGACCAGCGACGGCCGCGAGGCCTACAACCCGGAAGGCCTGGTGCCTCGCACCATCCGGGCCATCAAAATGGAATTTCCCGAGGCCCTGGTCATCACAGACGTGGCGCTGGACCCGTACAACAGCGACGGCCACGACGGACTGGTGAAGGACGGCCGGATTCTGAACGACGAGACCGTGGAACTGCTGATCATGCAGGCCCTCTGCCACGCCGAGGCGGGGGCCGACGTCATCAGTCCCAGCGACATGATGGACGGCCGCATCGGCGCCATCCGAGGCGGGTTGGACAGGCAGGGATTCACGGACGTGAGTCTGCTTTCGTACTGTGTGAAATACGCGTCGAGCTTCTACAATCCCTTTCGCGACGCTTTGGATTCGACGCCGAAATTCGGCGACAAGAAGACCTATCAGATGGATCCGGCGAATGTGCGGGAGGCCCTGCGGGAATTGGCCTTGGATGAAGAGGAAGGCGCCGACATCGTCATGGTGAAGCCCGCCATGCCCTTCCTGGATGTCATCCGCCTGGTGCGGGAATGCACCTCGCTGCCCGTGGCCGCCTACCAGGTAAGTGGCGAGTACGCGATGCTGAAGGCCGCCGCCCTGAACGGCTGGCTGGACGAGCGGCGCTCGGTCCTGGAAAGCCTGTTGGGCATCCGCCGGGCGGGGGCGGACATGATCTTCACCTACTACGCCCGGCCTGCTGCGCGGTGGCTGAAGGAAGGTTGGGCGCCTTGAACCGCGCTCCTGCCATGGCATCCTGATCTACTGATGTGCGGTGGCCTTGAGTTCCTGACACGGAAAGCCAATGCGCTGGCCCACGGGCTCTTTCCGCCGGAGCCCGAGGTGGTGCGGGTGACCTTCCCAAATCCCAAGGCAGCGCTGCTGGTGGATGTCGACCTGAACCTTTGGCTCCCCTGGGGGCGCCGGAAAGAGGAAACCGGGAATTGGCCCGAGGGCGGCTGGGCGCGGGAGGAGAGCCTTGACAAGGCCTACTGGACCCGATGGGACCCTGAACCGCTGATGATCCAACCGCAGCGCTGGATGGAAAAGGATCGCCTCCGCCGAGCCCACTGGTTTGCGCTGGAGCCGGGGCAGGGCATTCGTTGCCTGTGCCTGCGCGCGGCTCCAGGGCAGCCCCTCTACGTCGTCACGGTGCCCTCCCCCTTAGATTTTTTGGAGATCCACGACCGCATGCCGTTGATCTCGGCCATGGACTGAACACATTCCATTCTGGCCTCCGAGCGGGCATCTGCCAGAATCCCCCCAACAATGAACGCTCAATCCTCCCATTCCATGGCCTGGACCCCTTGGCTGCGCCGCGCGGTGGGGGTTGCGGGGAGCTTGTCATTGGCGCTGGGGCTGCTAGTGATAACGGGTTGGCACCTGAAGTCCTATCCTCTGCTCCAGGTGCTGCCTGGCTTCGCGATCATGCAGTACAACACCGCTCTGGGTTTCGCGGCCGAAGGCGCCGGAATGATCCTCCTCGCAGTTGGCTGGCCCCGCATCACCGGGGTCCTGGGCAGTGCCGCGGGTGCACTGGGTTTCCTTTCCTTGTTTGAGCAGTTCGGGGGCTGGAACCTTGGGGTGGACCAGTTCTTCCACCACCCGTTTACCACCCTCAACACCGAAAGCCCCGGACGGATGGCGGCCAGCACCGCGGTGTGTTTCAGCCTGATCGGGTTGTCCCTGGCCTGGTTGGGGTTTTCGAAGGGGTTCAAGGGCCGGGCGGTGGTGCTGAGCATGGCCGCCTCGGTGGTGATGGTCCTCAGCCTCATGTCCATTTTCGGCTATCTGACGGGCACCCGGGAACTACTCGCCTGGGGCTCGGTGGCCACCCGGCATGAGGGCGTGCGCGAGCTGCTGGCGGGGGGCCGGGTTTCCTACATGGCCCTCCATTCGGCCGCTGGAATGATTCTGTTGAGCTTCACGGTCTTCATCATCGCCTGGCGGGATGGCCGCGCCGCCTATTCAAGCCTGCCGGAATGGCTGGCCATTCCGGTGGCTTGCGCGGGCCTGTCCTTGACTTTGATCGTCTGGCAGGCGATGCGCGTGCGGGATCGCTTGCAGGTGGAACGCATCGTCCAGGGGCAGGCCCAGCTCCTGAGCAACACGCTCCGGAAGGACATGGACGACCGGGTGAACGCCCTCCAGCGCATGGCCGCCAGGATCGAGCGCCAGCCCGACATGACCGAAGCGACCTGGGCTTCAGACGCGGGCTTGTACGTGGCCCACTATAGCGGTTATCAGGCAGTGGAACGGGTGGACCGGAACCTGGTGGTCCGTTGGGTGGTTCCTCTAAGGGGCAACGAACAGGTCCCGGCATTGGATATCAAACTGAACGCGAAACGCCAAGCCACTTTTGAGGAAGCCCGCCTACTGGGGCAGCCCATCTTGACCACGCCAGTATCGCTGGCCCAAGGCGGACTTGGAAACCTGATTTGCATACCGATAGCCGCTGGAAAGGACAGTCCGGGCGGCTTTGTGGTGGGTGTCTTCCGGCCCCAGGCTTTGCTTGGCGGACTAGTGGAATATTCCGTCCCTGGCAATTACTCCGTGTTCATCTGGCAGGACGGCCAGGTCATCTTCAGCCATCCGGGCCAGGGCGGTCAGGCCGATGCCTCTTGGGTCCAGGAGGTGAAGCTGCCCATGTTTGGGCGTTCCTGGGTGATCCGCATCGCACCGACCGACAACTTGCTGGGGCAGTTGGTGTCGTCCATACCTGCCTTCATGCTGGCAGGCGGCGGCCTCCTGTCCCTCCTCCTCGGGCTGGCAGTTTTCCTGGCCCAGAACGCCGCCCGGGACCGGGCTCGAATCCTGGCGGCCTCGGTGGAACTGGAGAGAGTGCTGGCCACCCAACGGGCGATCTTCGACAGCGCCCACGTGGCCATCATCGCCACGGACCTGCAAGGCACCATCCAGCATTTCAATGCCGGGGCCGAGGACATCCTCGGCTACAAAGCTTCGGAGATGGTGGGAAACCAATCCCTCCTGCTTTTCCATGATTCAGAAGAGGTGGCCGAGCGGGCCGAAAGTCTCAGCATGCAATTGGGACTGCCCGTGGAGCTGGGCTTCGAAACCTTTATCGCCCTGGCGCGCCTGGGCCGCACGGACGAAAGAGAATGGACCTACATCCGTAAGGATGGCCGCCGGGTGCCCGTGCAGCTCTCGGTCACGGCCGTCCGCAACCCGGTTGGGGAACTCACCGGATATGTGGGCGTGGGCCAGGACCTCACCCAGCGCATCCAGATCGAACAGACCCTGCTGGAAAGAGAGGCCCGCTTTCGGGCCCTCATCGAAAATGGCTCGGACATCATCACCATCTCGAATGCCGGGGGCGTGATTACCTATGTGAGTCCATCGGTGCTGAAAATCCTGGGCTACGAGCCCCGGGACATGGTCGGCCGCCCCATCACGAAATTCCTGCCATCGGTCCTAGGCCCTGCAGCGCGGCTCGATTACCGGTCCCTGGTGGCTTCGCCGCCCGGCACCCTCCAATCATTTTCCTTCCAATTAGTGGCCCAGGACGGCACGGCCCGAACCATGGATGTGATCGCCCACAACCAGCTCCAGACCCCGCTCATCGAAGGCATCGTCTCAGTGGTGCGGGATGTGACCGAGCGCATCCAGGCCGAGGAGGCTCTCGGCCGGGAGCGGGACTTCACGGACACCATCCTGGAGACCGTGGGCGCCCTGGTGGTCGTCACGGACTGGGAGGGGCGCATCGCCCGGTTCAACCGGGCTTGCGAGGTGGTCACGGGCTACCCGGCGGTGGAAATCCTGGGGCGGCAGTTCTGGGACGTGTTCATACCCGAATCCACGCGGGAAAGCACCGCGGGGGAGTTCCTCTCGCGCAAAGCTGGGGATTATCCCAGATCCAGCACCTCGACCTGGGTCACCAAGACTGGTGAGGAGCGATTCTTCGAGTGGTCGGACACGGTGCTGTTGGGCGAGGACGGGCAGCCTGAATTTATCATCGGGACCGGCATCGACATCACCGAACGCACCCAGGCGGCCGAGGCGCTGCGGCTCAGTGAGGAGCGCATGCACGCGGTCATCGAGCATGCACCGATGATCCTCTTCTCCTTTGATTTGAATGGAGTGTTCACCATGGCCCAGGGCCGCGGCCTGGAAGTGCTTGAACTCCGTTCGGAACTAGTGGTCGGCCAGAACGTCGACCGGTGGCAGCAGGTGCTGCCAGGCCTCCGGACCGACGTGGCCCGGGCCCTGGGGGGCGAGACTTTCACCAACGTGCTTGGGGTGGCGAAGGTGGCTTTTGAGAATTGGTACGCCCCCATGCGGGATGCGGGCGGAGCCATCACCGGGGCCATCGGCGTGGCGGTGGACATCACGGAGAAGCGCCGGGTTGAGCAGCTCAAAAATGAGTTCGTGGCCACGGTGAGCCACGAACTCCGGACTCCGCTCACCAGCATCCGGGGCTCGCTGGGCCTGCTGGCGGGGGGCGTCGCGGGGCCCATGGCAGAGCCCGCCGTCAACCTGTTGAACATCGCCCTCAGGAACAGTGAACGTCTCGGCCGGCTCGTCAACGACATCCTGGACATGGAGAAGATCGAATCGGGCAAGATGGATTTCACCTTCAAGGCGGTGGACCTCCGGGGGCTCCTGGAGCAGTCCGTGGAAGCCAACCGCGCCTTCGGGGAGGCCCATGGCGTCACCTTTGAACTCGGTGCCTTGCCGCCAGGCGCGCGCCTGTGGGCCGACGAGGACCGGTTGATGCAGGTCCTCGCGAATCTGCTGTCCAACGCGGCAAAATATTCCGCCAAGGGCGAGTGCGTGCAGGTGGGTGCGGAACGGCGAAACGCATTCATCCGGATCGCCGTGAGGGACCACGGTCCAGGCATTCCCCAGGCATTCCGCGGGCGTATTTTCGAACGCTTCGCCCAGGCCGATGCCTCCGACACCCGACTGAAAGGTGGCACAGGACTGGGTTTGGCGGTGTCCCGGGCCATCGTGGAGGGCCATCACGGATCCATGGATTTCGCGGATGCGGCCGGGGGCGGAGCGGAGTTCTATTTCGAAATCCCCGAATCCAATGGCCAAAGGCTGGGGCCTTGATTGGTGCGCCGTGAGTTTGTGCCTCCGGTCGCCCCCAAGGGACTGGTAGACCGGGACTTCGATGCGTATGATCCCTGTAGCGCTCAATAGTTGATGCTTGGAGGCGGAGGACGTGCCCGATTCTCACCGCGACATCCAGAACCAGCTCCACCAGCTAAAAGAGGGTTTCTCCCAGGCCATTCCGGACAAGATGGCGGAGATCGAGCAAACCTGGGGAATGGTGGGCCCAGGGGATGCCCGCCGCACCGAACTGCTTCATCGGCTGGCCCACAATCTGGCGGGCAACGCCGGAACCTTTGGGTTCATGGATCTCTCCGAATGCGCCCGGGCTCTGGAGGAAGACTTGGTGGAGCAGGCACCCCCCGCAAGGTTGAAGCTCGCCATGGAAAACCTCCGGGAGGCGGCGCTGCGGGTGGCTCATTTCCCCCGGCATGCAGGAGCTCCGGCGGAATTTCCGCTACTGTCCGATTCCGAAGATGAAGGCCCCCTGATCCTGGTGGTGGAGGATGACGAATTTTTCGCGCGGGACCTCATCCTCCAGTTGGAGGGCTACGGCTACCGTTCGGAGCACTGCGAATCCCTGAAGGACCTGCCAGCCGCCCTCGAAGGCGAGCAGCCCGCGGCGATCATCATGGATGTCATGCACCCAGAAGGTGATCTGGCCGGCCCTTTGTTCCTCTCCGAACAGGCCCGACTGGGCAGAGCCCTGCCGCCGGTGCTCTTCATCTCCATCCGGGATGACCTGAGCGCGCGACTGGAAGCGGTGCGCGCCGGCGGCCTGGGCTATTTCACGAAACCCCTGGAGATAGCCCAGCTCATCTCCCGCCTGGAAGTGCTGGTGGGGTTTCGCGGACCTGATCCCTGCCGCATCCTGATGATCGAGGATTCCGCCACGGAATCCACCCACTATGCCCATGTGCTGCGCAAGGCCGGCATGCAGGTGAACGTGGTGGGGAACCCGCTGCAGGTGATGGGGCCCCTCGTGGTCGAAAGGCCGGACCTCATCCTCATGGACCTCTACATGCCGGGTTGCTCGGGCCTTGAGCTGGCCACGGTGATTCGCCAGCAGGATGCCTTCATGGGCATCCCCATCGTGTTCCTTTCGTCGGAGACGGACACGGACCGGCAATTGCGGGGCCTCTCCCTGGGGGGCGACGACTTCCTTGAGAAGCCCATCTCTCCGGACCACCTGGTGTCTTCCCTGGCCGCGCGGGTGACCCGCGCGCGTCTGCTGCGCGCCAACATGAACCGGGACAGCCTCACCGGGTTGCTCAACTATGGAAATTTCAAGTACCAGTTGAAGTTGGAGCTCTCCCGCGCCGCACGCCGTCAGGGCAGCCTGGTGCTGGCGGTCATGGACATCGACCAGTTCAAAGCCGTGAACGACATGTTCGGCCACACCGTGGGCGATCGCGTCATCCGCAGCCTGGCCCGCCATCTTCAGCAGCATCTGCGGGAGACGGACATACTGGGTCGACTTGGAGGCGACGCATTCGGAGCCATCCTGCTGGATACCGATGAGGCCGGGGCCCGCAACCGCCTGGACAGCATCCGCGAGACCTTTTCCATGCACCATTACCGGGGCCTCGAACCCCTGGGCGTATCCAAGCCCTTCGAGATGTCCTTCAGTTGCGGGATCTCAGGCTTTCCGGGCGAAGCCAACGTGGGCGCGGATTCAGAGGCCCTGCTGCAGATGGCAGACCAGGCGTTGCTCGAGGCAAAACGCCAGGGCCGGAACCGGACCCTCATCGCCGGTGCCTAGAGCCGGACTAGAATGGACTTGGATGTACTGGGAGGAAATGGCCGATGGGAATCATCCTGGGCTTTGGGCACGATCTCTCCGCATGCAAGGTCTTGCTGGTGGACGATGATTCCTTCATGCGCCGCCTCTTCGAGACCCATGTGCGTACGCTTGGCTGCGAAGTGGCGACCGCCAAGAATGGCGAAGAAGCTGTGCGGATGGTCCCGGGCATCAAGCCTGATCTGGTGCTCATGGATGTGGTGATGCCGGGCATGGACGGGTTTGAAACCTGCATCTGGATGAAACGGCTGCCGGCCATGAAGGGCGTGCCGGTGGTGCTCCTCACCGCCCTCGGGCGCGATGCCAAGGAGCGCAGCTTCGCCGCCGGAGCTGATAGCTATCTGCGCAAGCCCCCATCCATAACCGAGCTGCAGGCCAAGCTCTCGACCTTACTGCTGATCCGCGATCTGGAGTCCCAGATGGGGGAGGCCGCCCCCCTGGATGAGCCGTTGAGCAAGGGTTCGGCCCACAAGCCCATGGTTTGGATGGCCTGCGCCACTGTTTCTCTGTGCCACCGCCTGCTCGCCCAATTGGACCGCGATGGCTACTCCGGGCGCACCTTCGAAGGCCTAGCGGCCTTATCGGAAGCCCTGGAAGCTGAGATGCTGCCGGACCTGCTGGTGCTAGAGCACAATCCTGCCCTGGGCGATGTGGTGGAAGTCTCCCGCTACATCCGCGAATCCGAAGCCACGGCCCACCTGCCGATCCTCATGCTGGTGGCCGAGGCGGACCTGAAGGCCGAGCTGAATGAGTCGCCCTGTGGTGCGTCGGAGTTCCTTGGCAAGAACCCCGACGCCGGGGACCTCCGCCAGCGGTTGAAGTTGCTCCTGCGCCTGTCGGTGCTGGAATCGGCCCGCCGCCTCAACCGTTTGAAGATCTGACCCGGCCCAGGGGCGGCCATGGGTCTTGATCCCATCACCATCGGCCGCTACCGGGTGCTGGGCACCCTCGGCGAAGGCGCGATGGGAGTGGTGTACCTGGCGGAGGATCCGCTTCTGAAACGGGGCGTGGCCATCAAGGTGGTGCATGGTGCAGCCCTGGCGCGCCGGGATGGACTGAGGCGCTTCCAAAGGGAGGCGGAGATCTCCGCCCGCCTGAACCACCCCAATGTCGTCACGGTGTTCGATGTGGGTGACGAGCCGGGTGTGGGCCCTTTCATCGCCATGGAACACGTGGAAGGCGAAAGCCTGCGGGAGCGCCTCCACCAGGGCGTGCTGGCGCCGGATGAGGGCATCGCGTTGCTCGGCCAGCTTCGCAGCGGCCTTGAGGCGGCCCATCGTGCCGACATCGTGCACCGGGATGTGAAGCCCGAAAATATCCTGGTGACGAAGGAAGGCCTCCTCAAACTCATGGATTTCGGCATTGCCAAGGACGAGGACCCCGCCTACACCATGACCGCCGCATATTTGGGAACCCCGGCCTACGCTGCGCCAGAGCTGCTGGCGGGGGGGCGCGCCAGTGCCGCGACGGACCGTTGGGCCTTCGCCGTCACAGCCTTCGAGTGCATCACCGGAGCCGCGCCGTTTCCCGGCGAAACCATCAGCGCCACGCTGTTCCTGATCGCCCACGAATCGCCCCGGTTTCCAGAAGGCATGGCCCCAGCAATGCGGGAGCTTTTTCAACGGGCCTTCCATAAGGACCCTTCCAAGCGGCCTGCAGGTCTGGAAGAGTTCCTGCTGGAGTTGGTGGAGGTCCTTCCCCTGGAGCACGAGGCCCGCCACCGGGCCCGGTTGCAAGCTGGAGCCACGCTGCCCTCGCAGCTTCGAACCGCCAGTCTGCCGGCCATCCGGGCCCTCGCGGACCGGCGCCCATGGCCAAGGTGGTCCCTCAGCGCCGGGGCTCTTCTTCTGGCGGCCCTCCTCGGCGGAGCCTGGTGGTGGATCGCGCAGGGGACGGCGCGGATCATGAGCATCGAATCCGAGCCTCCGGGAGCTCTTGTGGAGGCGGACGGCACTCCTCTGGGGGACACACCGCTGCGGAATATTCGAGTGGGTTCTGGTGTACGGAGCATCCATTTACGCAAACAGGGCTACCTGCCTCTGGAGCACGAATTGGGTTCCGAAGAGCGAAAGCTGGTTCTCGCCTTGAAAGCCGCGCCCTATCGAAGGCCCGTGCTCAGCGAGCCCGAGGGCGCCCAAGTCTTCCTGGATGGCAATCTGAAGGGCGTAACGCCAATGGAGAACCTTGAAATTCCTGGCGAGGGCACCCATATCCTGAAGGTGGAAAAGGCAGGTTATGTGCCCTGGATCACCCAGACCCAGCCGGAGCGTTCCCTGCCGGAGCCCATTCAATTGCAGATACCCGTCCATCGCAAAGGCGGCTCCAAAGCCAAGCCGGAAGCGCCTGGCAAGATGAAGCGATTCTTCAGTGGCCTGTTCAAACCCAAACACCAGTGATCTGAATAGGGTGGAGGGCGTGAGTTTTTCCAAGATTGCACGTAATCTGGGTAGTTGGAGCAAAAGCCCTCAGGCCCATATGACTTTCCCCCACGGTTCGTTTTTCATCCGCAGTCTTGAGATCAGCCCCCGGCTGGTGATGGCTCCGCTGCACGAGATCACGGACCAGCCCTTCCGGAAATTCATCAAGGAGATCGGGGGTGTGGGCCTCGTGGTGAGCGAAATGATCTCCAGCGAGGCGCTCATCCGCTCCGCCCGCAAGGCCGAAAAGATGATGGCCAATACCGGTGAGCACCCCTACTCGATGCAGCTGTCGGGAGGCACGCCGTCGGTGCTGGCGGAGACCGCCAAGCTTTGCGAGGAGGCCGGCGCCGATATGGTGGACCTCAACATGGGCTGCCCCGCCAGCAATGTCACGAAGGGCGGCGCGGGCTCGGCCCTGCTGCGGGATGTGAAACTGGCGGAAGCCTGCGTCTCGGCCATGGTCAGGGCCGTAAAGATCCCCGTCACCGTGAAGATGCGCGCGGGCTGGGATGCCTCCCAGAAAGAGCGAGGCGAGTTCCTGGACTTCCTCCGCATGTTCGAATCAGTGGGCATCGATGCCTTGGCCATCCATCCCCGCACCCGGGCCCAGCAGTACGAAGGGAGCGCCGACTGGAGCATCATCGCGCGCGCCGTCGACGCCGGCGTGCGCTATCCCATCATTGGCAACGGCGATGTGATCACGCCCCAGGACGCCTTCCGCATGGACCGCGAAACCGGTTGCGCCGCCGTGATGATCGGCCGGGGCGCGCTTTACAATCCGTTCATCTTTCGTGAAGTGCTGGACCCCGAATTCCAGGTGACCACGGAGATGCGCGTGGACGCCACCCTGCGCTTCTTCCGCATCTTGCTGGAACTGCTGGAACCACGCGAGGCCCTGCACAAGATCAAGAAGATCGGTTCCTGGTTCACCAAAGGCATCCCCGGCGGTGTGGCCTTCCGGCAGAAATTGAACCAGTGCAACGACCCGGAAGAACTGCTGGCCGATCTGGAAGCGCTCAAGCACATGCAGGCGGCGTGAGGGCCAGGATTTGCTGGGAATGGGCGGCTACAAAATCCAATCGGCAATCAAAAAATGCTAAACAAGATCAGAGACGGTTGTTGAATCAAGAAAAAGGGCTCTTCGCTGAATTGTGTGGGTAGATTTGACCCTAAACCCAAAAACCAGACCAGTCGAAAGGTGAAAATCGGGTCTTGGAGGGGCATTCTGTGGGGAGCCCAGCCAAGGAGGCAGAGCTGCCAAGGAAGGGACACAGTGAGGAGCAGATCGTCTCTGCCTTGAAGCAGGCAGAGAACGGAGCAAAGGTAGGTGAGGTGTGTCGGAAGCTGGGAGTCAGCGAGCAGACCTTCTACCGGTGGGAGCAGCAGTTCACGGGGCTTGGCATTTCTGAACTGCGGGAGCTGAGGCAGCTCCGAGAGGAGAATGCTCGGCTGAAGCGGCTGGTGGCGGATCTGAGCCTGGACAAGCACATCCTTCAGGAGGTGCTCTCAAAAAAAGTCTAAAGGCCGCAGTGCGGCGGAACTTGGCAATCTGGGCTCGGGACGGCTTCGGATTGACCGAGCGCCGGGCTAGCGGCCTGATGTGCATCTGTCGGGCGAGCCTGCGGTACAAGCATCGGCGGGATCCCCAGACGGCGCTGCGGATGCGGCTGAAGGAATTGGCGGCAAGCCGCGAATGAACGGAACAGATGTGGCGGAGTCCCTGTATCTGTCTGTTCAGGAGCGCGGTAAGCCCATCTCGATCACCGTGGATAACGGTTCCGAATTCGCCGGCAAGGTCATGGATGCTTGGGCAGAGGAACACCACATCCAGTTGGCATTCATCCGGCCCGGCAAGCCCACCGAGAACGGAGTCATCGAAAGTTTCAACGGCCGGCTGAGGGATGAGTGCCTGAACGTGGAGATCTTTCGCAGCAGGGCGGAGGCGCAAGGCAAGCTCGCCGCCTGGCGCCATGACTACAACCATCACCGCCCGCACAGCTCGATCGGAGATGAGCCCCCGGCATGGTTTGCAGCAAGGTATCGGGACGGCCCTTCGCCCTCCAGGAAGAGTGATCGGCTGGAGAACGGCAGGGTCAAGGGAAACAGCACCCTTGACCCTGCCGTTCCCCAGCCGGAGGCGCTCCGCCATGAGGGCGAAGGGCCAGTTGGTGAAGAGCTTTTGCGGGACGGAGAATCCTGATGACTACAACCGCTCCCGAGGCCGAATTCATCGGCCCTGGAGGCCCCAACAGGCCAGATTCCTCACTCTAGAACTGCGATGGAAAACCGGGGCGGGTCACAACCACCCAACCCTAATTTTATGAGTGGTACAGAATTTGGGGGCAGGCCACCAGCTGCAAGCGATGGCCCAATTGCCCAAGCACTTTGTCGGGGATGTCGAGGAGATTCTGGCTGCAGAAATAGACCTCGACGCCTTTGGAGCGGATGAGGCGCACCACTTGTTCGATCTCGGTGAGCAGCGCGTCTGGCGCATCCTAGAAGAGGACGTGGGCTTCGTCAAAGAAGAAAACCAGCCCTGCTTTTCCAGCTCCAGCCGGCCCGCTGGATGGCCCCGACACTGGCGGTGCTCACATTGCCCAACTGGGTCTTGAATTCCGGAGCGCGGCCATCCATGTGCTGCAGCATGGACCAGAGGTCCTTGAGGTCCAGCAGCAGCAAGCAGCTGTCGTCGGCGATCCGGAAGGCCATGGACAGCACGCCTTCCTAAGTAACGTTGAGGTTGAGCATCCTCGACAGGAGCAGGGCGCCCAGGTCGCCGATGGTGGTGCAGGCCGGATGCCCGGCCTGGCCGAAGAAGTCACCGAAGGTGTCGGGGCAGCCCTGGAACGCAAAAGCCGGGGAGCCCAGCGCTATCATCCGTTCGGCGCATTTTGGATATTCAGACCCTGTCTTGGCCATGCCCGAAATAGCGCCCTTCACGTCTGCCAGGTAGACCGGCAGACCGATGGCGCTGAAGCGTTCGGCCAGCACGCGCCGACTCATGGCCTTGCCCGTGCCGATGGCCCCGGCGGTGAGCCCCTGGCGGTTGGCCATGCGCGGCAGGATTGCCAGCTCCTCCCCTTGCCCGTGGTGCCCTGGGCGACGAGGAACGGCTGAGTCACGACACCGCCGGAGTGGGGCGGGAGCCTTGGATGGAGCCAGCGGCTCCGGGTCCAGGGAAGACTATCGGGGGAAATGCTTCATTCCCACTCGCCGAACAGGCCCTGTTGCACACCGGCCCGGGGATCCGAAGGAAAGGGGAAGTCGCTGGCCGGCGCCCAGGACTGCTCTGGGTTGAAGGGGCCCGGCAGGGTCATGTCCGGCGGGAGCCAGCGCAGGGCCGGCATGGCATTGAGACGTGCCAACAAGGCTTCGGCGGCCCCCTCGCTGGGAACGGCCGGGACCCGCAGAAGGGCCACGGGCGGGTGCTGCAGCAGCTCCCGCAAGGGCAGCGGAAAGGCGGCGCGCGCTTCCAAGGGCGAGGGGGTGCGGGCATCGGCGCCCAGGCCGGTGGTGAAGCTCGGCGGCGCCGGTGGCAGGGCCAGGCTGTTACGCCAGGGCAGACCTTCCCGCATGGCCTGGAGCCCCAGCAGATGCGCCACCTCCGCATCATGGCAAGGGCCCACCTGGACGGAGGCCTTCAATCGCTTTTCGAGAGTCCGGGCCAGGTCCTTCAATCCCTCTGCTGCGGTCTCCCAGGCGCCGCTGGCGGCCTGGAATTCGGTGCCGCCGAGGATCCCCAACCGCCAGCCGCAGCGCTTGCGCTGGAAGGGCAGGGCGGCGGGCCAGCCCCCTTCGGCCAGGCGCAGGCTGAAGGCCCGTTCCAGTTCCAGCTGAAGCGACTCTAGACTTGCGGCGAGTCCCTCGGCATCCAGCGAGGCCAGCGCTCCCAAGGGCAGCAGGAGTTCCCCCCATAGGAAACCCGGCACCACCTCATCCGATGCGCCTAACAAGGCCGTGTCTCCGTGGGGCACATGGCCGAAATCCGGCAGGGACCAGGCCTTCCCCTGGTCAGGCACCCAGCCGAAAGCGCCATGGCGCCAAAGGTCGCCCGCGCTTCCAGTGGGCATGGCCGGGCCATGGATCCACCCCCGGAAGATGCCCTTGCTGAAATGCCCGGCGGCCTCTTCACGAAGGTGGAGGGACAGACCAGGCAGCGTGCTCAGGGCCTCGAAGAAGCCTGTGCGTGGATCGCCGCCAAGCACCGGGAGCCACGAAGGTTCCGCGTCCCAAACCAAGGCCAGGCCTCCCGGCAGTAGGGCGGTCATCTCGTTGAGGGCCCGGAGGGCCATCCAGGGGGCCAAGGGTGGGGTCGGGGCCACCCCCTCCAGCACCCGGGTGCCGGTCCACCCTGCGAAGGGCGTGTCAAGGGCGCAGCGGATGACGTGGCCCTTGCCTTCGATCAGGCGCACGGGGCCTCCGGGGCGAAGAGGGGTCGGCCGACCCCACCTGGGCTGAAGGCCCGGGGCCACCGTTCGCGGAGACGAGCGGCGGCCCCGATGGCGGCTTCAAGATCAGCCGCGCCATTGAGCCGCAGGCCCAACCAGGCAGCGGCCAGGGCGCACCCGGTGCCACGTCGCTGCCCTGGTAATCGGGGAGAGACGGGCAGGGCTGTGATACCTGCTTGGTTGATCCACAAATCCTGGACCTGGTCCCCGGCGGCATGGCCACCCTTGAGCCAGACCGCGCGGGCTCCGCAGTTGAGCCAGGGCTTGGCCAGGCTCCCGGGCTCTGCGGTTCGGATTTCGCTTGGAGGGAGGCCAGCCAAGGCGGCGGCTTCTCCCCGGTTGGGGCAGACCACCCAGGCCCCATCTTTCAAAAGCGCTTCGGCCATGCGGCCCAGAGCTTGGCCGTCGTGGAGGCCGACGCCGGCCGAGGGCGCCAGGATGGGGTCCCAGATCCGGAGAGGGGGATTCAGCGCCTGCAAGGTGGCCGCCAGCCTCTGGAAGGTGCCTTCATCCACGGCGCAGAGGCCCAGCTTCACCCCCCAGCGGCCGATGAGATGGGGCCCCAGGTTCTCCACGCAGGCCACCGGGTCCAGGGCAGGCACCGCGATCCGTTGGCAGGCGAGGCCGTTCTGCACCGTTTCGGCGGTGCAGACCGCCATGGGATGGATTCCCATGGCCGAGAGGGTCAGGACATCCCGAAGGAGGCCGGCGCCGCCGGAGGGATCCATACCGCCCAGGCAAAGGGCGATCGGGGGCGGGGCTGATTCGGGCGCTGGGCTGGACATCGGAACCCCTTAAGAATGACATCGCCCCGGGAAGGAGCCTATCCACGTGTTCCAAGGTCAGTGGGAGCCTCGTTTTTGGCCTTGGTTCGGCCCAGAAGGGAAGCGTGGCACGGCATCGGCGTGGACAGCCATGCGCTAGGATGGGGCACGGTGGGGGGTGGGGAGGTTGCTGAAGGCCCTTTCCCAACC
Organism: Holophagaceae bacterium; assembly: GCA_025357545.1. Taxonomy (GTDB): domain Bacteria; phylum Acidobacteriota; class Holophagae; order Holophagales; family Holophagaceae; genus JANXPB01. The sequence continues at coordinate 16,180 of JANXPB010000154.1, forward strand.
ATGGCGGTATTTTAGGCAGATCAAGTCGAACGATGCCTAGGCGGGGGGCAATTTTAAATTTAATGGTGTGGAACAAAATATAATGGCTGTAAAACACGAGTTGATAAAAATTCAGCCCGCGAGTGCGGGCTGAACAACATCACCAAGTTTCAGGAGAGAATTGCGAGTGGGGGCGGCCTTACTTCTTCTTCTTGCCGCCCTTGCCGTTGACATCGTCAGCGAGCTTCTTGCCGGGCTTGAACTTCGCGACCTTCTTGGCGGCGATCTTGATGGGCTTGTTGTCCCGGGGGTTGCGGCCGGTGCGAGGTCCGCGGCTCACGGTGGAGAAGGTCCCGAAGCCAACAAGCGTGACTTTGTCGCCAGTGCGCAGAGCGCCGGACACGCTGGAGATCACCTGATCCAGGGCTGCAGCAGCCTGGGCCTTAGTGATTCCGGCCTTGTCCGAAATGGCGGTGACCAGTTCGGCTTTGTTCATG
>JANXPB010000157.1 GCA_025357545.1 Holophagaceae bacterium
GACTTCGGCTTCATGATCGGCTTCTTCCTCATCATCATGATCTTCGGCACCGTGGACTACGACACGCTCATGGGCATGGTGCGCGGCATCAGCCACGCGCCATCCATCACGCTGTTCGGCCACTCGGGCACCCCCACCTTCTGGTTCAACCTCATCGGCTGCTGCCTCTTCGTGGGCGCCGCGGGCAAATCCGCCCAGATCCCGCTCTACGTGTGGCTGCCAGACGCTATGGCGGGCCCGACGCCCGTCAGCGCCCTGATCCACGCCGCGACCATGGTGACCTCGGGCCTCTACATGATCACCCGGCTCAACTTCATCTACGTGCAGGCGCCGGCGGCCCTTTCGCTGGTGCTGCTAGTGGGATCCCTCACGGCGCTTTTCGCCGCGACGATGGGCCTCGCCCAGTACGACATCAAGAAAGTGCTGGCCTACTCCACGGTGTCCCAGCTGGGCTTTATGTTCATGGGCTTGGGTGCCGGCGCGTTCACGGCGGGGATGTTCCATGTCTTCACCCACGCCGCCTTCAAGGCCTGCCTGTTCCTTGGCTCCGGCTCGGTGATCGCTGCCTGCCACCACGAGCAGGACATGCGCAACATGGGCGGCCTCCGGAAGTACATGCCGTGGACCTTCGCCAGCATGGGCCTCGCCACGTTGGCCATCGCCGGTGTGCCGCCCTTCTCTGGCTTCTTCTCCAAGGATGAAATCCTCTGGAAGGTCTTCGAGCACGGCTGGAAAGGTGAGGGCGCCTTCTACTACATGTGCTGGGGCATGGGCATGCTGGCGGCCTTCTGCACCGCTTTCTACATGGTCCGCCTCATGGCCATGACCTTCTTCGGGGAATACCGTGGCGCGGGGGACGATCCCTACGGCCTGACCGTCCCGAGCGAAGCCCACCATGATGACCACGCCCACGGCGATGACCACGGCCACGCGGATGCGCATGCCTCCCATGAGGATGCCCACACGGACCACGGCCACACGCCCCACGATCCCGACGACCTCACGCATGGTGGCCACGGCGACCTCGATGAGCACGGCGGCCATGGCCACGGACCGGCAGAAGTGCCTTGGAACATGTGGGTGCCGGTCTTCATCTTCGCGGTGCTGGCAGCGGTGCTCGGCTTCCTGAACCTGCCCTCGAGCCTCAAGGGCGGCGAGCTCTTCAGCAAGTGGCTCGAACCTATCCTCTACCAGGTTCAGGCAGTGCATGCAGGCCACCACGCCGCGGAATCCATCGAATACCAGCTGATGGCGTTCGCCATCGCCTGGGCCCTCAGCGCCATGGGCTTGGCTTGGTGGATGTACGTCACTGATCCCTCCTGGAGCCGCGCCAAGGCCTTCGTCGCGCGCTTCCCGCAGCTCTTCGAGTGGGTGAATGCGAAGTACTACGTGGACGAGTTCTACGACGCCATGGTCATCAACCCTTTGAAGCAGCTCTCGGCCCAGCTCTGGAGCTTCGACACCTGGGTGGTGGACGGCATGGTGAACGGCGCGGCGCGCTTCACGCTGCTCTCCGCCCGGGCCAGCAACTGGTTCGACGCCAAGGTCGTGGACGGCCTGGTGAACCTGGTGGCCTGGACGTTGCAGCAGGGATCCCTGGGCTTCAAGTCGCTGCAGAGCGGCAAGGTCCAGAACTACGCCTTCGTCATGATCCTCGGTTTCCTGGCCTTCGCCTTCTGGAAATTCCTCGCCTGATTTCGTGATTTGAGTTTGGAGTTCATATGCCCAATGTGATGACCGGTGCAACCCAACTGATGCTCTTGGCCACTTTCCTGCCCCTGCTGGGCGGACTGGCCCTGCTCTTCGTGCCCAACGAAAAGCGGGAAGTATTCCAGAAGGCTTCCGTGGCCATTCTGGTCGTCAGCTTCCTGCTGAGCGTGCCCCACTGGTTCTGGTACGAGCGCAGCAGTGATGCGGTGCAGTTCGCCTATGCCTGCGACTGGATGCCCTCCCTGGGCGTCAAGTTCAGCGTGGGCATGGACGGCATCTCCCTCCTGCTCTGGCTTCTGACCACCTTCATCGGGCCCATCGCGGCGCTCTGCTCCTGGGGCAACATCGAGGAACGCTGGAAGGAATACTACGTGTGGCTGCTGGTGCTCCAGACCGCCATGCTGGCCGTCTTCATCGCCCAGGACATGTTCCTGTTCTACATCTTCTGGGAAGTGATGCTGGTGCCCATGTACTTCCTCATCGGCATCTGGGGCGGCCCCCAGAAGCTCTACGCGGCCATCAAACTTTTCCTGTACACCCTCGCGGGTTCGGTGCTGATGCTCGTGGCCATCTTCGCCATCTATTTCCTGCAGCAGAAGGCCACGGGCCACTACGATTTCTCCCTGGCCGCCTTCCAGAGCGCCCAGACCGTCCAGCTCATCGCGAGCCAGACCACGACCTTCCAGATCCTCCTGGCCCTGGCCTTCTTCCTGGCCTTCGCCATCAAGGTGCCGATGTTCCCCTTCCACACCTGGCTGCCGGACGCCCACGTCCAGGCCCCGACCGCGGGTTCCGTGATCCTGGCCGGCATCCTGCTGAAGATGGGCACCTACGGCTTCGTGCGCTTCCTCCTGCCCATCGTGCCGGAGGGCACCAAGGAGCTGATGCCCTGGTTCCTGGCCCTGGCGCTCATCGGCGTCATCTACGGCGCCTTGGTGGCCATGATCCAGAAGGATATGAAGAAGCTCGTGGCCTATTCCTCGGTCAGTCATTTGGGCCTCTGTATGCTCGGCATCTTCGCGCTCAACCCGTGGGGTCTGAAGGGCGCGCTCTTCCAGATGCTCAACCACGGAATTTCGACCCCGGGACTATTCCTCGCGGTGGGCATCGTCTACGAGCGGCGGCACACCCGGCAGATCGCTGACTACGGCGGACTTTCGAAGACCATGCCCATCTACGCGACCATTTTCATGCTCATGACCATGAGCAGCATCGGCCTGCCCCTGCTGAACGGGTTCATCGGCGAGGCCACCATCCTGATGGGTACCTTCCAGACCTGGCCCTGGGTGGCCGTCGCGGCCACTTCGGGCATCATCCTAGGCGCGGCCTACATGCTCTGGATGTTCCAGCGGGTGATGTTCGGACCGATCTCCGACGTGAATGCCAAGATGGAAGACCTGAACTTCCGCGAGATTGCCTATTTCACACCGCTGATCATCATGGCGGTGTGGATCGGGCTCTACCCCAAGCCCTTCATGGACATCATGGACAGGCCCGTGGCCAAGCTGGTGGAGCAGGTGCGCCCCGGTTTCCACCAGGCTGAACTGCTTGCCGCGAAGCAGGCCGAGGCTGCCAAGGCCGGCATGCACGCCATGGAGGCTCCCGAAGCCGAGGCCACACCGGCCGCCGAAGGCGTGGCCCATGAAGCCTCCGCCGAGGCGCCGGCCGTCCACGCCACCGGGGGAGGTCATTGATGCCCTCCTTCGCCTCGGGGCTGTGGGAGAACCTCAGCCACGACATCCACTACATCTGGCCGCAGATCCTGCTGATGGCCGCGGGAACGCTCATGCTGTGGCCCCTGGACAGCTGGCTGCTGCCCTGGACCAAGGGCGAGAAGCAGAAGTGGGCCCTGCCGACCTTGGCGATCCTGGTGGCCTGCCTGGTCCTCGCCCTGACGGCCCCCAATGGGCTTGGCTTCTCCGCCATGTACAAGGTCGACGGCCTCACCAAAGGCTTCCAGGTGCTCTGCATTCTGGGCTCCATCTTCGCGGTGCTCCTGAGCCAGCCCGTGCTGGGGGCCCTCCAGGAGCACACGGTCGAGTACTACGTGCTGATCCTCCTGGGCACCAGCGGCATGCTGTTCATGTGCGGGGCCGTGGACTTCGTGTCCATCTACTTCTCCATCGAGCTCATGGCGCTCTGCGTCTACATCCTGGTGGCCTACCTGCGCAACCAGGAGCGCTCGATCGAGGCGGGCATGAAGTACTTCCTGCTGGGGGCTTTCTCCAGCGGCATCCTGCTCTACGGCATCTCCCTGCTCTTCGCGGCCGTGGGGGGCGTCACCACCAACCTGACGGAGCTGAACCAGAAGCTGGCGGTGGTCGCCGCCGATAAGAGCCTGCTGGTCTTCTCCGGCGTGCTGATGGTGCTGGTGGGGCTCTGCTTCAAGGTGGCTGCGGTGCCCTTCCACATGTGGTCGCCGGATGCCTACGACGGCGCCCCCACGCCCATCACCGCCTGGATGGCCACGGCCCCCAAGGCAGCCTCCCTGGCGGTCTTCCTGCGCATCTTCGGCACGGGCTTCCATAACATCTCCTACGACTGGACCACCCCGCTGATGGTCATTTCAGGCGCTAGCATGGTCCTGGGCAACGTGGCGGCCATCCGGCAGCAGAGCATGAAACGCCTGCTGGCCTATTCCTCCATCGCCCACGTGGGCTACATGCTGCTGGGCGTGCTGAGCCGGGACGGCCAGGCCGGGGCGCAGGCCGTGTGGCTCTACATGCTGTCCTACCTGGTGATGAACACCGGGGCCTTCGCGGTGGTGATCTACCTGCAAGGGAAGGGCGAGGGCGAGCGCATCGATGACTTCCGGGGCCTCGGCAAACGCCACCCCCTGCTGGCATTTTCGATGCTGGTCTTCCTGCTGAGCCTGGCGGGCATCCCGCCGCTCATCGGCTTCTTCGGTAAGTTCTTCTTGTTCCTCCTGGCGGTGCAGCAGGGGTTCACCACCCTGGTGGTCATCGCGCTGCTAACCTCCGCCGTGAGCGCCTATTACTACCTGGAAGTGGTGAAGCAGATGTACTTCAAGGAGGCGCCGGAGGGCGAGGTGGCACCCCTGGACCCCTTCTCCAAATACCTGATCGGAGTGGCCTGCGCCCTCGTGATCGTCGGCACCGCCTTCGGCCCCAAGCTGCTGCAATGGACCGACGACATCCGCTGGTTCGAGAAGGAGGCCCCCAAGGCCGCCGTGCTGGATTTCACGGGCAAGTGACCGTGGCCGGATCAGCTTGAAAGCGCGGGGGCGGTCCCCCGCGCTTTTTTTCAACCGAGGGAAGGCAGATGGTGCGGCCGAGGCCCAGCAGCGTGGATCCCAAGGAAAGAGCCCTCTGGGGGGACCTCATCTCCCTGGGCATGGTGTTCCCCATCGCCATTGTGCTGGGCTACTTCACTGGCCGTTGGCTGGGCGGTCGCTTCGGCCATGCCTACGGCGGGGGCCTCTGGGGTATCGCCTGGGGCATCGCCACGGGGTTCTATGAGCTCTACAAGGTGACCGTGCGGATGTCCAAACCCAAATCTCCCATGCCCCCAAAAGAAGGCCCCGATGAACCCCCTGGCCCCTGAATCCGGGAAGGGCGCCGATCCCGGCAGCGGGCTGTTGGGCGCCGTGCTGCGGCTGCAGTGGCTTCTGCTGGCCCTGGGAGCCCCCGCCTGGGCCATCCGGGGCTGGGGTGCCGCCTTCGCCTTCGCCGTGGGGGGATTGGTGTCCATCGCTTTCTGGAGCCTGCACCGCCTCCTGGTGGCCCGCATGCTCACGCCCAAGGTGCGGCTGCGCTGGTTCTACGGCTTCCTCACCCTGGTGAAACTCGCGTTGATCGTCCTCACTTTGCGTGGGATGATGGGGATCGTGCCTCGGGAAGGACTTCCGCTGGCGATGGGCCTCCTGCTCTTCGTCGCGGCGATCCTCTTGATGGCTGCTTGGCAGGCGGTGGCCGCGTTCCGCCGCCCCGCGCCGCCGACCTGGCCCTGACCTGAACGCCTGAAACGTCTTCTTCCTGGGAACCACGATGGAACACCACGCCTCAGAGCTCGCGAAACTCCTCACGAACCTGCTGGGCCTGTCCCGCCATGCCTGGGGCACCTTCGCCGATGGGGCCCAGTTCTCGTTCATTGAGCGCTACGACTACCTGCTGAACGCGCTGTTG
>JANXPB010000171.1 GCA_025357545.1 Holophagaceae bacterium
CCGCGGCGGAGATCGCGCCGAACTTTCCGGCCGGGCGAAATTCCCGGTGGCTTCCGTCCTTGATCGAAACTCGGATGATCTTGCCCAGAAGGCCGCCTTGGGCGTTCAGGTCCGTGGTGAGGGCTAGGGCTTTGCCGTCCGGGCTCCAGCGCGGGGCCGTCAACAGCTGGGAGGGGAACCGCGCCAGTTCCTTCTCGGCGCCCCCTGCGGCGTCGATGAGGTAGAGGATGGAGGTGGACGTGCCACCCTCCGTGAGCACGCGGATGAAGGCGATGCGCTCGCCATCGGGAGACCAGTCCCCTTGGGCGGCGTTGTCCACGATCTTGTGGAGATCCGTCCCCAGGATGGACATCCGGAAGAGGGATGTCCCGCTGCCTTCGCTGCGCGCAAACAGGATCGAGGAGCCATCGGGGGAAAAGCGCGGGAAGTCGTCGGGCCCGGTGCTGAGGGAAACTTCTCCGCCGCTCCGGAGCTGCTTCACCCAGATGCGCGACTGACCGTCCCGATTGGACGAGAAGGCAAGGGTCTTGCCGTCGGGACTGGCGGCCGGAGAGGTGTCCCGGCCGCTGTAGGTCAGGAAGCGCAGGGCCACGGGACTGTTGCTTGCGGGTGGCGCCCACATCGCGTGAAGCCCCCAGCCCACCAATCCCGCGAGCGCCAGAAGGCCTGAGGCGCCGAGGGCCAATTTCCAGGAAACCTTACGGCTTTGCGGAGCGAAGGTCGCGGCAAAGGGGGAGTTGGAATTCGTGGCAGGCGCCGCCGCGTTTTCCAGCGCAAAGGCGAGGTCCTGGGCATCGTGGAAACGTCGGGCCGAAATCTTTTCCAGACAGTGATCCACGATGCGGCGGAGGCCCATGGGCATGGGTTTTCCGGAGTCCATCAATTCCGGCGGATCCTCTTTCAGGATTGCGGCCATGGTGTCGGCAGCGGTGTTGCGAGTGAAAGCTTTCTGGCCCGTGAGCATTTCAAACAGTACGACCCCGAAACTGAAGAGGTCGCTTCGGGCATCCACGGTTTCGCCGCGCACCTGCTCGGGGCTCATGTAGCCCATGGTGCCGAGGATCATGCCCTCTTCGGTGTGCAGCAGGTGACCGGGGCTCACGGCCTGGGTGGCCAGGTAGGACTGCGAACCACGGCCCATGGGCGCCACCTGCTTCGCCAAGCCGAAGTCGAGGATCTTGAGGCGACCTTCGGCGGTGATCCATAAATTATCCGGCTTGAGATCTCGGTGGATGACGCCCTTGTCGTGGGCCGCGGCAAGGCCATGCGCCATCTGGACGGCCAGCTCGGTGGCGAGGCGCGGCGTCAGGGCGCCGTTCAAAAGGCGCGTGCGGAGCGATTCGCCTTCCAGCAATTCCATCACCGCATAGGCAGTGTCCTCCACTCGCCCGATGTCGAAAATACCCGTGATGTTCGGATGGTTCAACGCCGCCACGGCCTTGGCCTCGCGCTCGAAACGGGCCAGCGCGTCTGGGTTCGCGGCCATCTCGGAGGGCAGCACTTTGATGGCCACGAAGCGGTCCAGCCTTGTGTCCTTCGCCTTGTAGACTTCGCCCATCCCCCCGGCGCCGAGGGACGACACGATCTCATATGGACCTAGTTTCGTACCGGGTTGAAGTGGCATGGGAGCTAGGCCAATCATAGTGCAAGTGTTACTGCAGCTCTGGAAATTTCGGTGATGAGCAGGCGGTTCATGGGCGGCAATTTAGTTCACCTTGAATATCCTCCATGCCGCCAGATTTGAGGGCTAGCCGTTGGTGGACGGTCTGCTGGGGGCGCTTCAGGGGTGCATCGTCCGCGTGATGAAGCTTGCCACTTCGTTCTTCATCTGCTTCAGCTCGGGCTCGTGGAGGTACATCATGTGGCCGGACTCGAAGTATTTCTGCTCCACGTGGGCACGGTAGGCCGGCGGCAGATCCAGGTGGTCCATGGTGTATTCCGTGGCCAGGAAAGGGGTGGCGAGGTCCGTGAGCCCGTTGAGCACGAGCACCCGGAGGTGGGGGTTGGTGAGCAGCGCATGGCGCAGGTCCGGCGTGGTGTTCACCATGGCCTGGGTGGCACCGCCCACCTTGTGCTTGAAGTCCCAGCTCGGGAATACACCGTCGGCCCGGACGTGGTAGTCCTTGCCGTCGCCGAATTTCAGATCCTTGTGGAGGTAGTCCATGAACGCGGCCGTGAACGCCGGCCCCACAGCATTGCCGTGGGGATCCCAGGGCGCGCTCTCGGCCTGGGGATCCTGGTTCGGGCCCGTGAAGCGTGCGTCGATGCGGCCCACGGTAAGGCCTTTTGAACGCAGCAGCTCCTGGCGGAAGGCGTCGGGATTCACCTTCAGGCGCGCGGCTTTGAGGTAGTCCGCTGAGAGCCCCGTGAAGGCATGCATCCGCTGGGCCAGCGTGTCCAGCTCCGCATCCGGCAGGCGGTCGCCCTTGGCCAGCGCGGCGGCATAGGGACCCATGGCAAAGGCGCGGGCTTCGACCAGCAAGACCTTCAAGTCGTCCGGTTCTGCGGGCAGCGCATGGTGGTAGGCCGCTACGGCGGTGTAGGTGGGCAGAAAATAAGGGAAGGGCCGTTCATTGCCCGGCCAAGTGAACACCGACTCCAGATCCATCGCCACCGAGACCAGCACCACGCCGTTGAAAGCGAGGCCCAGATTGCCTTGCGAGTAGTCCGCGATGGCGGCGCCGCGGGTAGTGCCGTAGCTTTCGCCCAGGAGGTATTTCGGGGAATTCCAGCGGCCGGCCTCGCCGGTGAACTGGGCGATGAAGCGGGACAGTGATTCGATGTCCGGGTCGACGCCCCAGAAATCCTTGTCCTTGGCCTTGCCCAAGGCGGTGCTGAAACCAGTGCCCACGGGGTCGATCATCACCAGATCGGACACATCCAGCAGGGATTCCGCATTGTCCACGACGCGGTAGGGCGGGGGTGGCGCGAGCTCGGCATTGGGCGTGGCGACGCGCCGGGGGCCCAGGACACCCATGTGCAGCCAGATGGATGAAGACCCCGGCCCGCCATTGAAGGCGAAGGTGATGGGCCGGGCGTTGGCTGCCGCGCCCTCCTTCAGGTAGGCCGTATAGCCGATGCGGGCCCAGGGCTCGCCTTTGGCGTCCCGCAGGATGAAGGTGCCTGCCTGGGCGGTGTAGGCCAGGGGAATCCCGCCCATGCGGAGGCTGTGGTGGGTGACGGAGCACTCGGCCTTTGGCTCCGCGTCGGGCTTGGCCTCGGGTTTGGCGGCTTCCGTCGGAGCCGGTTTCGCCGGTTCCTGGGAATGCAGCGCCGGCGAGCCGAGGAGGAGCGTGAGCAGGAGCGAAGGCAGGACGCGCGGCATGAGGGCTCCAGAGCGGGCGATGGATGAGGGCGAATCCAGAACAGCCTAGCGCACCGCTGTCGGCCCTAGGTTTGAAGGAAACGCTTAGCGGCGCACGGGCGCCGGGGCTCGCTTGAAGGCGAGGGTCAGCCGCCAGTGAGGCGGCGACGCGGCCGAATCCAGCGGTTCCAGCAGGTAGTTCCACGGCTCGTGGCCGGGCGCGGTGAGCATGAGGCCCCCCAGGTCCGCCATGCGCCAGTCCCGCCCGTCCCGGGCGGCCTTGCGCGAGAACTGGCCCTTGGCGTCGAGCGTGAATACCTCGAAGCCATCCTGCAGCACATCGCCATTGCGGAAGCGGCATAGGTCCACGGCGTAGAGCCAGTGGAAGCCTGCGTACGCCAATTCCGCCGCGGCCATCAGATGGTCGGTGGCCTGGGGCAGGTTGGGCAAGGCGGGCGGAAGGGGCCCCGAAGGCGACCGCCAGCGCCGGTCCAAGCTGGCCTGGGTGGTAAAATTCGCTTCGCCCTTTGCATCCGTGGTGAAGGCATGGCCCGACCCCGGAGCCCGCCAGGCCGGATCGCTTCCGAACACCACCCGCACCTTTTCCCCGGCGAGGGGACGGTACTCCAGGTCCGTGAGTTTGAACCGCACCTCCAGCGCGATGGTCTGGGCACGCAAGGGCGAAAACAGGGCCATGCTGGTCAGCAGCCCCGCAAGGGCCGGCGCCCGCGAGCGGAGTCGACCCTCATGGGGCACCTGGGATCCCGCGGAGGATGCTTTCCAGCAGGGCGGCGCTCTCCCGGAAATAAGCTTGTTCGGCGGGGCTGCCCCCGTCCGCGACGGCCTCGGATTCGGCGATGCACAACTCGACCAGCTCCGCCGCATCGGCTCCGATTCCATCGGGCCCTTCGGCGGCATAGGTGGCCAGGAAGCCTTCGGCCATGGACCCCTGGACCGGGCCGGCCTCGGGCGGGATGGGGCGTTTCAGGAAGGCCCGGACCCGCTCCTGGAGGGGGGAGGCGGCCGCCATGGCTAGAGGTGCTGCTCGAGCAGCTTTTGGATCTCGAGGTCGCCGAACATGCCGTCTGTGCGCAAGGCGTAGGCGCAGTGCATGTCCAGCACGCCGTCGGCGAAGCCCAGCTGCATCTCGGCTTTGGGGACGTTTTTCAGGCGGATGCTCTTCAGGGCCCCCCGCACGGCTTCCTTGCCCATGTCGTCGAGGCAGATTCCCCGCAGTGCCATGTTCAGACGATGGCAGGAGAGGTTGTCCATGAAGTTCAGGGCCTCGATGTCATCGGCGAAACTCTCCCAATCCACGTCGTAGGGGATGGGCGCGCCGCAGATCTCCTCGATCTCTTTGACCCGCCCAGGCAGAGTCAGGTCCTGGAGTTCCTTGATTTTCCGGCGTTCGTTCAAGCCCATGGGGCCTCCTGGAAAAGGGGTTTGGCGCTGCGTTCAGTTCTGGCGGCGGTGGGCGGGAGGCATCCCTTAGCTCCTTCCACCGGGAGAAGCGCAACGTGCGGCCGGTTCAAGGTGCTGGGAGGCATCGGGGCATCGGGGGTTTCTTCCATGCTATCGCGGGAGGCCGGGAACGCCGGTCGCCAAAACCAGCCCCTTGGCCGGGTCTGCAGCTGAGACTATGAGATGCCTGCCGTCCGGCGTGAAGGCGAAACTCTCCACGGGCCATTCGGGATCCAGGTGCAGGAAGTGCCGTTGAGTTGAAGTGCTGCGGCTGGGGTCGAAGGGCTGCGCCCCCACCCCCACGCCGCCCCGGCCGTCCTCGAGCAGGTAGGCGATCGTGCGGCCATCGGGGCTCCAGGCCGGCCTCAGGCCCGCGGTGAAACCCAGGTCGAGCTCCTTCCCGCTGGGAAGGGCCACCACGCGGATGGGGCCTTTGGCCTCCCCTTCGTGGTTGTAGGCGGCGTAGCGGCCATCGGGACTCAGCACCGGCACGCTGGTGAAGCCGGACACCACCAGCCCGGCGCCGGTTCCATCGGGGTGGAGGCGCCACAGCCCGGGACTCCCGGGATTTCCGGATGCATGGTAGATCCAGACCCCATCCGCGGTGATGTGGGGGTTCTCCGCATCGGTTCCATAGTGGCTGACCTGCCGGGCGGCGCTGCCATCCGCCTCGGCCATCCAGATTTCAAAATGTCCCGACCGGTTGCTGCTCCACAGCAGCTTGGAACCGTCTGGGCTGAAGGCCGGGTCCCAGTCGTCGCCTGGGTCGTCGGTGACCCGCCGCACCTCGCGGGTCCGCAAAGCGACGGACCACAGATCGAGGTTTCCGGATCGGTTGCTGGAGAAGGCCGCCCATTGGCCATCCGGGGACACCGTGGGCTGGCGGTCGGTGCCACCGCCCCGGGTGAGCCAGGTCGGTGGCGCGCCATCCAGCGGGATATCCCGCAAACCCTGGCGCTGCGGCAGCGCGTCCAGGATCAGGCCGTCGGACCCGATGCGATCCACCGCCTGGCAACGGTCCGGGAGCCATAGCAAGGCCTCGGGGCGGCCCCAGCGCAGAGGGTGGCGGATAAGCTGGGCGGATTGTCCCGGCAGCGCCCCCCCCCGCGCTCCGGGCCTGGGCATAGAGGAGCGTGCGCGCATCCAGCCAGGCGGGAATGGAAACGCGGCCGATGGGGCGGAAAGCGGGCAGAATCCGGTGGCCGCCACCATCGAGTCCGAGCAGATGCAAGGTTTGGGGCGTCCCCGCGGTCTGGGGGATGGGCACGAGGACCAGGCTCTTCCCGTCGGGCGAACAGCGGGGCGGGAGGAAGCGTTCAGCTATTTCAGCCAGCCTCCGCTCTTCGCTGCCGTCGCGCCGAGCCACCGATATGGCCGTGCGGGCGGGGTTGTCTGAAAGGGAACGGAGCAGCAACACCCGCTCCGCGTCCTGGGTCCACGCGCCATGCTGGATGCCATGGGCCACCCGGCTGGGCGCCCCGCCCACCGTCGGAACCCGATACAGGTCCCAGTGCTGGCCCTCCCGGCGGCGGAAGAGGACTGCCGTTCCATCGGGCGAAACCTGCGGGTAGTCATCCGCGGGCCCTTCGGTCAACGCGGTTTGCTGGCCGCTGGCGAGCTGCAGCAGCCAGATGCGCGAGGCGCCGTGCTCCTCGGAGACAAAGGCCACGGTCTTGCCATCGGGCGAGGCGCTGGGCAGGCTTTCCCTGCCAGAGCCGCTGAGGGGGCGGAGGATGGGCAGAGCAGCGAGGGGCCGCAGGAAGGGCCCGAGGCAAACCATGAGCGCGGCGCCGAGACCGAGGCCCACCAACCCTCCTTTCGCGCTCCGGGAGATAGGCTTCAAGGAATGGGGAACCGCCGCGGCGGGGATGGATGGAAGGCCCGCTTGAAAAGGCAGGGTTGGGACATTCAATGCGGCGGTGGTGCCAGCGCCCTCCAGCGCGAAGGCCAGATCCTTGGCGGACTGGAAGCGCCGTTCAGGGTCCTTCTCCAGGCAGCGGGCGATGATCCGGTCGAGGCCCGGCTGCAGCAGGGCCCGGGCTCCGGCGTCCGCGAGCGGATCCACAGTTAGGATCGCGGCCAGCACCTCCACGGTGGTCTCCGCCCGGAAGGCCCTCCGACCGGTAAAGATTTCGAAGACCATGGCGCCGAAGGAAAACAGATCGCTACGGGTGTCGGCCTCCCCGCCGCGGATCTGCTCCGGGCTCATGTAGCCCATAGTGCCCAGCAGCAGGCCCTTCTGGGTGGGCGCGGCCACGTTGGCCGCCACGGTCGAGACATCGTCGGGCCGGGGCAGGTCGATCTTTTTCGCCAGGCCGAAATCCAGGAGCTTGACCCGGCCTTCCTTCAACAGGAACACGTTGTCCGGCTTCAGGTCGCGGTGGACGAGCCCCTTCTCATGGGCCGCCGAGAGGGCGTGGGCCACCTGGGAGGCCACTTCAGCGCCCTGCTTCGCGGGCATAGGGCCGCGCATCAGCGCCTCGCGGAGCGTCTCGCCTTCGAGCAGCTCCATCACTGCGAAGGCGACGCCGCCTTCGTGGCCGAAATCGTGGATGGCGAGGATGCCCGGGTGCTGCAGCGAGGCCAGGGACCTGGCCTCCCGCTCGAACCGGGCCAGGGCCTGGGCGTCCTGGGCGAGGTGCGGGGGCAGCACTTTGACCGCCACCATGCGCCCCAGTTTGGAGTCCTTGGCCTTGTAGACCTCGCCCATGCCGCCCGCGCCGATCTGCGCGAGGATCTCGTAGGGGCCGAGGCGGAAGCCGGGTTCCAGGGACATGGGTCGGGGCTTCAGCGCCCGGTGTACTGTGCGATCACGCCCGCGATGGCCCGGCGGCAGGCGGCGCAGAAGCCAGCTTCATCCCGGGTGAACATGATGCAGTCCTCCTGGCTGCGGTAGTAGCCCGTGGCCTCGTAGTTGGCGCCCTCGAAGGCACCGACGCGGCCGCTGTGGGCGTCCTCGCCCAGTAGTTTCGTTTCATGGCCGAGCTCCCGGCGGAAGAGCTCCTCCATTACGCTTTCGGGCCGGTTGGCTGCACGGATGGCGTGGCGCTCCGCCTGGATGCCGTGGCTGTAGGCTTCGAATTCGGCCTTTTTCCAGGGAGTCGGAAGGTCCAGTCCGGGGCTCACGAGGTCCAGCCACTTGGGATGTTTCGGGTCCGCGGTGACGTTCGGCTCCCAGGGCTCAATGCGGGGCTTGCCGACCTCCAGCACTGCGTCGCTGGTGTAGTACTCGTCCGCCAGGCCGGCGAAGTGGTGGCCGAATTCATGGACGAACAGGTAGGGCGCGAAGGCGTTGTCCGAAGCCACGGTGCTGTAGAGCTGGTGGATGCCGCCGCCGCCGTAGGTGCGGCTGTTCACCAGGATCTCCACGAAATCATAGGGGGCCTGGGAAGCGAAATCCCGGAAGGCCCGGTTGTCGAAGGTCAACACGTAGCGTTCGGCGCCGAAGGCGTCGTAGGTCGATCCGACGAGATTGCGCCGGTGCAGGCCCGTGCTGGGCCGCGAGATGCCGCTCTCCGGCCCGGGCGGGCACAGCCCCCAGACGTTGAAATCCTGGGCGTGTTCCTTGTAGGGCGGGGCCACGAAGAGCAGCCCCGCCAGCCGCTTGGCGTCCCGCAGGAATTTGGGCCGCTCGGCGGCGGTGTAGCCGTCCCCCAGGATGAGCAGGTCAACCTTGTGGGCTGGGTCGCCGTGGTGGATGAGGGGCACGAGCCCCCCGGCGCTGGGGGGGGCTGCGCTGTCCACATCCTGGGCGGTGGGATCGATCCCCACTGTCCAGATTTCCGTCCAGCCGTTGTCCACGGCGCGGCGGAAGAGGTGGATCTCCACGGGGCCAGCGGGCTTCGGGAAGCGGAGGGATTCTGAAAAGGCTCGGGCGCGCTTCCCGGCCTCGGCCGTGTCCTGCCATTCCCCGAAGATGCTGGCGAAGCCCCTGGAATAGAGCAGGGCGCCGCTCTTCGCGTCCCGCACTTCGAACTTGAACTTTCCAAGGTTGGAAACATCCACCGCTTGCTCCGGGTTGCCCGGCCAGGGCAGGGGCTCCAGCACCACCCGGTCCAGGCCCAGGGCTTCCGTCTTGGCGGTGCCCTGATGCACGTAGTCCACGCGCAGTGTGCGGGGAGGCGGCCCCGCGGCCAGGCCCGCCGCCAGCAGCGCTGGCGCGGCGAATGTCCAAAGGGTGCGCAAGGATAAATTCACGGACGCTCCTGGCTGATGTGGAAAGCCCCCCATGGTGTCAGCCTTCGGTGCGCCTGGGGAGCCTTCCGGCGGGGTTTGAAGGATTCATGAACAACCGGCGAGGCCCCTGCTAGGATGACCGGTGTTATCACACCTATGAGCCGCCTTCTCCTTCGCATCCCCGGCCAGGCCCCTCGAATGCTGGGCCCCGAGCCCCTGTCCTGGCGAATCGGCCGGTCCGCCCAGAACGACCTGGTGATCGAAGATCCGAGCCTCTCCAGGCATCACGCCCGCCTGGAATTCAGGGATGGCAAGGTTCTTGTGGAGGACCTGGGCTCCCTCAACGGGACGCTGGTGAACGGCCAGCGCATCCAGGGTGTCCATCCGGTGAAACCTGGTGACGAACTCATGCTGGGCACCGTCAGCCTCAGCCTGGGGGAGGAGCCCACCGGCACCGCCATCATGTCTGCGGTGCACATCGAGAAGGCCCCCAAGGAGGACCTCTCCAGCGGCACCATGGTGTTCAGGGCGGCGGAGCTGCGCAGCGGTTCCTATGGCGCGGTGCATGCCGAAAACCAGGCCAAGCGCTGGCTCGACGCCCTGGCCATGGTGAGCGACCTCACGCTGGAGCTGGTGCAGGACGTGGCGACGGACATCCTGCTGGACCACCTGATGGAACGGCTGTTCCAGTTCTTCGAGCCAGACCGCAGCGTGGTCATGCTGAAGGACGCGGCCGGCGAGCTGCAGCCCGTGGTGGTGCGCACCAACGAATTCCTGCAGGGCAAGGCCATCAATTTGAGCCAGACCCTGGTGGACGCGGCCATGGTGCGCCGCGAGGCGCTGCTGGTGAACAACGCCTTCGACGATCCCCGCACCTCCGCCGCGGCGAGCATCGTGCGCAGCGGCATGGCCACCATCATGGTCACGCCCCTGGAGCACGAAGGCCAGGTCATCGGCCTGATATACATGGACGCCAAGGCCTACCGCACGCCCTTCACCGAAGACGACCTGCGGCTCGTGACAGCCCTGGCCCACATCGCCGCCGCCAAGATCCGCACCGCCCGGCTGGTGGAAGAGGTCCAGAAAAAGAAGGCCATGGACCAGGAGCTGGCCATGGCCCGCCAGATCCAGCAGAAGCTGCTGCCGGAGAAGGATCCCATCGTCGTGGGCTGGGAGCTCTACGGCTCCAACGAGGCCTCGCGGCAGGTGTCAGGCGATCCCTTCGGCTACTGGGCCAGGCCCGACGGGAAGATGTACGTGGCCATCGCCGATGTCAGTGGCAAGGGGATGGGGCCGGGTTTGATGATGGCGGCCTTTACGGCCTACATGAATGCCTGGGCCGAAATCATGCTGCCGCCGGCGGAGCTGGCCACCCGCATTTCAGCGGCCCTGGGCCTGCATACCGCCAAGAACCGCTTCATCACCGCCATCTTCGTGCTGGTGGATCCGCAATCGGGCACCATCCAGTTCACCAACGCGGGCCACAATCCTGGCCTGCTGCTGAAAGCGGACGGCCGCGAAGAGGAACTGGGCTCCCACGGCCTGCCTCTGGCCATGCTGACGGGAAGTCCCTATGGTCAGGACGAGCGCACCTTGGAAGTCGGTGACGTGCTCGCCCTCTACACCGATGGCATCACCGAAGCCCAGAATCCCGCCGGCGTCGACTTCGACACCGTGGGCATCCGCAATGCTGTGCTGGCCCATCGGGGCAAGCCCCTTCCCATCGTCGGGGAACAGCTGCACCACGCCCTCGACCGCCACACCCGGGGCGCGCCGCTGGCGGACGACCGCACCTTGGTGCTCGTGCGGCGGACTTGAGGTTGGACTGCCCTCTCGGTGGGCTCGGGGAACTCGGGAAAGCTCATCGCCATGCGGAGCATTCATCGCGCTACCTCGCCTCCCGCAGAGGCTGGATTCCGCCCAAACTGGCCCATGGGTCCGGTTGCACTAGAATGGTGAATTGGAGATTGCCATGCTCACCCCCAAGCAGCGCCAGTACCTGAAGGGCGAAGCCCACCACCTGAAGCCCGTCGTCCATGTCGGCAAGGGCGGCGTGACACCCGCGCTCGTGTCGGAATTGGACATCATGCTGGACAGCCTTGAGCTGGTGAAGATCAAGCTCAATCAGAACACTTTCGAGGACGAGGCCACCGTCATCGCCGCCCTGTCCTCGAAGGTCGTGGGCCTCGAGCACGTCTGGAGCATCGGCAAGACGATGCTGTTCTTCCGCGCCAGCCGCACGAAGCCAACGAAATTCACGCTGCCCGCGGCAGGCGCGAAGGGCTGACGGAGTTCACTCCTCATCCCGCCACCACCTTAGCGAGCGTTCCGTGAGCAGGCCCTGCACAGGTATGTCGTGGGCCTCTACGGGCACCGCGTCCACCCGCTGGAAGGCGAAGGCGACGCCTAGGCAAAGAGTCTTGCCGTCCAGATGATCCAGCAGGGCGTCGAAATAGCCACCACCGTAGCCGAGGCGGAAGCCGCGCTCATCGAAGGCCAGGCCGGGCACCAGCAGTAGCTGGACCGGGGGTGTGAAATGCAGCGCGAATTCCGGCTCGCTCAACCCCCATACCCCCGGCACCAGGGGCTCGGTGCCCCAGGCCAGCCGCGGCGGCGACGTGGTGGAGACCTTGGGGAAGAAGATCGTCCAGTCGGGGTGGGCGGCGAAAAAGGGCTTCAGGTCCACTTCGGAGCCGATGGGCCAAAAGGCCGCAATGTGGGTGATGCGGCGGCTCAGGCATAGGTGCGAAAGGCGATCGCAGATGGACCGGGAGCAGACTCCCCGCTCCTCGATGCTGGACGCGTCCCGCAGGGCGAGCAGCCGTTTTCGGAGGTCGACCTTCGTCTCCATGGCTGGACCTGGCTACGGGATCGCGAGGGCTTCAGCCTCGTAGGTGTTGTACAGGTTGTCGCGCTCCAGGGGCTCGAAACCGGCGGCGCGGATGAGGCGGGCCAATTCCGCCTTGGTCAGGCCCTGGGGCGTCTGGGCGCCGGCATTGTGGGCGATCTCTTCTTCGATGATGGTGCCGTCCAGGTCATCGGCGCCGTAGGAGAGCCCTACTTGGGCCAGCCCTGCGGAGATCATCACCCAGTAGGCCTTGATGTGTGGCACGTTGTCGAGCAGCAGCCGGGCCACGGCGATCTCGCGCAGATCCCCGTCACCGCTGGTTTCATGGATGACGTGGGTGCGGCTCAGCTCGTTGTTCTCGTTCTGGTAGGCCAGAGGGATGTAGGCGAGGAAGGCGCTCTTCCCGTGCGCGAGGGAGCGGTCCTGGAGGTCCCGCAGCCGCAGCAGGTGGTCCACCTTGTGTTCCGGATTCTCAATGTGGCCGTAGAGCATCGTGCAGTTGGTGGGGATGCCCTTGGCGTGGCACAGCTCGGCGTTCTTCAGCCATACGTTCGCATCTTTCTTTCCGATGCAGATCTGCTCGCGGATGCCCTCGTCGAAGATCTCCGCGCCGCCGCCGGGGCAGCTCTCCAGGCCCGCGGCCACGCAGCGGTCCAGGAATTCCTCCATGGAGATGCCGCTCACCCGGGCGTAGTAGTCCATCTCCACCATGGTGAAGACCTTCAGGTGCATGTCGGGAAACCGCGCCTTGAGCTTCCGGAACAGATCTTCGAAATACTCGATCTTCAATTTCGGATAGTGCCCGGCCACCATGTGGAGCTCCCGGACGCCGGTGCTTTCAGGCTTCTCCAGGTCCTTGATGATGTCTGCGGCGCTGAGCACGTAGGCCCGCGGGTCGCCGGGCTTGGCCTGGAAGGCGCAGAACTGGCAGTGGGTGTAGCAGATGTTGGTGTAGCTCAGGCGCCGGCTGGCCACGAAGTAGGTCTTGAGGCCATGCTTGGCCAGACGCACGTGGTGGGCCAGGGCGCCCACGGCGTTCAGATCCTTCGTGGCGTACAGCAGCAGGCCATCCTCGAAAGACAGCCGTTCGTCCAGCGCCACTTTGTCCGCGATGGGCAGCAACTTTTCATCGCAGATGTAGGAGCGGAGTGGGCGGGGAAGGGCGTGCATTGCGTTACCTCGGGATCCAGTTTACAGCCTGCGGACCGCCGCCCACCACCTGCAGCCTGTTGCCCGCAGCCTAGGAGGACGCCCGTCGCATCCCCTTCACCGCGATGCTCCAGATCAGGACGATGAACACCGCCAGCTTGAGCAGGTGGATCCAGATCACCTCCAGGCCGACGCCCCGCAGCACGATGGCGCGCAGGATGCGGATGAAGTGGGTGACGGGCACCAGCTCGCCGATGATCCGGAACGGGATGGGCATGCCGTTCAGCGGGAATATGTAGTCCGACAGGAAGACCATGGGGAGGAACATCATGAAGCTCATCTGGCTGGCCTGGGCCTGGCTCTGGGCCACGGTGCTGATGCGCACGCCGATGCCCAGCATGGCCACGATGAAGAAAAAGGCCGAACCATAGAGCAGGGGAATGGACCCGGCGATGGGCACGTGGAACACCCCCCACGAGAGCAGCAGGAGGACGGTCATCTGCGCGTAGGCCATGCCGATGACCGGGATCACCTTGCCCAGGAACAGCTCCAGAGGTCGGACGGGAGTGACCATCACCTGGTCCAGGGTGCCGCGCTCCTTCTCCTTCACGATGCTGCTGGAAGCGACCATCACGCAGGTCATGGAGACGATGATCGCCACCAGTCCGGGCAGGATGAAATTGGGCGTGCGCAGGTTGGGGTTGTACCAGGGGCGGATGCGCAGATCGATGGCGTGCTGGGGGCGGGTGGCCTGGCCGTAGCCCATACGGTCGAACATGAGGGCCGTACCCCGGGTCTGGCCCACCCCGAAGGCCACGGCCATGGCCTGGTTGGCCACGGTGGCATTGCTGGCGTCGACGATGACGAGGGCCTGTGCGGTAGATCCGCCCCGCAGCTTCCGCGCGTAGTCCGGCGGGAACCAGATGGCCACCTGGGACTTCCCCTGGTCGAGGGTCTGGCGGATCTGGGCTTCGGTTGCGACTTCACCCAGCACGTCGAAGTACTGGGTGGCGGTCATGGCCTGCACGAAGTCGCGGCTCTCTTGGCTGCGGCTCTCGTCCAGCACGATGGTGGGGAGGTGCTTCACGTCGTTGTTGAGGAAGCCGTAGATGGTGATCTGCAGCAGCGGGATGAACAGCATCATGAAGAGCGTCAGGCGGTCCCGGCGCAGTTGCAGGAATTCCTTCCAGACCAGGGCTCGGATGCGGTTCCACATATCAGTTCCCCCGCCCGGAGGTCCGGGATTGCTGCACCAGGTCGATGAACAGGTCTTCCAGGCTCGGCAGCTCCGGCGCCGAAGCCTCGAAGGCGAAACCCCGCTGGCGCAGCGCTGCAAGCACCGGGCCCGCCTGGGCTTCCGCCGGAAGGGACAACCGCACGCCCCGGCCCATCAATTCTGAGGCGATGATCCCGGGCACCTCTCGTGTGGCCCGCTGCAACTCCCGGAATTGCTCCGTGCGCACCTCGATCACCTGCCGGCCGAGGTCTTCTTTCAGCTTGCGGGGCTTGCCATAGGCCATCAGCCGGCCGGCCATGATGAAGGCCAGGCGGTCGCACTGGTCGGCCTCGCCAAGGTTGTGGGTGGTCACCAGGATGGTCATGCCGCCCTTCACGAGATCGTCCATGGCTTCCCAGAAGAGCCGCCGTCGGAGGGGATCCACGCCGCTGGTGGGCTCGTCCAGAAAGAGCATCCGCGGGCGGTGCAGGGTGCTCGAGGCCAGGGCCACCCGCTGCTTCTCCCCGGTGGAAAGACCCGCCACCAGTAAATCCACGAGCGGCTTCAGCTGCAATTCGCGGACCCGCTGCTGGATCGCATCTTTCAGTTGCGCGCCTTGAAGCCCGTAAAGCTGGCCGAAGTAGGCCAGGTTCTCGGTCACGGTGAGGTCGTCCAGCAGGCTGAACTTCTGGCTCATGTAGCCGATCTGCTGGCGCACCCGGTCGGCTTCGATGAAGAGGTCGAAACCCAGGGCCCGGGCCTGTCCGGCGGTGGGCGTCAGCACGCCGCAGAGCATCTTGATGGTAGTGCTCTTCCCCGCGCCGTTGGGCCCCAGAAAGCCGAAGACTTCTTCAGGCTCAACTTCGAAGGTGAGGTCCTGCACGGCGGTGAAATCGCCGAAGCGCTTGGTGAGGTTCCGCACCTCCAGGATCGGATCAGCCATGTACCGGTTCTTCGGCTTCGACCAGCGCATGCAGAAAGAAATCCTCAAGGGTGGCTTCGGAGAGGACGGCCTTCTCGACGCCGGGAAGGGCCGAAAGTCCGTCCAGCAGGGCCTCCAAGGGCTGCTCTGCGAAGCGGGCGCGGATGATTTCGCCCTCGCCGAAAAGGTCCAATGGATGGAAGGCCTGCATGGCCTCCTGGACCTGTCTCCGCTGGGGCGTGATGACCTTCACCACCCGACCCGGAAGCTTTTCCCGGAAGGAGTCCAGCGTGCCCTGGTCGAGAATCCGCCCACCATGCATGAGTAGCATGTGATGGGCGTATTCCGCTTCGTCCATATACGGAGTCGAGAAAAGGATGGCTACACCTTCGTCGTGCACCTGGTGGAGCAACTCCCAGAACTCCCGCCGGGAGACGGGATCCACGCCGGTGGTGGGCTCGTCCAGCAGCAGCAGCCGCGGATTTGGCAGCAAGCCTACGCAGAGAGCCAGCTTCTGTTTCATCCCGCCGGACAGGGCCCCTGCCAGGCGGTCCCGGAAGGCGTCCAGTTCCAGCGAGGTGAGCAGCTCGGTGATACGCGGGCCAGGGGCATTCAGGTCGTAGAGGCGGGCCTGGAGCAGCATGTTCTCGGCCACGGTGAGGTCCGGGCTCAGGGCGAAGGCCTGCGGCACATACGCCGTGAATTCGGGCTCCACCGTGCGCTCGATGCGTCCGGCGGTAGGCGTTTTCAGGCCCATGAGCATGCGGAAGGCGGTGGTCTTGCCCGCGCCGTCGGGGCCGATGAGGCCCACCAGGTCGCCCTCGTTCAATTCGAGGTCCAGGTCCACGACTGCCCGCGTCCCGTTGGGGTAGGTGCAGGACAGCGCCTCTGCCCGGAGCAGGCTCATTGCGCCACTTTCAATTTCACGTCCACGGCCAGGCCTGGCAGTAGGCCCAGGTCAAAGCCGTTGGCGATGTTCACCCGGGCCGGATAGACCAGGTTCACGCGCTCATCGCGGGTTTCCACCATCTTGGGTGTGTATTCTGCCTCGCTGGCCACTTCGTCCAGGGTCGCCTCCAGGCTGCGCTTGTCGGCGGTGAGCACGGTCACCGCCATGCCCAGGTGAGCCTTGGCCTGCACCTGCTGCGGCAGGTAGACCCGCACCCACAGCTTGTCTGTGCGGGCCAAGGTGAGCACCGGCTGGCCGGGCTGGAGCACCGATCCCACCTCCCTCAGGCGATGGATGATGAGGCCGTCGAAGGGGGCGCGGAGCTCGGTGAAGGATGCCTGTAGGCGGGTCTGGTCGAGGGTGGCCTGGGCCCGCCTGGCATCGGCCGAGGCGCCGGCCCGCTGTTCACTGCGGGCTCCGGCCTTCAGCTCCAAAAGGCTTTTCTGTTGCAGGTTCAGGTTCGCGGCGGTGCGGTCCCGCTCGGCTTTGGCTTTGTCGAGATCCGCCTGGGAGATGATCTTTGCCGCCAGCAGATTCTGGGTGCGCCGAAGGGTGTCTTCCGTGAGCCGCAGCGCCGCCTGGGCGTCATGCACCCGGGCCTCGCCCTGGGCGATGTCCTCGGCCCGGGTGCCATTGGAGAGTTCCAGCCGCTTGGCGTCGACCGACTGGAAAGCCGCGGCATCGCGCACCACGGCGGCGTCCAGCTCCTCTGCTGTAATGCGCGCCAGAAGGTCGCCCTGCTTCACGCGCTGGCCTTCCTGGACCTTCAATTCCGTGAGCCGCCCCGGCACGCGCGGGCCCAGATCAGTCAGGTAGGCCTCCACCCGGCCATTGAGCACCGGATCCTTGGCGCGGTTGCAGGCGGCGCTCAGCAACAACGCCAGAGCTGGCAGGAACAGGGCGGTCAGCTTCAGGGGCTTCATGATCACTCCACTGAAAATAAATCGGCGGGGAGAGCGCTGACGGGGGGGACCGCCACGCCTCGCCAGAATAGTTCGAACCAGGCGCGCTCGGTGGCCACTAGGGCCTGTTCGCCCGGCATCTGAGTGATGCGTTCGGAGAAGGCCGGCACCAGGTCGAAGATCTCCATGAACATGCGGACCAGGAAGAAGCCGGTCATCCGCGGGTTCAGATCCGGCCGCAGGTCGCCGCGCTGGATGCCCTGCTCGATGATGGCCCAGTTACATCTGGCGGCCCGTTGGATGTGCCGGGCGATGGCCTCCTTGGCGCCTTCGGTGCCGCTGACGATCTGACCCCTGAGCACCGCGCGGAAGCCCGTGTCCCGGCTGAAGTGGCGGCGGTAGACCCGGCTGATTTTCCAAAGGCGGAGGTAGGTGGGCTCCAGATTCGAGGCCTCCGCGATGAACTCCAAGTCCTGGGCGAGAGGTGGCAGCTTCCGGTCCAGCAGGGCCAGGAACATGGCCTCCTTGCTCTCGAAGTGGTAATAGATCAGCGCCGGGTCGCAACCCGCTTCCCGCGCTATGGCGCGGATGCTCGCCCCCTTGATGCCGCTCGCCGAGAACACCCGTTGCGCCGCGTCCAACAGAAGGGCCGTGTCCACCTTTTGGGCTTTGGGCCCCCGGGTTTTCCGGGGTGAGGCCTTGGGGTTCGGGGGCTTCACGGCATCTCCATTTCAACAACTGTTGAATAGTGTGGGCCGGGGGCCTTCATTTCAAGGGGAAAGTTTGCTAACCGAAACGGCCTCGACTCCAAGCAAAACCCCGGCAGAACCGGGGTTTTGAGAATAGTTGGGCGGAGTTATTCGACGGAGATGGGGAGTTCGGTCGTGTAGTCCAGCGGAGTGATGTCGGCTTCCTCGAAAGCGATGCGGCTCTCCTCCACTTCCCGGACAGCGACCTGGGCCCAGAAGCTGGCGAGCTTCGGCGCATCCTGGGCCTGGCCCTGCTTGGTCATGGGCACGATCACCTCGACCTTGGGATAGGCCCCGCGCTGCAACTGGTCGCAGCGCTTGCCTGCCACGGAGACAAAGCGGTACTTGTTGGCGATCTCTTCCGGAACATGAACGATGGTGCGGACCATGGACGACTCCTGAACCCAAAAGTCTAACGGAAACAGGGCGATGTGGCCAGCGGAAGCGGCGGGCGGAGCCCTCGGGCCGGGCGGAGGCCGCAAGTTTGAGCCCCCAGCGCGGGGTGCTGTGCTCTAGCCTTAGGCTGCTTCGGAGGTTCCATGGAACGCGGTCACCTGTGGCAGTCCTGCTTCAAGCTCAACCTGAAGATGCTGGAGCTGAACGGCGGGGGCATCACCGACGAAATGGCGGCCCACCAGCCGGCGGAAGGCGTGTCCTCCGCCGCCTGGATCCTGGGGCACCTGACCCATTCGCGCCGGAGCCTCATCCAGCGCCTGGGTGGCAGCCTGCCAGCCGAGCCCGTCTGGGCGGAGACCTACGGCCGCGGGGGCGGAGGCGGGACCTCCCATCTGGGCTTTGCGGCCCTGGGCGAAGCCTTCAAAAGCACCGGTGAACCCTTGAAAGAGGCCTTTCGGGCCGTGGCCGATTGGGACGCGCCCACCAAGAACCCCTTCTCGGGCACGGACCAGGCCCTGGAGCAATTGGTGGCCTTCCTCTACATGCACGAGAGCTACCACCTGGGCCAGATCGGGATGCTGCGGAAGCTCTATGGATTGAAGGGGGCGGTGTGAAGGGTCTGGATGGCTGGGCGCACAACTTAAATTGGCGGATGGCACCATGAAAATCCTCCTAGGCATTCCCGGCGGCATCGCGGCCTACAAGGCGGCAGACTTGGCGCGGCTGCTCACGAATAGGGGGCACTCAGTGCGCTGCATCCTGACGGAAGCGGGGGCGCGGTTCATCACGCCGTTGACGCTGGCCGCGCTCACGGGCGAGCCCTGCTTCGGCGCCAATCCCGACTTGCACGAATGGCGCTCCAATCCGGTGGTGGAACACATCGATCTCGCGCGCTGGGCGGACGTGGTGGTGGTGGCGCCCGCCACCGCGGGCATCATCGGCAAGGCCGCCAACGGCTTGGCCATCGATCTGCTCTCCACGGTGCTGCTGGCCACCAAAGCGCCGGTGCTGTGGGCGCCGGCCATGAACACCGCCATGTGGGAACACCCTGCGGTCCAGGCCAACGTGGCACGCCTGAAGTTTTTCGGACACTCGGTGGTGGAGCCCGCCGAGGGTATTCTGGCCTGCGGCGAAGAGGGCGCCGGAAAGCTTGCAGATTTGGAGCGCATCGCGGACGCCATCCGGGCGGTGGGGAGCCCAAGGCTGTCGGCCCTGCTTGGAAAACACGTGCTGGTCACCGCGGGTCC
>JANXPB010000224.1 GCA_025357545.1 Holophagaceae bacterium
CCCACGACAAGGGCGTCATTCACCGCGATCTCAAGCCGGAAAACCTTTGGGTGACCAGGGATGGCCGCCTCAAAATTCTTGATTTCGGTCTGGCGAAACAGGTGTCTTTCGTCGGCCAGGGCTCCCAGTCCCACTTCGACACGCAAGCCGTCAGTCCCGGCCACGTCGTTCGCACCGAGGAGGGCATGATCCTCGGCAGCGTGGGCTACATGAGCCCCGAGCAGGTGCGCGGCGAGGCCGTGGACGCCCGCAGCGACATCTTCAGCTTCGGTGCTGTGCTCTTCGAAATGCTCACCGGCCGCAAAGCCTTCGCGAGGGATACCGCCAGCGACACCCTGGCCGCAATCCTGCGGGATGACCCCCCCGAGGTGGAGAACACCAGCGGACGAATCATTTCCATGAATTTGCGCCGCATCGTCTATCACTGCCTGGAAAAAACTCCGGCTCGACGTTTCCACGATGCGGAGGATCTGGCTTTCGCGCTGGAGCATTTCTCCACGGCCTCGGATAGCGCCGCCCCCTTCACCGCACCCTTCGCCCCGCAAAACCGGCGGACGTCGAGAAAATGGGCCGCCGTGGGCGCCGCCCTCCTCGTCGGGGCGGGCCTCGCGGGCTGGGCCCTTCGGAGCGGGCCCCAGCCGCCGCCCACCTTCCACCGGCTCACTTTTGTACCCGGCACCATCGAAGCCGCGCGCTTCGGACCCGATGGCAAGACGGTCTATTTCTCCGAGCGCCTGGCGGGGGCCAGGCCTGAGCTTTTCGTTCTCGACCCACGCAGCCCCGAGCCCAAGGCCCTGGGCATCCAGGACGCCCTGCTGCTGGGGGTGTCCACCACCAATGAACTGGCCTTTCTCCGCGCTCCACGCCTAACGGCTGGATTCACCTACCGGGGCCTCCTGACCCAAGTCTCTGGTGGTGGGGGAGCTCAGCGGGAGCTTCAGGAAAAAATTGTCGAGGCCGTCTGGGATGGTGCGGGTTTGCCCAAGCTAGGCCTGGATTCGGACACCCAACTCCGCCTGGAATTCCCCGCCGGCAAGCTCCTCCTCGTTTGCAGCGCCAACACCCGGACCCTCAGCCATCTCAGTCTGGCCAGGGACGGCAGTCGCCTGGCCCTGGTGGATGGGGACTATGCCAAGGCCGGCACTGAAATCGTCGTCTACGACAAGGAGGGCCGCCGCCGGGTGCTCTTCACCAAGGAGGGGGATGGCTCCGGCGCCACCATCTCGGGCCTAGCCTGGGGACCGGACGGGGAATTGTGGGTGTCGGAACTGCAGGGGGACCAGACGGCCCTGTGGGCCTTGTCCCTGAAGGGTGGCCAACGCCCTCTCTGGCGGAGCCAGGGCGCCCTCCAACTCCTCGACGTTTCTATGGATGGCCATATCCTCCTGGCCCAGCAACACGTCCGTCGAGGTGTGCTGGCCAAGCGTATCGACGAAGCCCTGCCCAGGGACCTGTCCATCCTGGGCAGCACCCAGGCCGAAGGGCTCAGCGCCGATGGGCGCCAGCTACTGCTGGTGGAATCCCCCGTGATGGATGGGGGTACCGCCCAGGACCGGGCTTACCTGCGCCCGTTGGAGGGCGGCCCCGCCTTGACCTTGGGCCATGGCTTTCCCAAATCAATCTCATCGGACGGCCGCTGGGTGTTCATGGATACGGGGGCTCAAGCGGCCAAGGATCTGGACCCCGCCTGGGCCTTGGCCTATCAGGAAGCTGGTTTGGCCCCACAGGACCTGGGCGACCCCAAGTCCCGGGGACGCTTCCTCCTGTTCGTGCCGACGGGACTCGGCCGGCCCTTCGCACTTGCGCTTCCCAAGGGTTTTGAATCCACGGGCAACATCGCCCACCTGCTCCCGGATGGCCAACGGATGGTGGCCAATCTCGCCCTGGAGGGGAAGGAAGCCTGGGTTTTGCTGGATCGCCGGGATGGCAAGGCCAGGGTCCTCACAGGCGAAGGTCTTGGCATCGCCTTCGCCTCAATCGCCCCGCTCTCTCCGGACGGCACGAATTTCATTGTCGGAAACGGTATGGATTGGTCCATCCAGCCCCTCGCGGGAGGCGCGGCCCAACCCATCCGTGGCATGCTGCCCGGTGAACGGGTGGTGGGCTGGAGCGGCGATGGGGGCGCGGTGTTCGTGCGGCCCGAACTTTCCGTGCTGCCGGTGACCATCACCCGCCTTGACCTGAAGAGCAGCGTCCGCAGCCAGATTTTGGCGTTCACGCCCCCCGATCCCGCGGGCCACATCCAGACCCGAGGGGTCTTCATGACTCCAGACGCCCGGGCCTTCGCCTTCACCTATGAAAAGAAACTCAGCGAGCTGTACCTGGTGGAAGGCCTGAAATGATTCTCGTCGCCGGCACCAGGCTGGGTCCCTACGAAATTGTCTCCCCCCTGGGCGTGGGGGGCATGGGTGAAGTGTGGAAGGCGCATGACACCCGGTTGGATCGCTTCGTCGCGGTGAAGGTGCTGCCCGCAGAATTGGCGACGAACGCCGAAGCGCTTTCCCGTTTCGAGCGCGAAGCCAAGGCCGTGGCGGCTTTGAACCATCCGAACATCCTCGGTATTTTCGACTTTGGGCGCGTGGATGACACCGCCTTTGCGGTGATGGAATTACTGGAGGGCGAATCCCTGCGCACGCGGCTGGACCAGGGCGCCTTGACGCTCCGGACGGCCATCGATCTGGGCACGCAGATGGCCATCGGCCTGGCCGCCGCCCACGACAAGGGCATCATTCATCGCGATCTCAAGCCTGGGAATCTATGGATCACCAAGGACGGCCGCCTGAAGATCCTCGACTTCGGCTTGGCCAAGCAGTTGGCGGCTCCCTCCAGCGTGTCCCAGTCCGCCCTCGCTACCCAAGTGGTGAGTTCGGGCCACGAAGCCCACACCAAAGCGGGGGTGATCGTCGGCACCGCGGGTTACATGAGCCCCGAACAGGTGCGGGGCGAAGCGGTCGACGCCCGCAGCGACATCTTCAGCTTCGGCGTGGTGTTCTTTGAAATGCTCACGGGCCGCAAGGTCTTCGCCCGGCCCACCGCCAGCGACACCATGGCCGCCATCCTGCGGGACGATCTGCCCGAGAGCCTGGAGTTGAGCCGGGCCGTCCCTCCGGCCCTGCGCCGCATCGTCGAACATTGCATCGAGAAAGACCCAGGCCGCCGCTTCCACAACGCCCAGGACATCGCCTTCGCCCTGGAATCGAGTTTCACTTCCTCCTGGACCAGCTCCCTCCAGGCCGGCCGCTCCATCCCACGACTCTCGCGGCGGTTCTGGCAGCTCGCCTTGGCCAGTGCAGGCCTCTTGGCTGCCTTGGGCTTTGGAGGATGGCTGGGGCGCAAGGGCAGCCAAGCCTCCGGCCCCACCTTCAAGCAGATCACCTTTCGCCGTGGCAATGTGCTGCGGGCGCGCTTCACGCCCGATGGCCAGAACATCGTCTATTCCGCCACCTGGGATGGCCACCCCAGCGAGATCTTCATGTCCCGGCTGGATGGTTCGGGCGTGCGCGCCGTGGGGCTGCCCAGGGCCGATCTGATGGCGGTCAATGCGCGGGGGGAGCTGCTCATCCTGCTCAAGTCCAGCCAATGGACGGGGACCTCCGCGGGCCTGGGCACCTTGGCCCTGGCGTCGCTGGATGCCGGCACTCCGCGCGAAGTGCTGGGCCGCGTGAAGGGCGCCGATTTCGCCCCGGATGGCCAGGCCATGGCGGTCATCTACCAGGACCAGGAGGATGGCCCCCAACACCTGGACTATCCCCTGGGCACCCGCCTCCTGACTTCCCATGCTGAGCTCCTGGGGGCCCCGCGCATTTCCCCCCAGGGCGACCAGGTGGCCTTTGTCCATTCGTCCGCAGCGGTGGGCGTGATCGGTACCGAAGGCGGCAGCAGCGCCCGGCGGGACATTTCGGTGGTGGACCGCGCCGGGAAACGGCGGGACCTGCAAGTGGAAGGGATGGTCTGGGATGAATACCTGGCCTGGTCCCAGGATGGCCGGGAAATCTTTTTCGCCACGCGGGTGGGACTGAAGGCCGTGGACCTGGCTGGCCACATGCGCGCCGTAACCACGGACGCCACGCCCGCGCTCATCCACGACATCTCGCTTGAGGGCAGGATGCTGTTGGAGCGGGAGCTGTACACCACCACGTCCATGGTGCGTTCCAATGGGCAGGACTTGGATTTGGGCTGGCAGGAGAACACCTATTTTTCCGGGTTTTCACGGGACGGTTCCCTGGCCTTGTTGTTCGAAACCGGGGGCGGTGAAGCCAACAAGCACCGCCCGCACCTGCGGCACTTCGACCATTCCCCGCCCAAGATCCTGGCCCCGGGCATCCCCCAGGATTTGAGCCCCGACGGCAGCTTCGCCCTGGTGTCCATCCCCGGCGACCACCCGAAACTCCAGCTGGTGCCTACGGGCCTGGGCGTGGCCCGGGATCTGGGTTTGGAGGGCTGGGACGCGGCCAGCGGACGCTTCGCCAAGACCGGCAGCCATGTGTACGCGGCGGCGCGCCAGGGCGCCGGCCCCATCCGGATCCTGAAACTGCCCGTGGATGGGAGCGGCGGCACCCTGTTGCCGGATTCCATCCAGAACATCAAAGCCTATGCGCCGGATGGCGAACACCTGCTCTGCATCAACGGGAAGGACCAATTGAGCATCACCTCGGACCAGGGCGGAACTCCCAAGGCCCTGTCATGGACCCTGGCCCCTGGTGAGGCCATCGTGGATTGGATAGCTCCCGAAGAAGTGCTGGTGACCCATCCCGAAGATGTCCTGCATCTGCGCCTGGACCGGGTGGAGCTCGATTCGGGCAAGCGCACCTTCTGGCAGCGGCTGGTCCCACCCGATCCTGCCAATGTCACCCGCATGTACAACGTGCGGGTGAGTGGCGATGGCACGACCGTGGGCTACACCTATACCCGCATCCTGGTGTCGGACCTGCTCGTGGCTGAGGGATTGAAATAGGGCCCGCGCCGCCAAGTTGACCCTGGGATCGTCGCCTGGATAAGGTGGGGGGTTCCCCGGAGACCAACTTGAAGCCCATCATGCTCGCCCTGCCTCTGCTAGCGATGACCCTCCTGGCCGAGGGACCGCGCTCTCCGCGGACCGCCAGGACCCTGATCCCCGCCCAGCGGCAGGCCCTGTCGGGCCAGGTCACCCGGGAAATGCAGGTGCAGTCTCTCGGCAAACTCGCCTCGGCCAAGGACGTCATGGCCAAGTTCAATGCAGCCGCTAGGCAGTCCACCCTCAATGCGGAGCTCGACAAGGCTTTTCAAGCCGGTGTGGTGCTGACAGCCCTGGCGCCCCAATATCCCGCCGGGGCCGTGTCCCAGACTGCCAGCTGGATTTATAGTGACCACGTGGAACTCGGCGCTCTGGGTCTCCCCAAGACCGGCGACCCAGCTCCCGTGGTATGCCTGATCGCCGAGAAGACCGATGCACCAATGATCAACGCGGTCTTCACGCCGCCCACCACCGGCCTCTACATGGTGACGTTCACACTTACCGGCCCCGCCGTGGGAACGTCCGGCTTCAAGGGCCAATACGTGGTGATGCCGGGCAATGACAAACCCTGCGAATTGGTGGGCAACGGCGCCACTCCCACCGCCAGCACCCAGTGGTCCGTGCTACTGAACCTACCTGCCGGCAAGCAAGTTGAGGTAGGCCTGCTGCCCGGGACCTCCAATTCCTACGCCTTCTTCCACTCGGCGACCATCCGCAAATTCTGAGGCCCAGCCAAGCCCCCGTTGGCTCGGCTTCCCGCGCTGGGCCCTCTCCCTGAAGCGCGGAATCCATGCGCGCCTGGACGCAGCGGGGAAGCTAGTGTTTCGGGGCCGATAGGGCCCTCCGACGGGCATCTTCGAGGAACCCCGCGTCCACCCACCAAAGAGAGGTCATGCCATTCCCGGCTTGGGTGCGCTCAGCCAGAAGCTCCGCGAACCGCAAGGGATGTCCCTCGAGACGTGGCAAGACCCGGTTGCTGCCGAAGAAGACCACCTTCCCGTCGGGGCTCACGCTGATGGAAAATTCGTCCTCGGCCGCGCTGTTCACGGTGGGGCCGAGGTTGACAGGGTCGGTCCAAGTTCCGTCCTCCCGCCGGAAGTAGCCGTAGTAGTCGGCCCCTCCCAAGGAATCCGCCCGTCCCATCAGGGGCACCAGGATGTAACGGCCGTCCGGGTCCACGCTCGGATTGGCCTGCTTGGGCGTGGCATTGAAGGGTGGCGGCAGCTTCTCGGCGGGGGTCCAATCTCCAGCTTTCTGGGTGGACCGCATGATCCATCCGCCCTGGCCTTCCTCCTTCAGGAAATGGAGGACGCCCTCCCGGGTGATGGTGGGGTAGAAGGTGTTGCCGCCAGCATTCACGGCGGCGGGGAGCCGAGCCGGTTCACTCCAGCCGCGGTCCTGCCGATCCATCACCCAGATGCCGAAGGGGCCCGGTCGTTCAGACTTTGGGTCCTCTGGCCGGTCGGACACGAAGAAGAAGCGCCGGCCATCCGGGCTGATGCAAGGCTCGAGGTTTTTCCACCGGCCATCCTGGGAAAACCGCGCCACCTCCGGCATGGACCATCCTTTCCCCTCCCGATGGCATTCAGCAAGCACCGCCTTGCGGAAGCCCGGCAGGAAGAACCCGAAATACAGCGCCGACCCGTCGGGCATCAGCGCGATG
The DNA here is from genome assembly GCA_025357545.1 of Holophagaceae bacterium. GTDB lineage: Bacteria > Acidobacteriota > Holophagae > Holophagales > Holophagaceae > JANXPB01. The sequence continues at coordinate 6,657 of JANXPB010000224.1, forward strand.
TCCCGGGTGGACAACCCCGCGTTGACGATCCCCGGCGCGAAGGGCACTGCGGTGGGACCCGGCAATGGTTGGCCAAGGTAGGGCGTCGCCTGGGCCATGGAGGGGAGCGGTGAGAACAGAAGGCCTGTCAGCAGGCAACGCAAGGCATGGCGGTTGGAAGCAGGCATGGTCGACCTCTTGGGAACCCGGCATTGTCCCACTCGGATTCGGAGACTGGACGGATCCTGGGGCGAAAAGATCCGGCCTGGGGCGGATGAACCGCGCCCCCAATTTTGACTGAACCCACCCCCCGCCGATCGAGACCGGAGCGAGCATCGACTCTTAGGAGCTAGGCTATAAGAAGCTCCCAACCCAGCCATGACTCTCGCCCCCGGAACCAAACTCGGCCCGTATGAAATCCTCGCCCCCATCGGCGCGGGCGGCATGGGCGAGGTCTATAGCGCTCTGGACGCCCGCTTGGACCGATTCGTTGCGGTGAAGGTGCTGCCTCCTACCCTCGCGCAGGACCCGCGCCAGGAAGCGCGCTTCCGCCGCGAAGCCAAGGCCGTGGCGGCTCTCAGCCACCCCAACATCCTGGCCATCCACGACACAGGCAACGAAGCGGGAACGGTCTACGTGGTCATGGAGCTGCTCGAGGGCCAGTCGCTGCGCAGGGCCCTGGCGGGGGGCCGCATGGCCACCCTTCGCGTCGCGGAAATCGGCGCCGGCATCGCCCGAGGCTTGGCGGCCGCCCATGCCAAGGGCATCATCCACCGGGACCTGAAGCCCGAGAACCTCTGGCTGACCCTGGAGGGCCGCGTGAAAATCCTGGATTTCGGCCTCGCGAAGACCCATGCCCCGCCGAGCCTGGAAAACGAGGGTGACCGGCCCACCCTGGATCTCTCGGCGGAACGCCCCACCGAGGCGGGCATGATCGTGGGAACCCCCGACTACATGTCCCCGGAACAGGCCATGGGGCGCCCCGTGGACGCGCGCAGCGACCTGTTCTCCCTCGGCGCCATCCTCTACGAAATGTCCACAGGGGAGCGTCCCTTTCTTGGCTGCTCCCTCGGCGAGATCCTGGCGGCGGTGATCCGCGACGAACCGCCGATCCCGAGCACCTCGGACCTGCTGGAGACCGGGCTCTGGAGTGCGATCCAGCGCTGCCTCCAGAAGGACCCCGAGCGGCGCTTCGCCCACGCGCTGGAGGCCGCGGAAGCGATGGAAGCAGTGCGGGAGGCACGAGGTCCCGACTCCCCGGAGTTCCCCTCACCCGCGCCACGCTCCTACGGCCTGTCGTCCATCGCGGTCCTTCCCTTCCGGCTGCTGGGGCCGGAGCGCGCGGCCGACTACATCGGGGACGGGGTGACGGAGGAGATCATCAACTCCCTCATGACCTTGCCTTCCCTGCATGTGGCAGCCCGCACGTCCTCCTTCGCCTTCCGCGACCGCCACGAAGACGTCCGCGGCATCGGCCGGGCCCTCGGGGTGGCCACGGTGCTGGAGGGCAGCGTCCGCATCGCGGGCCCCCGGCTGCGGGTCACCGCCCAGCTCATCGACGTGGCGACGGGCTACCAGATGTGGTCCGGCCGCTTCGACCGCACCCTCGACGACCTCTTCGAAATGCAGGACGACATCGCCCGGGCCATCACGGAGACGCTGCGGGGCCGGCTCTCCGGAGGCTCGGATTTGGAATTGGCGCCCCGCCCAGATCGGGATCCCAAGGCCTACGACCTGTACCTCCAGGGGCGCTTCTTCTACAACCGGCGGGCGGCGTCCAAGGCCCTGTCCTTCTTCGAAGCGGCCATCGCCGCCGACCCCGGTTTCTCCGCGGCCTACAGCTGGCTCGCCGCCTCTTGCGGAATCCATGCCTTCTACGGCGGCATGGATTCCAGGACCGCCTGGACTCGGTGCCGGGAGGCCGTCGCCAGGGCCCAGGAGCTCACCCCCGGCGCCTTCGATGTCCACGTGGCAGACGGCATCCAGGAATACTACTTCGGATGGGACCTGGCTCGTTCCGAGCGTGAGTTGAAACTCGCCCTCGCGGTCAAGCCGAAGGCCCCGGAGCCCTACTACTGGCTCGGCTCCCTGCGCGCCGCGAAGGGCGACCGGGCCGGCGCCCAGCCCTTCCTCCAGGCCGCCCTGGACCTGGATCCCCTGTCGGTCTATCCCCATGTGAGCTTCGGCCTCGCGTCGCTCACTGCCAGGGACTTTCCGGCGGCGCGGGACGCTTTCACCCATGCGCTGGAAGTGGATCCAGCCTCGATCCTGGCCCGGTACCAACATGGGCTGACGCTGGTCCGCCTGGGGGCGGTGGAGGACGGCCTGGCTTCCCTGCACCGCCTCGTCGACCTGACGCAGCGCTCCTCCTTCGGCCTGGGGAACCTGGCGGCGGGGTTGGCCATGGCAGGACAGAGGACGGAAGCCGAAGCCGTGCTCCAGGAGATCCAGGACCTGGCGGCCCGTGTCTATGTGCCCGCCACCCACACCCTCGATGCGGTGTGGAGCCTCGGGGACCGGGAGGAGGCCCTCCGCCTGGCCCGGCGCGCCGTCGAGGACCGCAACGCCTGGACCTGGTGGTACCTCCGCTTCAACCCAAACCTGGAGGAGCTTCGCCAGGACCCACGCTGCCAGGAAATCCTGGAAGGCCTGGGCCCGGGATAGATCCTGCCGCTTCAGGCTATGCTTGCCAGGACTCCCACCATGTCCCTTTCAACTGGCGCCCGCCTTGGTCCCTACGAGATCCTTGCCCCCCTCGGCGCGGGGGGCATGGGTGAGGTGTACAAGGCCCGGGATCCGAAACTGGATCGCCTGGTGGCCATCAAGGTGCTGCCGGAGCACCTCGCGAAGGACCCTGACGCGTTGGCCCGGTTCGAACGGGAAGCCAAGGCCCTCGCGGCCCTCCAGCACGCCAACGTGCTGGGCATCTTCGATTTCCTGACGGAAGGCGGCGTCGCCTTCGCGGTGATGGAGCTCCTGGACGGCGAGACCCTCCGCTCCCTCCTCGCCGGCGGCCCCCTGCCCCAGCGCCGCGCCCTGGAGATCGCCATCCAGGTGGCCCACGGTCTGGCTGCCGCCCACGGGAAGGGCATCGTTCACAGGGACCTGAAGCCGGAGAATGTCATCGTCTTGAAGGACGGACGGGTGAAGATTCTGGACTTTGGCCTGGCGAAGCGGGTGCAGCCAGTGGATCTGAATGGACCCACGCAGGCCATCGGCGCCGCCCAGAGCACCGAGAAGGGGATGATCCTCGGCACCCTGGGCTACATGAGCCCGGAGCAGGTCCGGGGCGAGACCGTGGACGCCCGCAGCGACATCTTCAGCTTCGGCACCCTGCTCTTCGAGCTGTTGACCGGAGAGCGGGCCTTCGCCCGGGGCTCGGCCGCCGATACCCTGGCCGCCATCCTCAAGGAGGATCCGCCGGAGTTCGAGGCCTCCGGCCGGCAGCTGCCGGGACCGGTCCGGCGCATCCTTGCCCACTGCATGGAGAAGGACCCCGCCCGCCGCTTCCAGGGCGCCCAGGACCTGACTTTCGCCCTCGAATCCGCAGTGGGCGAATCTGGCAGCGCCCCGGCGCTGGGTCCGTCCACGCGCCCCAGCCGGGCCGCCTCCCTGCGCCGGGCAGGGATGCTCGCGCTCATCGCCGCCGGGGTGTTCGCCGGGTGGCTGGGCCGGCGCAGCGCCTCGAATGGAGAGCCCGCAAGGCCGATCCGTTTTGAACTCATGGCGCCGGAGGGGACCCAATTCGATTGGAGAGAACAGCAGAATTCCTTCGCCATCTCGCCGGATGGAAGGCGCATCGCCTTCGTTGTCGTGGGTTCCAATGGGCACAGGTCCCTCTGGGTGAGGCCGCTTGAGGAGTTGGCAGCCATCGCACTACCAGGAACGGAGGGCGCAGCCGCCCCGTTCTGGTCCCCGGATAGCCGTTCCCTCGCCTTCTTCGCCAGCAAAAAACTCAAGAAAATAGACACCCTGGGGGGGCAGCCCGTCACATTGTGCGAGGTCCCGGATGCGTATCCATCAGGCTCCTGGGGAAGCCAGCACGGGATCATCTTCGCCGGCGTCGCGGCGCCCGGCATTACCCTCTTACCTGAAGGCGGAGGTACTCCCAGACCGGTGCTGAAGGCCGATGCTTCACGGCAGGAAATATCCGTCGGCTGGCCCAGCTTCCTTCCCGACGGCCGCCACTTCCTCTACCTGGGACGCATCGAATCCGAACGGCAGCCCAATGTGCGCGTGGCGAACACCCTGGATTGTCAAACGGCGGCCCTCGTATCGAACTGCTCGCAAGCGCATTTTGTCCCCGGGAGTTCCCACCGCGGATCCGGGCAAATTCTGTTTGCCCGGGAGGGGAGCCTGCTGGCACAGCCCTTCGATGCAGATCGCCTGAAAATCACGGGAGAGGCCATCCCCGCAGGCCAGGAGATCAAGCACCACCTGTTTATCGGAAGTGCCAATTGCTCGGCTTCGGACAACGGTTTTCTGGCTTCACGGGACCATCGGGGGCTCGATCGCCTTGCCTGGTTTGATCGCAACGGCAAGCCAAAGGGAACCCTTCCCGTCTCTGGCAAATTCCGCTCGATCCAGATCTCCCCCGACGCGCTGAAGGTCGTTACGAATCGGGAAGATCCCCACACGGGCCACGCCAGCCTTTGGGTTGGCGACCTGGCCCGGGGTGTGTTCACCCA
>JANXPB010000040.1 GCA_025357545.1 Holophagaceae bacterium
AAGTGTTGAGCCCGATGGCCCTGAGCTTTGTAGCCGATCTGGCGCGCACCTTCCAGCCCCGAATCGAGGCCCTGCTGGAAGCCCGCCAGAGGATTCAGACGGATCTCGATGCCGGGAAGAGCCTGGATTTCCTCCCTGAGACCCTCGCCATCCGCGAAGGGGATTGGACCGTCGCCCCGCTTCCGGAGGACCTCAAGGATCGCCGCGTGGAGATCACCGGGCCACCCGATCGCAAGATGGTCATCAACGCCCTGAACTCAGGGGCCCGCTGCTTCATGGCGGACTTCGAGGATTCCTGCGCCCCCACCTGGAACCGCCTGCTGGAGGGCCAAAAGAATCTCATGGCGGCGGTCCGGCATACCCTGCGCTTCGAGGATGGCGCCACGGGGAAAACCTACCACCTCAAAGAAAGCCCTGCGGTGCTGATGATGCGGCCTAGAGGCCTGCACCTTGAGGAACGGCATATGACGGTGGATGGCGCGGTGGTTTCCGCGTCGCTCTTCGATTTCGGACTTTACGTTTTCCACAACGCCAGTGAACTGGTGGCGAAGGGCAGCGGCCCATATGTCTACCTGCCCAAGCTCGAGCACCACAATGAAGCAGCACTTTGGCGCGATGTCCTGCTGCATTCGGAAGCGGCCCTGGGTCTGCGGCCGGGGACCATCCGCGCCACAGTCCTAATCGAGACGCTGCCCGCCGCCTTCCAGATGGACGAGATCCTGTTCGCCCTGAAGGACCACATCGTCGGCCTCAACTGCGGCCGCTGGGACTACATCTTCAGTTTCATCAAGAAGCGCCGTTCGGACCCGGCCGCGGTGCTGCCGGATCGCGGATGCATCGGCATGGCCCAGCCCTTCCTGCGCACCTACAGCCAGCTGCTCATCCAGACTTGCCACCGGCGGGGCGCCTTGGCCATGGGCGGCATGGCGGCGCAGATTCCCATTAGGGAGGATGAGGTCGCCAATGAGGTGGCCCTGGAGCGCGTCCGGCAGGACAAGGTGCGCGAGGCGGAGGACGGCCACGACGGCACCTGGGTGGCTCATCCCGGGCTCGTGGCCCTGGCCACCGAGGTGTTCGATGCACATATGCCAGGGCCCAACCAATTGCACGTGAAAGGCAGTGCAGGCACCGTCACCGCCGACGATCTGTTGCGTGTGCCCGAAGGGCCCCGCACCGAGGTGGGCCTGCGGCACAACGTCCGGGTTGGCATCCGCTACCTGGAAGCCTGGCTGGGCGGCAACGGCTGCGTGCCCATCGACCACCTCATGGAGGACGCCGCCACTGCCGAGATCAGTCGGGCCCAGGTGTGGCAGTGGCTCCACCACCGCGTGCAGCTCGCGGATGGCCGCATCGTGGACCGGCCGAGGCTGGCGCGCATCATCGTGGAGGAGATGGCGCGGCTGCGCGCCGAACTGGGCGATTCGCGCTTCACCGGCAGCTGCTTCGCCGAGGCCCGGCTCCTCTTCGAGTCCCTCTGCACCGAGGCCGTCTTGCAGGATTTCCTTACCATCCCCGCCTATGGCCATCTGCTCGCGGACGAGCTCATGGCACGTGTCAGCTGACCAGTTTTGAGATGGATTCACCACAGAGGCGCAGAGGCGACCGAGAAATGCTGAACAAAACCCGAACAACCGGGGTTGATGGTCGCTGCCTTCCGCAAGGCACCATGGCTTCCTCTATTAACCCTGCACCGCAGTGGTGAATTGTCTTCGTTCTTGAACCCCAAAATTTTGGAGCAGCCATGAGCATCGAATTGAACCAGCTGAACCCCAACGCCCACCACGACCCCCGCCGCTTCCAGGGCATCGCGCGCCCCTACACTCCCGCGGAGGTGAAGAAACTTCGCGGCTCCGTGAAGGTTGAGCACACCCTCGCGAACCTCGGCGCTCATCGCTTGTGGGATTTGCTTCATGAAGAGAATCATGTGGCGGCTCTGGGCGCCATGACCGGCGGGCAGGCCGTGCAGCAAGTGCGCGCGGGACTCCAGGCCATCTACTGCAGCGGCTGGCAGGTGGCGGCGGATGCCAACACCTCCGGGGCCACGTATCCCGACCAGAGCCTCTACCCCGTGAACTCCGTGCCGCAGCTGGTGAAGCGCATCAACGCTGCGCTGCAACGGGCGGACCAGATCGACTATGCGGAAGGCCGCACGGACACCCATTGGCTGGCGCCCATCGTGGCGGACGCTGAAGCAGGATTCGGCGGACCTTTGAATGCTTTCGAACTGATGAAGTCCATGATCGAAGCCGGCGCCGCAGGCGTCCACTTTGAAGACCAGCTCTCCAGCGAGAAGAAGTGCGGTCACCTGGGGGGCAAAGTGCTGGTGCCCGTCGGGCAGTTCATCCGTACCCTGGTGGCGGCGCGCCTCGCGGCGGACGTGCTGGATGTGCCCGCGGTCATCATCGCCCGCACCGATGCGGACAGCGCCAAATTGCTCACGTCCGACGTGGATGACCGCGACCATCCCTTCATCACGGGAGAGCGCACCCCCGAGGGCTTCTTCCGCATCCACGGCGGCATCGACTGCGCCATCGCCCGGGGCCTGGCCTACGCGCCCTATGCGGACCTCGTGTGGTGCGAGACCTCCACGCCGGACCTCGCGGACGCCAAGAAGTTCGCCGAGAGCATCCACAGGGAATTCCCCACCAAACTGCTGGCCTACAACTGCTCGCCTTCCTTCAATTGGCAGAAGCACCTGGATGCCGCCACCATCGCGTGCTTCCAGCGGGAATTGAACGCCATGGGCTACAAGTTCCAGTTCGTGACCCTCGCGGGCTTCCACAGCCTCAACCATGGGATGTTCGAACTGGCCCATGCCTACAAGGAAGAAGGCATGTCCGCGTACGTGCAGTTGCAGGCCGCCGAGATCGCTGCCGAAGTGCGCGGCTACACCGCCACCCGCCACCAGCGCGAAGTGGGCACCGGCTATTTCGACGCCGTCACCCAGGTCATTTCCGCAGGGCTCTCCTCGACCATGGCGCTGCAGGAGAGCACTGAAGCTGCGCAGTTTTGAATCTGGAACCGCCAATGACGCAAATATTTGCAAATCACTGCATGGTTTGAATTCGCGTCAGTCGCGGTTCCAGGTTTTATCTATAAATTTCAGAACCCGTCATCGTCCTCGTCGCCCCCCTGCGGCATGACCGTCTGCAGCAGCAGCATGAAGACGGGCCGCAGCAGCAGGGTGGCGAGCAGGAATAGGAGCGTCTGGCTCCAGGTGGGCAGGGGCAGGGCGCGGATGGGCTCGAAGGCCCAGAGGGCAGTGACCACTAGGCTCAACAGAATGCCGATGAGGTGGAGCAGGATCAGTTGGCTGTTGGAGCAACCGTAGCGATGCTGGACTTCCTCCTCGGAATCCCCAAACCAGGGGAATTTCAGGAGGAAGGCCCAGTAGCGCGACCAAAGCGACGGCGCGGCCCCGGCCTCACTTGGCGGCATCGGCCTTCGTCCACCGGGAGGCCCAGCCCAGGACCGCGTTGTGCCAGTAGAGGCTGTTCTGGGGCTTCAGCACCCAGTGACCCTCATCGGGCCACACCAGGAATTCGCTGGGCACGTGGCGCAGCTGCAGCGTCTGGTAGAGCTGGATGCCCTCGGTGAAGGGCACGCGGTAGTCCAGCTCGCCGTGGGAGACCAGCATCGGCTTGGTGAAGTTCTGCGCGGCGTTGTGGGGACTCATGCGCTGCCAGAGGGCCTTGGTCTGCGGGCTCTCCCAGGGCCAGCCCTGGAACTCCCAGCGCGGGAACCAGAGCTCCTCCGTGGCCAGTTGCATGGACTCGGTGTTGTAGATGCCCGCATGGCTGATGAAGGCCGCGAAGCGGTCCGCGTAATGCCCGGCGATCCAGTTCACGGCGTAGCCGCCGTAGCTCGCGCCCGCGGCCACCACGCGCTTGGGATCGGCGTTGGGGACTTTCTTGAGTCCTGCATCGAGCCCGTTCATCAAATCCTTCATGACGAGGCCGGTCCAGTCGCCGCTGATCTGGTCGGTGAACTTCTGGCCGTAGCCGAAGGACCCGCGGGGGTTCACTTCCAGAACCACGAAGCCCGCATTGGCCCACACTTGCGGGTTCCAGCGGTTGCTCCAGGAATCGCTCCAGGCGCCCTGGGGCCCACCGTGGATGAGGTAGACCACCGGATAGGATTTGGCCGGATCGAAGTCCTGGGGCTTGACGATGAAACCCTGCACCTGGGGCGCATTGCCATCTTTCCCGGCGCCGCCCTTGAACCAGAAGGATTCGGCCGGGGTGAGGCCCAGCTCCTTGATGAGGGCTTCGTTGTGGTGGCTGGTGCGCGTCGCCAGGCCGGAGTTCAGGTCCAGGTTGTAGACATCAGAGGGCTCGTGGGTGCTGCTCAGGGTGGTGAGCGCCTGGTCCTGGCCCGGCATGAGGGCCAGGCTCTCCACATGCAGACCGTGGGTGATGCGGCGGGCTTTGCCATCGCCGAAGGGGGCCCAGGCGTAGAGGTCCACCTTTCCTTGGACATCCGTGGTGAAGAACAGTTCGTCGTTTCTCCACGCGAAATTCCCGGCACTGAGATCCAAGGCCCGGGTGGTCCGGACCACCTGCCGGGTACTCCGGTCCATGACCCACAATTCGAATTTGTCGCTCTCGAAGCCCGGCCGGCGTTGGGCCCGCCAGGCGAGGTACTTCCCATCCGCTGAATAGCGCGGTGTGGAGTCCATGGCGGGGTTGGCACTCAGCACCTTGGGCATGCCGCCCGCCAGGTCGAGCTCAAAGATCTCGCCGTTGGTGCTGACGGCCTCATCCTGCTGGGGGTTCGCGCCAAAGGCGATGGATTTTGAATCCGGGGACCAGGCGTACTCGTCCCCCGCCGACACGTCCGCGAAATTCGGGATGTCGTAGGGGAAGCCCGCCGTGAGATCTCGCGGCTGCTCGGTGGGGGCCGGGGGCACATCGGCGCGCACCACGAAGAGGTGCTGCTTCTGCATGGGATCGAACCATTCGGTCCAATGGCGGAACATCAGCGCCCGGTAATGGCGCACCTGGGTTTTCGTCTGGGCTTTGGAATACAGATACTTGCCATTCTGGTCCCAGGAACCTGAAGGAACGATGGCCGAGGTGAAGGCGATCCACTTGCCGTCTGGGCTCCAGGCTGCGCCGCTGGCGCCCCCCGCGACGGAAGTGAGCTGGCGCCGGCTCTTGCCGGGGAAATCCTGAAGCCACAGCTGGCCGCCCATCTCGAAGCAGAGTTTGGTGCCGTCGGGGCTGAAGCGCGGGTGGGCCTGGGAGCCTTCGCCCAGGTCCAGTTCGAAGGCTTCGGCGGCGGCAGGCAATCCATCGTGGGCGGCGCGCTTCAGCCAGATGTGGGTGGTCACCTTGTTGGCTACCAGGTCCACGGTGCCCACCTGGTAGGCCAGGTCGCCCACCCCGGACACCTGGGGATCCGCGACCCGCTTCACATTGAACAGATCAGCCACCTGCATGGGCCGCCCGGCAAAGGCCGGGGACAGGGCGATCAGCGCAGCAAGGGGCGTGAGGATCGAACGCATCATGGCTCCCGGGGACACCCCAGAATGATAGCGGGCGGGCCTGGCGGCTCGCGTGCCATTCGCGCCCTTCGCGGTTAGAACTCTTTCAAAATATAGCGGGCAATGACGGTCCTCTGGATTTCCGAGGTGCCTTCGCCGATGGTGCAGAGCTTCACGTCCCGGTAGTACTTCTCCACGGGATAGTCCTTGACGTAGCCATAGCCGCCGAGGATCTGCACGGCCTCGTCGGCCACCCGGCAGGCGATCTCGCTGCTGTAGAGCTTGGCCATGCTGGCGGCCTTGGCATAGGGGCGGCCCATGTCCTTGAGGTTCGCCGCCTGGTAGATGAGCAGGCGGGCGGCCTCGATCTGCACGGCCATATCCGCGAGCTTGAACTGGATGGCCTGGTGTTCGGCGATGGGCTTGCCGAAGGTGTGGCGGGCCTTGGCGTACTTCACGGAGGCCTCATAAGCGCCCTGGGCCATGCCCAGCCCCAATGCGCCGATGCTGATGCGGCCGCCGTCCAGGGTCTTCATGGCCTGGCGGAAGCCCACGCCCTCCTCCCCCAGCAGATTCTCGGCGGGAACCTTCACCTCTTCCATGATGAGTTCCGACGTGTCGCTGGCGCGGAGGCCCAGCTTGTTCTCCTGCTTGCCGGCGCGGAAACCGGGCATGCCCTTTTCGAGGATGAAGGCGCTGATGCCGTCGGTGCCTTTGCCCGGGGCGGTGCGGGCCATGACCACGGCGATGTCCCCCACGGTGCCGTGGGTGATGAAATTCTTCGTGCCATTCAGGACGTAGTGGCTGCCTTCCTTGCGGGCGGTGGTGAGTTGCGCGCCGGCGTCGGAGCCCGCGCCGGGTTCCGTGAGGCCCCAGGCGCCGATGGCCTTGCCGCTGGCGAGCGGCTTCAAATACTTCTGCTTCTGCGCCTCGCTGCCCATGGAATAGATGTGGTTCGAGCACAGGCTGTTATGGGCCGCCACGCTGATGCCCACGCTGCCGCAGACCCGGGACAGCTCCTCTACCACCACGGCGTATTCGATATAGCCCATGCCGGCGCCGCCATATTCTTCGGGGAAGATGACTCCGAGCATGCCCATCTCGCCCAATTGCTTGATGACCGCCATGGGATAGGTCTTGGCCTCGTCCCATTCCATGACGTGGGGGCGGATCTCCTTTTCGGCGAATTTGCGCACCTCCTGGCGGAGGGCTTCGACGTGCTCGGGAAGGGTGAAATCCATGGGGGCCTCGCGTTGGGAAACGCAAAGCCTAACGGGCTTCAGGGGCACCCGCACGTAGAATTTATGGAGTCATAATAATAATTAATGATACGCGGTTTGGGAATCAGTTCTGGGCCACCGTGTTGGAGGGCGCCAGCTTTTGCACCAGCACCTTCTTCTGGGCAAGGCCCGCGGCTTCGGGCATCACGGCAAGGGCTTTCTGGACCTGGGGATCCTTGGTGCAGAGGAACTTGAAGCCAGCGTCCAGTCCGAAGGCCAGATTCTGCATTTCGTAGGAGACCTGGTCCCGCATTTCTTCCTTGTTCTCTTCCCATTCCTTGTCGGTGATGGGGATCTTCTGCTCCGCCGCCCATTGTTTGAAGCGCGCCAAGACCACGTCATCTGCCCCCAGGTCGGGCTTCACACCGAAATGCTCCTTTTCGTGCACGGCGAACTTGAAAAAGGCCGAGGTGCGGAAGCGCAGCGTGCCTACGAAGGGTTTGAGCAAGGCAGCGGGAACCAGGTAATCCGGCGTGATGCCGCCGCCGCCGTA
>JANXPB010000063.1 GCA_025357545.1 Holophagaceae bacterium
GCCACCTCCCGCCAGGCACGGCCCCAACGGGCCACCTCCGCAAGTTGCAAGGGGGATTGGAAGGCGCGGCCGCGGATGCCGTCGGTGCCAAAGTAGCGGAGGGTCATGCCCCCAAGGTAGCGCGCGGGGGAATCGCATGGGTGCGGAAGATGCGGTAGCCCCAGGCCTGGACCTCCCGGTGGGCCGCGGCGCTCAAGCCATCCCGCAAGGCCGGAAGGAGCTGTGGCGTGTCGGCGCGCCAGGCCAGGAACCGCTTCCGGGAAATACCGATACAGATGCGGGCTGCCGGCCATTCCAGCAGGGAGGGCAGGTGTTCCAGGGTGTGCCAGATGGCCAGGTCTTCCGCGTAGGTGGTCCCGAAACCGAGACCCGGGTCGAGGACGATTCGTTCCTGGACGATGCCCGCGCCCAGCAGGCGGTCTCGCACCTCCCGCAGTTCTGCAAGGGCCTGCTCCGCATTGCCGGATTGGGACCCACCGGAGCTCCCATACTCAGGCATCCAAAAAGCTCCATTCCGCACTCGGCTCCGCATGGCGATAAGGCCGCAGGCAGATGTCCGGGCCAGGTCCAGCATGGCGGGCTGAGAGAAGCCAGTGACGTCGTTCAGCACCGCCACGCCCGCCGCCAGACCCTTTGCGGCGGTTTCCGGGTGGCGGGTGTCGAGGCTCAAGGGAAGGTCCGGGAACCTGTGCCTCAAGGCGCCGAGTACGGGGGCCAACCGCGCCCATTCCTCATCCGCCTCGACCCGTGCGGCTCCGGGCCGGGTGCTCTCCGCACCCAGGTCCAGCATGCCGGCTCCGGCCGCCACCAATCGCCCCGCCTGTTCCAGGGCGGCGGCAGGTTCCATGTGGCGCCCCCCGTCGCTGAAGGAATCCGGGGTCAGATTCAGGATGCCCATGTCGAACGGGCCACTCAAATCGAGTGGCCCGTTCGACACAGTCCAACTTGAGGTCACGCGGGGTTGAGCACCGGGTTCAGGCCGGGGTCGGAGCCCTTTTCGTCCCCGGTGGCCGGGGTGGTGGGACCCCCGCTGTTGGGGGTCACACGCGGGGGCAGGGTGCCGCCCTTCATCAGCAGTTCAACGTCATTGCCGTCGAGGGTTTCGCGCACCAGCAGGGCTTCGGCGATGGCCACCAGGCCCTCTCGCTTCTCGATGATGATGCGCTTGGCGCGCTCGTAATTGCGCGTGACGATCTCATGCACCTCGGCGTCGATGACGCGGGCGGTGTCCTCGGAAAAATTGCGCTGCTGGCTGAAGTCGCGGCCGAGGAAAATCTCTTGTTGGGGGCCGCCATAATTCAAGGGGCCCAGCTTGTCGCTCATGCCATATTCCGTGACCATGGACCGGGCCATATCTGTGGCCTGCTGGATGTCATTGCTGGCGCCGGTGGAGAACTGGTTGAAGAAGACCTCTTCGGCGATGCGGCCGCCCATGGAGATGGCGATGCGGCCTTCCATCCATTCCTTGGTGGTGTTGTAGCGGTCCCCCACCGGCAGCTGCCAGGTGACGCCCAGGGCCCGGCCCCGGGGGATGATGGTGACCTTGTGGAGCGGATCGGCCCCGGGCACCATCACGGCCAATACCGTGTGGCCGGCTTCGTGGTAGGCGGTGATCTTCTTGTCCTCGTCGGTCATCACCATCGAGCGGCGCTCGGCGCCCATATAGACCTTGTCCTTGGCGTTTTCGAAGTCCGACATCTCCACCCACTTCTTGTTGGTCCGGGCGGCATAGAGGGCGGCTTCGTTGCAGAGGTTGGCCAAATCCGCGCCGGCGAATCCCGGGGTGCCGCGGGCGATAACTTCCAAGTCCACGTCAGGGGAGAGGGGGATCTTGTTGGCGGTATGGACTTTCAGGATTTCGAAGCGGCCTTTCACGTCGGGTCGGTCCACCACCACGCGGCGGTCGAAACGGCCGGGGCGCAGCAAGGCGGGATCCAGCACGTCAGGGCGGTTGGTGGCAGCGATGAGGATGACGCCCTCATTGCCTTCGAAGCCGTCCATCTCCACCAGCAACTGGTTCAAAGTCTGTTCGCGCTCGTCGTGGCCCCCGCCGAGGCCGGCGCCGCGATGGCGGCCCACGGCGTCGATTTCGTCGATGAAGATGATGCAGGGCGCGCTCTTCTTGCCCTGCTCGAAAAGGTCACGCACCCGGCTGGCGCCGACGCCCACGAACATCTCCACGAAATCGGAGCCCGAGATGGAGAAGAACTGCACCTTGGCCTCGCCGGCGATGGCCTTGGCCAGCAGGGTTTTGCCGGTACCAGGAGGGCCCATCAGCAGAACGCCCCGGGGGATTTTGCCGCCCAGCTTCACGAAGCGGGCGGGATCCTTCAGGAAGTCCACGATCTCCTTCAGCTCCTCCTTGGCCTCCTCGCACCCGGCCACATCGGCGAAGGTGACGCGCTTGTTGGAGCTGGAGAGCCCCTTGGCGCGGGCCTTTCCGAAGGACAGGGCCTTGTTGCCGCCGGACTGGGCCTGGCGCATGAAGACGAACCAGAGCACCACGAAGACCAGCAGCGGCCCCCAGAAGATCAGCAGGTACATGAACTGGTTGTCCGAGGGCTTGGTGGCCTTGAATTCATCGAGCTTGGGGGGCTCTTCCTGGCGCCAGCTGAGGATCACCTTGCCCAGGTCCTGCATGGGGGGCGCGATGGTCTTGAACTTCTCGATCTGGTCGCCCTTGGGGTTGCGGAAGGAGGCCCGGTAGGTGCCTTCCACGTCCTGGCCCGAGAGGGTGACGGTCTTGTACTTCCCGCCCACGCCTTCGGCAATGAAGGTGGAGAAGGGGATATCCTGCACGTTGTTGGTCTTGGGGATCTGGATGATGGCCACGTAGACCAGCACCACGATGCCGACCCATACGAGCATGCTCTTGACTGCTGAATTCAAAATGCGCCTCCCGGTGCCGGCCCCATCCCCCGCGAACCCGCCTAGATGGCCCTACGGAAGTGGGGGCCTTCCAGTTTAACCCGCCAGGGAAGCCGGGCCTAGGCTGCTTGGATGCAGACACCAAAGGAAAGGTTCATCGTGGCGGGGTTCCAGGGCCCAGTGCCCGAAGCGGTGGGCCCGGCCATGGCCTGCCAGATGGGGCACCACCCAGCCACTGAGATCACGCAGCAGACCGGCTTCTCGGGGCCAGGACAAATGCCGGAAGGCGGCCTCCAGCACCCAGCGCAGTTCATCTTCGCGCCAGGCCTCCGAGCGCAAGAGCAATCGACCGCCTGCCGCTTCATCCAGATTCCAGCGCACCCCCCGCCAGACCTCCACGCTGCGGTCCCGCAGGTCGCTCAATTCGCGCACCTGCAGGTGCGTCTCCCACAGATGCTGGTCCAGAGCTGGCGCCTCCGCGCGCAGGGCCGGAAGCAGGGCCCGCCAGCGGTTGCGCGGTGTGAAGCCCACCAGGTTGCTGGCGTCCTCGCGCCAGGGCAGGCCTTCAGCGCGCAGGTAATCCCGCAGTTCCTCCCGCCGGCATTCGATGAGCGGAGACCAGCGATGGTGCTGGCGGGCGGGTAGGGGCGTCAGCGAACCGGCACCGCCGCCGCGGCTGAGGCGTAAAAAAATCGTTTCCGTGTGGTCTTCCAGAGTGTGGCCCGTGGCGATGAGGTCGGCGCCGCTGGAAAGCGCTTCGCGGCGCAGCCAAGCCCAGCGCAGATCCCGGGCGGCTGTCTCCAGGCCCAGATGCTGCCGGTCCGCATGGGCGATGACATCGAGGCGGGCCTCCGCCACGTCCAGGTCAAAATGCCGGGCCAGCTCCCGCACAAAATGGCTGTCGTCGTGGGATTCAGCGCGCAGCTGGTGGTCCGCGTGGGCCATGGAGAGTTCGATGCCCAGGCTCCCGCGCAGGGCCACCAGCAAGGCCAGCAAGGCCGTGGAGTCCCCGCCGCCGCTGCAAGCCACCACCACCCGACGGTTGCCCAGGGCGTCGCCGCGGTGGCGGAGGCGGGAGAGCAGATTCGCTTCGAAGCGGTTCATGGGGCGGAGGTCCTCATCGACGCAGCTTCTCCAACAAATGCAGCAAGGCTTCGGGCACTGGCCGGTCGCACCACAGGGCCTCCGCCCAGGTGCAGAGCAGGAACGAGGCGTAGTGCATGGCGCGGCCCTCTACCCCTCGCCGGAAAGCGGGGTGGGCGATGCGGGTGAGGGCCGCATCGGCACCCGGCGAGAACTGGCTGCCGAAGGCGTCGAAGGCCGCCATCCGCTGTTCCCACACTCCGCTCACGTCCACCACCAAGTCGGGTGGTCCCGGATTTTCCCCCGCCACCCAGGCCACAGCTTTGGGCCGCCAGGGGGAACCCGCGCTGGGGTAGTTCTTCAACCCCGCGTAGTAGGCCGCCTCCCGGCCCAGGCGGTGGGCCCGGCGGTGGTCCGGATGCCGGTCCTCCGTGGACGGCAGGATCAGTACTTCGGGCCGCAGCTCCCGGAGCTTGGCCATGAGCAGTTGGCGGTAGGATTCCTCTTCGGTGAAGCGGCCATCGGGGAAGCCCAAAGAATGCCGTTCCACGCCGAGAATGGCCGCCGACGCGGTGGCTTCGGCGCGGCGGGTTTGGGCCGTCCCCCGGGTGCCCAGGTCGCCATCGGTGAGATCCAGGATGCCGGCCCTGAGCCCCCGCTTGGCAGCCAGCGCGAGCAGGCCGCCCACATGGACTTCCGCGTCGTCTGGATGCGCGCCAATGACGAGCAGATCGCAACCTTCCTGGCTCATGTCTGCCTCCCGGAAGCGCCCGTGCAGCCAGGCCGTGATTGGAAGGGCCAGCAGGTTGGTGATGCAGGCTCTGGGTGCGCGCCAATGACGAGCAGATCGAGACCTTCGCTCATGGTTCCTCCAGTAGGAGCAGGTCCGTGCGGCCGTCCATGCCTGCCAGGATGCGCTGGAGGAGGGCTTCCTCGCGAAGCCAGAAAAGGCCTGGCAGAACCCGCTCCTGGGGCTTGCCGAAAGGGAAGAGGAACTGCCGCAGGTGCTCGGGATCCAGGCCGAGCACGGCCGCCGCCAGGTCCCGCAACCGCCGCCGGTCCAGGGTCTCCAACTTTTTCCGGGAGCGTTCCAGTTCCTTCCTGAACCGGTGCCCCAGGGAAAGGCCCCAATCAGGGTCCGCAGGAACTGCGGGCAGGCGGTGGGAAGGGAGGCTGGACTCCGAATTCGAAAAGGCCTGCCAGCGGCCTTGGCGCAGATCCTCGAGCTGCTCCCTGACCAGCTGGCTGCCCTTCGGCGCGACCCAGACCGAAGGGCGGGCCATGATGCGCGGCGAGGCCAGGCCAACGAACTCCCACAAGGGCTCCGTCAGCCGCCAATAGGCACGTTCAGAAGGCCCGAGGATGACGGTCTGCACGGGCAGCAGGAGCGATTGCATGAGGGGCCGCAAAGCCGCGCCGGGGCTTAGCCAATGACCTTTAGGACAGGGCTCGCCGGGCGTGAGGCGGCGGCGGAGCCCCGTGGCGGGGTCGAGGGAAAACCAGGCGGCTTGCTGGCGCGGATCAAGCGGCATGGGCGCGCCTTCTCGTTCCAGCCGATCAGCCTGCACCGCCAGGGTGCTTTCCAGATCCAAGCTGCGCCAGCGTTCCAATTCAGGTTGGATGGGCTCGCGGATCGCCGGGTCCGTGGGTGAAAAGGGCCGCAGGCCCAGCTTCCAGAGCGGTGCTCCCAAGGCCAGGGCATGACCCCGCAAAGTGCCTTCAGCCGGGGCCGGGACATCGCCCCAGAGGTCCTCCGCTTCCCGCTGGTGGTCCTTCGTCCAGGGCAGCCAGCCGGTAGCGGTACCCTCAGGGGCGGCAAAGCGAAAGCGGTGGCGAAGCAGGCGCCCCTCGCGCAAACCCATGGTGCCAGCCACTTCAGCGCGATCATGGTCCTCATCCGCCAGCCAATACACGGCCTCGGAATGCGAACGCCGAGCCTCCGCCAGCGCCGCCAGAGCCTTGGCCACGGAGAGTGCGGGAGTCCAGCCAGCGCCGATCTGCTGGCCCGTGGCAATGACGGGCTTCGGCTCAGCGGCGTTCGGAGTCGGCATCCTCGAAGTCTAAGCCGCTGCCGCCAAATATTTAAGTCATTCCGCCAGCGGACCGGCTGAAGACCTTGCCCACCGCTGGGGGGCGCTTCGATGGAGCTACCCTGTAGGGGATGAACCTGGAACCATTGCGCCGCCTGCAGATTGGACGCCTGCCCTACCTGGCCTGGGGCCTAGGTCTCTTCTGCCTGAAAATGCCCTTGGACGCCTTGCTCTTTCGCGCTTTCCACCAGCCCTATTCGCCGCTCATCTACCTGGATGCGGCCCGGTCACCCCTGCTCCATCCAGGCGACCAGGTGGGGCTTTGGTTCGCCATGTGGGGGTTCGCCCTGCCGTTCATCGCGCTGGGCTCCTTCCTGACCCTGGCCAGGCTGCGGGATGCCCACCTACCCACCTGGATGGTGGTTTTCTTCTTCGTGCCGTTCGGCAATCTGCTGTTTTTCGCGCTCCTCCCGCTCGCCCCCCCAGGGGCGCCTTCCTTCGCTGCAGTGGAGGATCGAGCAGTCAGGCACGCGGCACCGGTGGCGCGCGCGGTGGCCCTGTTGGCCGCCAGCGCCGCCGGGGCCTTGCTATTGCTGGGTACCCTCGCCATTTCCGTGGGCTTGCTCAAGGCCTACGGGGCGGGCCTGTTTATCGGCGCACCCTTCGTGATGGGTTACGGTGTCGTGGCCTTGCTCCACCGTCTGGATGCGAAAGCGAACCTGGGTCGGTCTTTGCTCGCCGCGGCGCTGGCTTCGGTGCTCTCGCTGTTGCCCCTGTTGCTGCTGGCTGCGGAGGGACTGGTCTGCATCCTGATGGCGCTGCCGCTGATGCTTGTCCTCGTGCTGATGGGCGCATTGCTCGGCTGGATCATTACCTCGGGGCCCCGGCGGCGGCTGTCTGGGACCGCTCCGGTCCTCGCGCTGCTGCCGCTCTTGCTGCTCTGGGAGGGAGTCCGCCCCGCCCACACCGAATTGCGGTGTGTGGTGTCCGAGGTGATCGTGGCTGCGCCGCCTGCTGTCGTCTGGAAGCGGGTCATCGCCTTTCCCGAATTGCCTCCTCCCACTGAGTTGATCTTCCGGGTCGGAGTCGCGTGCCCACTGCGGGCGGTGATTTCTGGGAGCGGTGTGGGCGCGGTGCGCCGCTGCGAGTTCAGCACCGGCGCC
Source organism: Holophagaceae bacterium (assembly GCA_025357545.1). Lineage (GTDB taxonomy): Bacteria > Acidobacteriota > Holophagae > Holophagales > Holophagaceae > JANXPB01. The sequence continues at coordinate 7,145 of JANXPB010000063.1, forward strand.
TTCGTGGAGCCCATCACGGTCTGGAATCCAGGCCATGAACTCAGCTTCGAGGTGACCTCCCAACCGGACGCGCTCCGTGAATGGACGCTGTGGACCGGGCCGCGGCCCCCCCATCTGGACGGCTATCTGCGGAGCCGCCGGGGCCAATTCCAGCTCGATACGCTGCCGGACGGCCGCACGCGCCTTCAGGGACGCACCTGGTACGAGGTGCGGATGGGCCCCGAAGCCTATTGGGCGCTCTGGTCAGATTCACTCATCCACACCATCCACCTGCGGGTATTGAACCATGTGAAACAGCTCGCCGAGTCCGACCGTGGTTGACGTGCGGGTCGAGCCCTGGGTGCTGCCCGCCCAGCCAGAGCTCGCGCGGCTGGCCATGGAGGCAGCGGACCAGCTCGAAGTCCAGGAGCTTCATGCCTGGCCCGAAGCCCGGAAGGGTGGCATCGGTTTCGGGGCCTTGCCGCCCTTCGTGAGCTGGCATGGCCAACAGGGCGGGCGACATCACCTGGTGCTCCTACAGGCCCGGGAGGTCGGCGCTCTGGTGCCCGGCGCGCGCGTGGCGCCCTTGCCGGAAGGTTGGCTGGACACGTTGGATCTCGAAGCCCTGGCGCGGCCCTTGGCGCGGCATCCAGCCTGGCCTGGCGGAGCCTCCATCCATGTGGTGCAGGTCTCCAGCCGGGGCGAGGCCCGGACGCGGAGCTACGGCGAGGCGGCCCCGGAAGTCATCCGCGCCGTGCTGGCGAGGCTGAGCGATATCCAGGTGTGGAGCTTCGCGGACTGACGGTTGAGGGGCCTTGTTCGCGAGGCGAAACCGCGAAAAAGAGGCAAACAGTCAAGGGAATTGAGTACAGGAATGAACCGGATTCCAGAAAGCCCGCATCCGGGGTCCGTCCGGCAGCTCGTTTCATGTGCTTCGGGTCATTCGTGGATCAGTTTTCCATGCACCCGCAGCACCAGTTCCACCAGCCGTTCGGCGTAGCCCGTCTCGTTGTCGTGCCAGCCGCAGACCTTCACGAAGCGGGGGCCGAGCACCCGGGTGAGCTCCAGATCCACCAACACGCTCTCTCGCCGTCCCGTGAAATCACGGCTCACCAAATCAGCCTCTGCCAGGCCCAGGATGCCCTGCCAGTGGCGGTGGGCGGTGGCATCCCGGAAGGCTTGGTTCACTGCCTCCAGCGATGCGCCCCGAGCCAGTGTGGCAGTAAGGTCCACGAGGTTCACGTTGAGGGTCGGCACCCGCAAGGCGAAGCCGCTGAAGCCCGGGGGCAGGCCCGGCATGGCTCGATGCAGGGCGCCGAAGGCTGATGAGGTGGTGGGGATAATGCTCTGGAAGGCGTGGCGCGAGCGGCGCAAATCCGAATGGGGCGCGTCAGCCAGCCGCTGGTCGTTGGTGACCACGTGCACCGTGCTCATGCCCGCGGCTTCGATGCCAAAGGCGTCTTCCAATACGCGCAGCAGCGGCGCCGTGGCGTGGGCGGTGCAGCTGGCATTGCTCAGGATCCTGTGCTTGGTGAGGTCCTGCGTATCGAAATTCACGGCTGCGATGACAGTCAAGTCGGCGTCTGGGCTGGGAGCTGAAATCACCACATGGCTGACGCCCTTCCGCAGGTGGCGGGCCGCCTCGGCGCGGCGGGTGAAGCGCCCGCTGCTTTCGACCACCAGCCGCGCGCCGCAGGCCTCGAAGGGAATGGCGCCGGGATCCCGTTCGTGGAAGAGAGGCAACCGGCCCGCTCCGATGCGCAGCCAGTCCTGGCCTCCGCTCCGTTCGCCCTGGATGGGCAGTGCGCTGGATCCGTGCACAGAGTCGTGGCGCAACAGGTGTACGAGCGTGTTCATATCCGCCGGATCATTCAACGCACAAAGGCTGCCCGGTGCGAGTTGCGCCAGCCGCTGCACCGCCAACCGGCCGATGCGCCCCAGACCATTCACCGCGATCATGGCCAGGCCCGGCACCCCGTGCACCGATACAGGCACCGCCACCGGCTCATGAAGGCAGGCTCATAGCCTGTCCAGCACGTGGATGCAGAGATCCTTCAAGCGGGACGAGTAGCCCCATTCATTGTCGTACCAGCCGAAGATCTTCACCATGCGGGGGCTGAGCTGTTTGGTGAGGAAGGGATCGAAGCTGCAGCTGGCAGCGCTGCCGATGAGATCCACGCTCACCAATTCCTCTTCCAGGTAATCCAGGTAGGGCGCCAGCGGCCCTTCCAGACTGGCTTTCTTGAAGGCCGCGTTCACGCTCGCCACCGTGGCATCGGAATTCAAGGTGGCCGTGAGATCCGTGAGGCTGACATCCGCGGTGGGGACCCGCACCGCGACGCCATCCAACCTACCCTGCAGGTGGGGCATCACGAGCCCGATGGCCTTCGCCGCGCCGGTGCTGGTGGGGATCATGGACAACGCTGCGGCCCGCGCCCGGCGCAGGTCCTTGTGGGGCAGGTCGAGGATGCGCTGGTCGTTGGTGTAGCTGTGGATGGTGGTCATGAAGCCGAACTCGACGCCAAAAGCCTGGTCCAATACCTGCACCATGGGGGCCAGGCAATTGGTGGTGCAGCTGGCGTTCGAAAGCACGGTCTCGGCCGCCAGGTTGATGGCCTGCTCGTTGACGCCCATGACCACGGTGCGGTCCGCGTCGTCTGCCGGCGCGCTGATGATGACGTGGCTAACACTGCCCTGGATGTGCGCTGAGGCTGCCTTTTTCTTGGTGAAGATGCCGGTGCATTCCAGCACCACCTGCGCGCCCAGGGCCCCGAAGGGAATGAGCAACGGATCCTTTTCCGCGTAGACGCGGATGCGCTTGCCGTCCAGCACCAAATAGTTGCCGTCCGCCGCCACGGGGAAATCAGCGGTGCCGTGCACTGAGTCATGCTTCATCAGGTGCGCCAGCGTGGCTGAATCCGTCAGGTCGTTCACGGCCACTACCTGCACGTGTGGATTCTTGACCAACTGGCGCAGCACGAGGCGGCCGATGCGGCCGAGACCATTAATGGCGAGCTTCTGCATGACCGGCTCCAGACCCGAAGCCTTTCAGCGTACACGACCCGCCGCACGCTTACAGCCCGGCATTGCCGCCCTGGACCCGCGCGGCCCGCTCGGGGCCAGGGCGGCGGCGTAACGTTGCTCAGCTCGCCAATGTGACCCGGCGCAACCGCACCGGGGGCGCTTCGAGCTTCTTGGAAAAGGTGTTGCGGTGGATCCCCAGATGGCGCGCGGCGGCGCTCTGGTTGCCCTGGTGGGAGGCGAGAACCTCCTCCAGGTAGGCCCGCTCGAACTCACGCTTGGCCATTTCCAAAGGGATTCCCTTCCGCACCATTTCTGCCACGAGGCTTCGCAGCTGCTCCCGCATGTCCGCCACTCCCAATTCGGATGAGCCCATGGTTGTAGCACCCTGCGAGGGCGCTGCCTAGCGGGATTCCAGGGATCCCTTCCAGCCAAGGGGCGGGCACGGTGGAAAACCCTGTGGAATACTTGTGGATCGAAAGGCCATCTCCGTGCGCAAAACCAAAATCGTCATCACCATGGGCCCAGCCCTCCAGGATCCCGCAAGGTTGCGGGAAATACTTTTGGAGGCCGACGTCGTGCGCCTGAATGCGAGCCACGGAGACCCAGCAACCCGGACCGAAGTGCTTGCCCAGGTGAGGGCCTTGAGTCTGGAATTGGATCGCCACATCCCCGTTTTCTTGGACCTCCAGGGTCCCAAGTGGCGCATCGGCCTTTTGGCAGTCCCTGTGCAGTTGGACGTGGGCAGCGAGGGCGCGCTGTATCCGCCGGGGACGAGCGCGCCGGCCGGGTGTGCGTGGACCGCGCCGCTGCCCCACCCGGAGCTCTTCGCGGCGGCCAAGCCGGGCCAAGTGTGGCTGCTCGACGATGGCGCGCTGAGCCTGGAGATCCTCGAGGTGGCGCCCTCGGCACTGAAGGCCAAGGTGCGGGTCGGCGGCCTGCTGACGTCACGCAAGGGCATACACCCGGTTGGGCTGGACGTGGCCATGGATCCCTTGACCGAGAAGGATCTCGTGGACATCGCGTGGGGGGTGGAACAGGGCGTGGATCTCTTCGCGCAGAGTTTTGTCCGCAGTGGCGGGGACGTGAAGCAATTGCAGCACCGCATCCAGGAATGCGGCGGCAACCAGCAGATCATCGCCAAGATTGAGCACCCCCTTGCGCTGGCGAATCTCGAGGAGATCCTGGAGGCCTCCTGGGGCGTCATGGTGGCCCGGGGCGACCTGGGCGTGGAACTCGGCGTGGAGTGCGTGCCGGGCCTCCAGAAGCGCATCATCCGTTCTGCCCGCCGAGCTCTGAAGCCCGTCATCACCGCCACCCAGATGCTCGAATCCATGATCACGCATCCGCAACCCACCCGGGCCGAGGCCAGCGACGTGGCCAACGCCATCTGGGATGGCACCGATGCCGTGATGCTCAGCGCCGAGAGCGCCACGGGCCAATACCCGGTGGAGGCGGTGCAGTGGCTGGTGCGCATCGCCGTCGAGGCCGACGCTCAACAGCAGCGGAAGACCGATTCCATCCAGCGCGAATTGACCACCAAGATCCACGGGCGGGCGGACGTGTCCGTGGCCTTCTCCGCCTGTCGCACCGCCGAGGAGATCCAGGCCCGCTGGATTGTCGCTTTCACCGAAGGGGGCGGCAGCGCCCGCATGGTGTCGCGGCTGGCGGGCCAGATCCCCGTGCTGGGAGCCACCACGGATCTTCGGACGGCCAGGCTCATGGGTCTGCTCCGGGGTGTGAAGGCCCTGATCATTCCCCGGGTCGAGAATACCGACGACATGGTGGAGGCCCTCAGGCAACTGCTCCTGGCCCAGCATGAGTTGAAGGCCACGGACGCCATCGTCATGACCATGGGCCTGCCCCTCTGGAAGAGCGGCAGCACGAATACTATGAAGGTGATGACGTTTTAAGACCGGGGCTGCGAGCCCTGAAGCCTGAAGCCTGAAGCCTGAAGCCTGAAGCCTGAAGCCTGAATACAAGCCGACCGTCCCGAGGCCCCATGAAAGGCATCCTCAGCTTTCTGCTCATGTCCATCGCCGGCTGGATCGGGTGGTGGCTGGGGGAATTTGTGGGCATCACCACCGCGGTGGTGCTTTCCATGGTGGCCAGCGGCTTTGGGCTGTGGGCTGCGCGGTGGCTCGACCGGGAATATTTTTAAGTCGACGCAGAGCTCTTCGCTGGCCGGATGGGCCAAGCTCCCCAGCCAGGTCCTTCTGCCTCGGTCCTGGGGCGCCACCGGTTCCGGTTCCCTGTGCTCAGGCCCCAGCCAAATGCCAATCCTTGAGCGCTGTCATCAAGGCATGCAATTGTTCAACATCGGTGGTGTGGAAACGGCTCACGAGCTTGTAGCCCTGGGCCACCCTCTGGTACCGATGCAACCAGAGGAAAGGTCCTGCCCACTCCGCTTCCGGGTGGTTCCGCGTCCTCACCAGGAAGGCCACGGTGGTCCACGGCCCGCGGCTCAGCACCCGGCGGCCCAACTCCTCCAGGCCCGTCTCATCGTCGTGCTCCAATACCAGGTCATCGATGTCGGGGATGTGCATGCCTCTCAGCATAATCACCGTCTGCCCTCCCCAGACCTTCATCTCCTCGGGAATCTGTGGTTCCATCCCACCTATGCGCATCGAATGCATCGCCATCGGCTCTGAACTGCTCACCACCCGACGCCTGGACACCAACTCCGTATGGATTGCTGAGCGCTTGGCGGCCTTGGGCCTCGGGCTGCACCGCAAGACCTCCGTTGGAGACCAGCGGGAGGACCTGGCGGAGCTCTGCCTGGAGGCTTTCCAGCGCAGCGATCTCATCGTCTGCACCGGCGGGCTGGGACCCACCTTCGACGACTTCACCAAGGAAGTGTGGGCGGACCGCTTCGGTGTGCCTTTGCAGGAGGACCCGCAATGTCGCGAAGTTCTGGTGGCCTGGTACGCCCAGCGCAACCGGGTGCCGCCCCCGGCAAATTTCAAACAGGTGCTGTTCCCGGTGGGCTCCGAGCCGTTGGCAAATCCCCTGGGCACCGCGCCAGGCGTATGGTGGGAGCGCGGCGGCAAGCGCATCGTCCTGCTGCCCGGCGTGCCTCGGGAGATGAAGCGCATGTGGGTGGACCACGTGGAGCCCCGGTTGAAACCCGGCGCGGGCGGGGCCCTACACAGCCGCCGCTTGGTGGTGGGGGGCGTGCCCGAGAGCGCCCTGGACCAGCGCACCGAGGCCGTCCGCGCCACCCACTGTGACCTGGAGTGGACCATCCTGGCGGGCCTCACCCAAGTGGAGCTGATCCTTCGCGGCCGCGACCCGAAGGCCCTGGATGCAGCCCAGGCTGATCTGGAGGTTGAGCTGGGCGAGGACCTGGCGAGAGTGGGTGAGGGCGATCTAGAGGAGGCGGTGCTGGACCTTCTGAAGGCCCGGGGCGAGACCCTGGCCACCGCCGAGAGCATGAGCGGTGGCCTCCTGGCCGCTCGGCTCACCGCCATCCCCGGGGCCAGTGGCGCCTTTGTGGGCGGCGCCGTGGTCTACACCGCAGCGGCCAAAGTCGCCTTGGCCGGAGTGGACACTGCTTTGATCAGCCGCCACGGCACCATCAGCGAAGCCACCGCGTTGGCCCTGGCCCGGGGCATCCGCGAGAGGCTTTCTGCGACGTGGGGCCTCGCGATCACCGGGAATGCCGGGCCCTCGTTGGATACAGGCGGAAGCAACCGGGCCCTCGGGGACTGCATCGTGGCGGTGGCCGGTGCGGATCAATTTGAAACGCGGTCCTTCGCGATGCCCGGAGAGCGCCAGGACATCCAGCTCCGCAGCACCGCCTGGGCCCTGGACCTTTTAAGGCGCATGCTGGCCGGCGGTCTCGCCCCAAAAAGATGATGGGCCTCCAACCTGCTTAAACCCCTGGCGGGCAGGGCCCCTCCAACCAGCAGAGGCCTCCATGATCGGTATTCGACTAGTCTTTTCGGGGCTGCTTCTGGCGGCGGTTCCGGCCCCCCCAGAGCGGCCGGAACCGGCCCCCTCGCTAAGCTCTGCCAGCATCGATGAGGCGCTGCGGCGGCAATGGAAAACCGAGAAGATCCGGCCCGCGCCCCTCTGCGACGACGCCACCTTTCTGCGCCGGGCCTCGCTGGACATCACCGGCACCCTGCCGCCCCCGGACGTGGCCTATGCCTTCATCCACGACGTGCGGCCCGGGAAGCGGGGCGCAGCGGTTGATTCGCTCCTCGCCACCCGGAAATACACGGACTATTGGACCGGGTATTGGGACGCCCTTCTCATCGGCCGGGCCACCCGAGCCCAATTCCTGGACCGGGCCTCTTTCCAGGCCTGGATGTACCGCGCCTTCGAAAAGAACACGCCCTGGAATAAGGTTGTTGCCGATCTGGTTTCAGCCAGCGGCAAGAACAGTCCCGGCGAGATGCCGCGCATCAAGAACCTCGGTGTGTCCCGCATGGACAAGGCCCGGGCCGATGAGTTGCTGGCCAGCGATCCTTCGGTCAATGGCGCGGTGAATTGGATCATCAAGTACGGGCAGCTGCCCCAGGATTTAGCGGGGGCGACGTCCAAGACCTTCCTGGGCGTACAGATCCAGTGCGCCCAGTGCCATGACCACAAGACCGAGAAGTGGACACAAGGCGATTTCCGCAGTTTCGCCTCGGCCTTCAGCCATACCAAATTCGATGTGCTCGACAAGGAAAGGAAGCCCGGCGAGGTCAAGCGGGTGGAGGTCGGCGACGCCCAGCGCGTCGTGTTTCCTGGCGCGCGCCAGGAGGAGCTCAAGCCCTTCCTGAACGCTCCGCCAAAGGGATTGGACGGCACCAGCCTGGGCGGCGACGCTGGCACGAGGAAGGCCCTGGCGGACTGGATTACCTCGCCCCGGAATCCCTGGTTTGCGCCGGCGATCGTCAATCGCATGTGGGCGCACTTCCTGGGTGGTGGGCTCCTGGAACCCTTCGATGATCTGCCGGCGGACCTTTCGAAATTGCCGCCTCTGCTGACTGCTCTGGGCGGGGAGTTCGCCGCCAACGGCTACGACCTGAAGCGTCTGATCCGGGCCATCTGCCTTTCCCAGGCCTATCAGCGGGCGGCGCTGAAGCAGGGCAAGGAAGGCGGCCGGCTCTGGTCCGCGCATCCGCTCCGGCCCCTCCGCCCGGAAGTGCTCATGGACGCCCTGATCCAGGCCACCAACGTCGATGCGTTGCTGCAGGACCACGCCGCCGAACGGCGCGACCAGATCAAAACGCAGATCATCCAGCAGTTCGTGTTCCTGTTCGACGTGGATGAAGAGCATGAGCAGCGCAGTTTCGAGGGCACCATTCCCCAGGCCTTGCTGCTGCTCAACAGCCGGCTCACCAATGACGGCACCTCCGTCATCCCCGGCGCTGCGTTGGCCCAGGTGCTGCACCAGCCCGGCGATGACGCCACGCGCATCCAGAACCTCTACCTGCGCGCCCTGTCCCGGGAGCCCACCGCCGACGAGCTGAAGCGATGCCTGGCCTTCCTGGCGGTGCCCCGGTCAGCCCAGGCCAACCTGCCCGAAACGAGGGCCGCCAAGGACCGGGATGGCATGGGCCCCATTGCCCGCCTGGCGGTGCGGACCGGGGCGCGCGACGCCCGCGAACAGGCCTTCGAAGACATCTTCTGGGCCTTGCTCAATTCCTCCGAATTCAACCTGAACCACTGAGGCCATGGCCATGACTGATCGACGGGAATTCCTCCGGTGGAGTTTGCTGGGAACCCTTGCCAGCCAATTCGGAAGCCTCGACCGCCTGGGTGTCTTCGACGCCCAGGAGGGTGGCCAGGCGGCCCCGAAGGCCGCTGGAAAGCTCCAACCCAAGGCCTGCATCGTGCTCTGGATGAATGGCGGGCCCAGCCACGTGGACACTTGGGACCCCAAGCCCGGAACCAAGGAGGGCGGCCCTTTCAAGGCCATCCGGACCTCCGTGAAGGGCATCGAGATCTGCGAGCACCTGCCTCAGGTGGCGGCGCAGATGGAACATCTGGCGATCCTGCGGGGCATGACAAGCCGGGAGGGCAACCACCAGCGGGCCGCCCAACTGCTGCACACGGGCTACTCGCCCAACCCGACCGTGGCCTTCCCTGCTTTGGGGTCGCTCATGGCCGAAGAACTGGGTGATGCGGAGGCGGAACTGCCGAATTTCGTCAGCCTGGCGGGCCCCAGCACGGGCGGTGGCATCCTCGGGGTTCGCTTCAATCCCTTCGTGGTGCAGAACCCCTTGGAGCCGCCGCAGAACGTGGCCCTGTGGCGCAACGCGGGCGAAGCGCGCTTCGCCCGACGGCTGGCCCTGCTCGGGGAGTTGGAAGCTGGGTTCAAGGGCACGACCCTGGATCCCAAGGTGGATGAACGCCAAGAGGTCTACCGCAAGGCCGTCAAGCTCATGCGCTCGCCGCGGCTCAAGGCCTTCGACCTCACCACCGAGCCTGAATCGTTGAAGCGAGCCTATGGCACCACCCCTTTCGGGCAAGGCTGCCTGTTGGCGCGGCGCCTGATCGAGAACGGCGTGAGGTGCGTGGAAGTGACCCTCGATGGCTGGGACACCCACAAGGACAATTTCGGCCGGACCAAGACCCTCATGGGCACTCTGGACCCGGCCATGGCCACACTGGTGGCGGACCTGCGGCAGCGGGACCTCCTGGACTCCACGTTGGTCGTGTGGATAGGGGAATTCGGGCGCACGCCGGTGATCAACGGCGACGAGGGGCGGGACCACCATCCCGGCGCCTGGAGCGCGGTGTTGGCCGGCGGCGGCATCCGCGGCGGGCAGGTGGTGGGCGCCACAGACTCCGCCGGCGACAAGGTGGTGGATGCCCCCACCACTGTGCCGGACCTCTATGCGACCCTCGCCGCCACTTTGGGCCTGGATGCGGAGAAGACCTTCATCTCGCCGTCGGGCCGCCCCATAAAACTCGTGGACAAGGCCGGGAAACCGCTGCGTCAGTTGCTGGGGTGAGGCCGGAAGACTTTTTCCGCTCAGCTCGGGAATGTCCAGCGGACCCCAAGGTTAAGTCGTGGCACCGCCCCTTTTTTGGCCTCCGCGAAGCTGCGCATCCTCGCCTTTTCTCCGCAGGGGCACGGCTTCGCCGCAGCTCTGGACAAGCTCCGTCCTGCTAAGGTGGAGCGATGCCGCCGCCCACATCACTTCAGCTTGCGCTCTGGTGCCTGGGGGCCTTCCTGTGCGGCAGCATCCCCTTCGGCCTTCTGGTGGTGAAGGTGCTGGGCAAGGGTGATGTGCGGACCCAAGGGAGCGGCAACATCGGCGCCACCAACGTGAGCCGCGTGGCGGGGAAGGGCGTGGGAATGGTGGTGCTTCTGCTGGACGCGGCCAAGGGCTTTGCGCCGACCTGGTGTTTCAGCCGGATTTGGCCTGAATCAAAGGTAGGAATCGCCCTCGTGGCCTTGGCCGCGGTGCTGGGCCACATGTTCAGTCCCTGGCTGAAATTCCGGGGGGGCAAGGGCGTGGCCACCGCGCTGGGAGTCTGTCTCGCCACCGCCTGGTGGCTGCCGATGCCGGGTTTCGCCCTGTTCCTGCTCGCGCTCGGGCTCACCAGGTACGTGAGCCTGGGCAGCGTCCTGGCGGCGCTGTCGCTGCCCTTCACGACATGGTGGCTCGTGCAACCCGCCACGGGCGGCAACCACCTCTACGTCCTTCCCTGGGCGCTGCTCGCTGTCCTGGTGATCCTCAAACACCGCGAGAATATCGGCCGTCTGTTGCGCGGGACCGAGGCCAAGCTCTGGGGTTCGAAAGTCAGCTCGCCCCAAGACGGTTTCAATGCCTGACCTTTCGCGACGGCCCGACATCGCGGTGTTCGGCGCAGGCGTCTGGGGCTCGGCCCTGGCTATTTCGTGGGCCCGTGCCGGTCACGAAGTTGCGCTGTGGGGTCATACGCCGTCCAAGATGGCGGAGTTGCGGTCCACCCGGCAGCACCCACGATTGAGCGGAGTGGAACTGCCGCCCAACCTCCACCCGGTTTCGGACCCCGCCACGGCCTTCATGGCGCCGCTCTGGATCTCCAGCATCGCCACCCAGGCCAGCCCCGGGGCGTGGGCCATGCTGCGCGCGGAGGCCCCCCGGCTGCCGGAGCTGCTGCTGCACACCAGCAAAGGCATCCTGGCCCAGACCCACCAGCGCCTGTCTGAATCCCTCGAGCACCTTCTGGGCCTTCCGGTGGGAGTACTGACGGGCCCTACTTTCGCCGACGAGGTGGCCCAGCAGCTGCCATCGGCCCTGGTCATGGCCCTGCCCGCTGCCATCTCGGATGCCCGGGCCGTGGAGTTGCAGCATCAGCTTGCCACCGAGCGCCTGCGCATCTACCTGAGCCGAGATGTCATCGGCGCCGAACTCTGCGGCGCGCTGAAAAACGTGTTGGCAATAGCGGCCGGGCTTGTGGAGAAATTGGGGCTCGGCCACAACGCGCGGGCTGCGCTCATCACCCGGGGCCTCGCTGAAATGGCACGCCTCGTGGCGGCCATGGGCGGCGCGCCGGATACGGTCATGGGGTTGGCGGGCATGGGCGACCTGCTGCTCACCGCCACGGGGCCCCAGAGCCGTAACCGCCGCCTGGGCGCCTATCTCGCCGAGGGCAGGAGCTTGGCGGAAGCGCAGGAATTGATGGGCGGGCAGGTCATGGAAGGGGCCAGCACCACCCAGGCCGCTCTCGCCCTGGGCCGGCAGTGGGGTGTGGATCTGCCCATCGCCGAGGAGGTGGGCCGGCTGCTGGACGGCGCCGATCCCCGGGAAGCGGTGGCACGCCTCATGACCCGCTCATTGAAATCGGAGTGAATTAGCTTTTCGACGGCAGGTCGGACCTTCCCCAAGCCCACTGCAGGAGCCCCCATGGATGCCTACCGCTTTCGTGTGAATGTCCATGGACCTGCGGGCTCAGTTATCAAAGAAACTTTTGAGCCAGCGGCGCCACGGCCCGGCTGGGTGGGGCTGCGCATGAAGGCGATGGCGCTGAACCATCTGGATCTCTGGACCACCCGTGGCATCGAGGGCGTGAAGCTGGCTCTGCCATTGACGCCGGGCTGCGATGGCGCGGGTATCATCCAGGACGTGGGTCTCGGCACGACCCTGCCACCTGGAGTGGAGTCGGGGAGCAGCGTGATGCTCGCACCGGGGCTGAGCTGCGGTGTCTGTGCGGCCTGCCTGCGG
>JANXPB010000070.1 GCA_025357545.1 Holophagaceae bacterium
TGACCATGAACCTGGATCAGATCGGCCAAATGAGCTGCAACCCCAGCATTGGCGGCGTGGGCAAGGGCCACATGGTGCGGGAGCTCGATGCACTCGGCGGCGCCATGGGAAGGCTCATCGACGCCACGGGGATCCATTTCCGCATTCTCAACGAGAGCCGCGGCGTAGCCGTGCGCGGACCCAGGGCCCAGGCGGACAAGGTGAAGTACCGCATCGCCGCGCGGAGCCACCTCGAGCACTCGCCGAACCTGAAATTGCGCCAGGGCATGGCGGCGGCCTTCCGGTGGCGTGCGGGCACCCGTGGATTCGAAGGCGTGGAGCTCCTGGACGGCTCCTTCCTGCCCTGCGACGCGGTGGTGCTGACCTCGGGCACCTTCCTGAACGGCCAGATCCTCATCGGCGAAAAGCGCTTGGCCGCGGGCCGGGCCGGCGAACCCCCCAGTACCCATCTAGCTGAGCAGCTGAAAGCCTTGGGCCTGCGGTGCCGCAGGCTGAAGACGGGCACGAGCCCCCGCCTCGCGAAGGCCAGCATCGAGTTCGCCCGCTTGGAAGTCCAGCTCGGCGACGATCCGCCCCGGCCCTTCTCCTTTTTTTCGAGCGGCATCCCGCAACCACAGGTGCCCTGCCACATCGTCCACACCACACCGGAGACCGAACTCGCGGTCCGCGAAAACCTGCACCGGTCGGCCATGTACGGCGGCCATGTCGAGGGAGTGGGGCCCCGGTACTGCCCGAGCATCGAGGATAAATTCGTGAAGTTTCCCGAGAAGCCCAGGCACCAGATTTTCGTCGAGCCCGAGAGCCTGGAGACCGAGGAGATTTACCTGTCGGGCCTCTCCACCTCCATGCCGCCGGACGTGCAGGAGCGCATGGTGCGCAGCCTGCCTGGCTTCGAGCGGGCGGAGATCCTCCGTCCTGGGTACGCTATCGAGTACGACAGCTTCGACCCGCTGCAGCTGCGCCGGGACCTTTCCGTGGACGAGTTGGAGGGGGTGTGGTTCGCGGGGCAGATCAATGGCACCACCGGCTATGAGGAGGCAGCCGGACAGGGGTTCATGGCGGGGGTGAACGCCGTGCGATGGGTCCGGGGCGAGGATCCGGTGATCCTCCGCCGCGACCAGGCCTACATTGGCGTGATGATCGACGATCTCTGCACTAAGGGCACCGACGAACCTTACCGAATGCTCACCGCCCGCGCGGAGCATCGTCTCGCGCTGGCCTGCGACCTGGCGGATGTCCGCCTATTGGACGTTTCACGGTCCATCGGCGCCCTTCAGCCGGACGATTTCACCCGCATCGAAGCCAAGCTTGAACGCAGGGGCAAAATCCGCCAACAGTGCGAAGCCGCTTGGGTGACCCAGACCTCCAGCTTCGGTCCCATCGCTTTGGATGCGGGCTTGAGCCTGCACGCGGGGATGAATCTCCGCGAGATGTTCAAACGCCAGACCCTTGCGGACCACCACGCGGATCAAGCCCTGGCACTGCTCCCCGACTGGTCGGCGGCCCAGGTCGGATGGGACCCTGTGTGGGAGCGGGACCTCCTGCTCTTCGAGACGCGCTACGACGGCTACCGGGAGCGCGAGGCCCGGCTCCTGCAGCACCACCGGGATTGGGACGGGGTGCGCATCCCCGAAGACCTGGCGGTGGAATCCCTATTCAGCCTAAGCAACGAGGTGCGGGAAAAGCTGAAGAAGCACCATCCTGAGACCCTGGGCCAGGCTTCCCGCATCCCAGGTATCACGCCCGCGGCCGTGACCCTGCTGCACCTGCTGATCGAGAAGCAGCGGAGCGCTTAGGGGGCCGTTCCAGGTGCCCGGAGCCTGGCGGGGTTTCGGTTCACCATTCAAGCTGCTCCACGACGAAGTGCGCGATGCGGCGGTGGAAGCGCCTACTTGAGGAGCTCCCGCAGGTAGGCGCTGAAGTCCTCCCGCAGGTCCTCGCGCTTCAGGGCGAATTCCACGTTGGCTTTCAGATAGTCCAGCTTGTTGCCGGTGTCGTAGCGCTTGGCGGGTATGCGGGCGGCCACGAGTCGGCCTTCTGTCGCCAATTCCGCCAAAGCGTCGGTGAGCTGGTACTCCCCGCCCACTCCAGGTTCCAGGGCTGCAAGATGTTCGAAAATCTCAGGCGCCAGGACGTAGCGGCCCACCACGGCGAAGCGGCTGGGGGCCTCGCTGGGGCCGGGCTTTTCGACGATGGTCGTGACCTCCCAGGGGCCGTCCGGGTGCTCCGGCGCGTTGACGATGCCGTAGCGGGAAACGTGCTCCAAGGGAACTTCCTGGACGCCCACGACGCTCTTGCCTGAGGCTTCGAAGGCTTCGATGAGGGCTTCGAGGGCGGGGCTGTCCTCGTCGAACACATCATCGCCCAGCAGCAGCGCGAAGGGTTCGTGGCCCACCGCGTGGCGGGCACAGAGCACCGCGTGGCCCAGGCCCAGGGGCTCGCCCTGGCGCACGTAGGTGAACTGGCCCAGGCTCGTGATGGCGCGCACTTGCTCCAGCTCGCCGGTCTTGCCGCGCCTCTGCAGTGTGTCCTCCAGCTCGTAGGCCACGTCGAAGTGATTCTCGATGGCCTGCTTGCCGCGGCCCGTGACGAGCACCAGGTTCACCACGCCGGCGCGTATGGCTTCCTCCACCACGTGCTGGATGACGGGCTTGTCCACCAGGGGCAGCATCTCTTTGGGCTGGGCCTTGGTGGCGGGCAGGAAGCGGGTGCCTAGGCCCGCGACGGGGATGACGGCTTTGCGGATGGCGCTCATGGCTCCATCATGGCGCAAACCGGAATTTGGATACGCTGATGAATGCCACCGAGGCCCCTCATGGATGAACCTGAGCTGTTGGAGCGATTGCTCGCTCATCCGATGTCCGGCTGGGTGCTACCCAAGGCCACCGGGCTGCCCCCATTGGGAGGTGTTGGCCGGGTGCTCTGGTGCGGAATCGGTGGATCGTTGCTGCCCACCGATGCCTTGGTGGGGTCATTGGGAAGCGCCAGCCACCAGGGCCGCTTCGTGCCTTTGGCATCGCCTGAGACACATCCGCTTTCCCTGGAGCGGTCCGACCAGGTGGTCTTCGCCTCCAAGAGCGGCCGCACCCTTGAACTCTGGTCGTGGATCGGACGGCTGCGCGCCATGGAAGGCTGGGGCCGCTTCGACCATGCGCCCTTGGTCCTCACGCAGGAGGATGACAATCCTCTGGCCCAATGGGCGCGGGTGGAGGGCTTTCCCATCCTCCCCATTCCGGACAACGTGGGCGGGCGCTATTCCGCCTTCACGGCGGTCGGCACACTGCCGCTCGCCTGGATGGGGCTGGATGCCGCGGCCTTCATTCAGGGTGCGCGCCTCGTGTCTTTGCAGGTGCAGGGCAGGCGCGGGGTGTGGGGCGATCGGGTGTGGGAGATGGTGGACCATTGGCATCAGAACTGGCTGCGCGGCATTGATCAATGGGTGCTGCTGCCCTACGCCAACCGCTTGGAAAAGGTCGGAGCCTGGTGGGTGCAGCTCGTGGCCGAAAGCCTAGGGAAGCAAGGCGCCGGGGGCGTCCGCAGGGGCATCGTGCCCATCCGCGCCATCGGGCCGCAGGACCAGCACGCGCAACTGCAACGGTGGCTGGATGGCCCGCGGACCGTAGGCGTGGTGCTGGTGACGGTGCCCAATGGCGAGCGATCTGAACCTGCGCAAACCCCCTCCCAGTGCCCCTTTCCGGGGCTTGGTGCGTTGGGCGGTTCCCGTATTCTGGGTGCCCAGGCCAGCGGAACCCGGGAGGCGCTGGAGGCTGCCGACGTGCCCGTCCTCCATTGGGGGCTGGAAACACTGGATGAAGCAGGAATGGGCGCCTTCCTCATGGCATGGCAGCTCGTGGTCGCCCTGGTGGGATTGCGGCTTGAGATCGACCCCTTCGACCAGCCCGCCGTGGAGGCGGGGAAGCACAGGACCTTGAAAAAACTGGGGTTGGCCCTCTGAACGAAATGAGGGCGCGGTCTCTGGAAAATTTCCACTTGCACGGAAGCGTCGAGGTGATACTCTAATTTTCCTGCCGCGATCGAGGTTGTGGTGAGGGTCGGTGAGAGATGGGCCTTAGGTTTGGGCGTTATTTCGTTATCCGAGGCATCTTTGAAAACCGGATAGAG
>JANXPB010000071.1 GCA_025357545.1 Holophagaceae bacterium
GCTGGTGGGCAAGGGCGTGTGTTTCGATTCCGGCGGGCTGTCCCTCAAGGACGCCGCGAGCATGGAGACCATGAAGGACGACATGACCGGCGCGGCCATCGTGCTGGCCACCCTGGTGGCCTGCGCGCAGCTCGAGGCCCCGGTGAAGGTGACGGGGCTCATGGGCCTCGTGGAGAACATGACCGGCGGCGACGCCTACAAGCCCGGCGATGTGCTCCGCAGCCGCAATGGCAAGACCATCGAAGTTCTCAATACTGACGCCGAGGGACGGCTGGTGCTGGCGGATCTGCTGGACTGGGCCTCGGAGCTGAAACCCGACCACATCGTGGATCTGGCCACGCTCACCGGCGCGGCCCTCATCGCCATGGGCGATGGCGTCAATGCCATCATGGGCACTGACCAGAAGCTGGTGGAGCGGCTGCTCGACGGCGGCAATGCCACCGGAGAGCACCTCTGGCAGTTGCCGCTGGTGGAGGAGTATCGGGAACTGCTGCGCAGCCCCCTGGCGGATCTCAAGAACATCACGGGCATCCGCTGGGGCGGTACTATCACGGCGGGGCTCTTCCTGTCGGAATTCGTGGACCACGGCTCCTGGGCCCATGTGGACCTGAGCGGAGGCTGGTCTTCGAAGGAGCGGGATTTCCGGACCTACGGCGCCTCCGGTGAAGGACCTCGGTTCCTGCTGGACTGGATCATGAGCTGATAAACCGGCATTTCGGACCAAGACGGGCGGGGGGCTTCGGCCCCCTGTTTTTTTTCTTTGAAAGCACAGGGACTTGACCCGGGCGTGGACTTGGTGATCATTGGGAGCACCCCTAAGCTACGCAGCCGGAGATCCCATGGATCCGATGGAAACCCTCACCAAAGCCGATCTGTCCAAGCACCTCATGGAGAGACTTGATCTCGGCAAGAAGGATGCTGACCTTCTGGTCAATGTTTTCCTCGATAGCATCGTGGAGGCTCTCCGCACCGGGGACGGCGTTGAGCTGCGTGGCTTCGGCAGCTTCCGGCTGCGGGACCGAAAAGCACGCATCGGCCGGAACCCCCGGAGCGGTGACAGCATTCAAGTACCACCCAAGCGGGTGGTCTATTTCAAACTCGGCAAGGAACTCAGAAGCAAACTCATTGACGACGATTCCATCTGAACCTTCTTCACAGGAGCAGCACCATGCGTCTTCGCACCCTTTTCATCGCCGCGACCGTCCTTCTGGGACTGGCGATCCCAGCCCACGCCCAGGTGGAGAAATCCAAACGCCCCCGGGTGGCCGTGCTTGAATTCCCGGCGGCCAAGAACGCCTATGAAGGCTGGAATTGGTGGGGCGGCGACCACACCAGCGAAAGCAAGACCGCCAGTGTCATCCAGGACCTCTTCGTCACCGAGTTGTCCGAGGTGGGAGCCGGTAAGATCCGCCTCATCGACCGCGAAGCCATTGAGAAGATCCGCCAGGAGCAGTCCTTCGGCCAGAGCGGCGAAGTGGATCCCGCCACCGCCGTGAAGCTGGGCAAGCTGCTGGGGGTGAAGTACATGATCACCGGCAAGATCACCCGCTTCGCCTTCAAGAAGAGCGGCTTCAGCACCGGCGGGCTCACGGGCTGGGGCGTGGGGCGTCTCACGGGCAACAGTGCGCTGGGCGCTGTGGCGGGCGATGTGAAGATCGGCAAAGCAGAATTCTCCGGCCGCCTGGACGCGCGCGTCATCGACGTGGAGACAGGCGAGATCATCGGCGCCGCGGGCGACGACAGCAAGGTGAGCAATGTGGGCGTGAAGGTCGCCGGCACCGGCGGCGAGATCCAGTACGACCAGACAATGGTGAGCCAGGTGTTCGAACCGATCATCAAGCTCATGGCCCCGAAACTCGTCTCGAAGATCATGTCCGACCAGTAGCTGCCGCGCACTCAAAGCGAAAGGGCCTCCCAGGAGGCCCTTTCGCTTGTCGGGGAGGTCACCTTGCTTCCAATACGTCGTCGGTGAAATTTCGGATGGCGCGGGCGTAATGGGGGCCGAGCAGGGTGGAGCAGTTCAGGTGCCAGGTGGGGACCTCGAGCACGCGGACGGTGTTGAAGTGGTCCGCCATGCGGCGCTGGGCGTCGGGGGAGGCCAGCCGATCCTCGGTGGCGAGAAAGCACAGGGCGGGAGTTTGCAGGGTGAGCCGGTCCATGCGGGCCAGCACGTCCGTGTCCCGCACGAAATAGCCGCCCTTCCGAGCGGCCCAGCCACTGCCGAAGCGGCCGGCCAGCGGGGCTACCATGGCATGCCAAAGCCGATCCTTGGGGCCGCGAACGAGGGCTTCGCCGAAGGCGCGGGAGCTGGCAGGCGCCCCTTCCCAGATGAGCCCGGCCAGGGGCCCGCCTTTATCCGACTCTAACTGCGCCAACGCGAGCAGCCCCACCGAAGCGCCCAGGCTGCGGCCCATCAGTAGGATTCGGTTCCGTACCAAGCCTTTGGCTTCCAGATGCCGCACCACCCTCGCCACGTCTTCGGATTCCCGGGCTCCGAAAGTGACCAGGGGCGCGTTCAGGCCTGCCCTCAAGGCGTCGTCCCGCCGACGGTAGGTGAAGATGGCGGCGTCCTGGTCTGGGAACCATTTCAAGGCTGGGCTCGTGCCCCAGCGGTCGTCCCCGAAGCCGTGGAGCAGCAGGACGAGCCCCTTCGAGGGCTTGGCCCGGTGGAGGGTCCACAGCTGCAGGCCGTCGAACTCCTCGGTGCTCCACGTGCCTCCTGGATCACTGCCATCGCCCTTGGCTAGTTCCGCGTAGGTGCGGGACACGACTTCCAGCGGCTGGGGACGGTAAAAAGGCGGGTTCACCAGCTCCATGGCGACGGCATGGCTCTTGTAGGCGGTGAACCCCGCCCAAGCCGCCACGGCGATGGCCGCGCCCCACGCGGTCAATGCCGTCCGGCGCTTCACCAATAGCCCGTGGTGATGCGCACCGATGTGTGGCGATCCAACACCCGGCATTGGCAGCTGAGACGGACCTGGCCGAGATAGCCGTTACGCGCCAGTACCAGCGATTCATGGGGGCCGGGCCGGGACAGCGCCTCCTGGCCCTCGAGCACCGACACCGCGCAGCGGGCGCAGGCACCCCGGCCGGAACAGCTGGAGGCCACCGGAAGGCCCGCTTCGAGGCACTGGGCCATCAGTGTCCCGTGGCCGCTCAAGGCCCGGTCCCGCAGGCGGGTGATGGCGAGAATGGTCATTTCAGGATGGCGCTGACACCTGGAATTCCTTCGGCGATGGGCGTGAGCTCGGTCTTCCCGTAGAGCACCCCTTCAAAACGCTGGGCGAACAGCACGTAGTAAACCCCGCGGGCGGCGCTCATCTCCAACTCTCCCTGGTCCGGGCCAAAGGCGTCCCGGTTGCTCTGCACGAAGTAGCGGTGGCGGCCCGGAGCGATACCAGTGACCAAGAGGGTCTTGCCCCCCTTGACGCTTTGAAGCACGGGGATCCGCACACCGTCCAGGCTCAGCTCGACGGGCCCCTGGACCTTGCGGTTGAAGGCCAGGGTGAGGGTGCCGCCGGGTACCTCGGCGGGGGCGGCCTTGGCGACGGTATGCACCACTTTGGGCCGGTTGCAGCCCAGCGCCGCCAATAGCGCGACTCCGGATACTAATGCCATTCGTCGGGCTTGCGTCATGGTCAATCTCCAGTCTCCAGTGTGGCGGAAAAGAGTTCGCCCCTCACTCCGAAATCCCATCGAAGCGGGCCCAGAGCTCCCCACTCCATTGGGTGAAGCTGCCGCCCGGTCGGAGGGTCGCGGCCAGCGGACCGGAAAGCTGCAGACGGAGGCTGCCGCCGGCCCTGGCTTGGAGTTCTAGTACCTCTACTTTGGTTTTCATGGTGGCGGCCCAGACATCCTGCCCCTGGCCCCTCGGCCGCGTCAGGGTGAGCAGGTAGAGGAAGCCAGTCTCCGACGCCATGAGATCCAGGGCTATGGCCTCGCCCACCGCCGGAACCAGCCGTCCCGAAAGCCGGAGCATCCGGTTTCCCTTTAGCTGTGCGGTGGGGGTGGAGAGAACCAGTTTCAGCGGGTGGAACTGGTAGGGAATCCCGCCGATTTCCAACCTGTTCGCACGTGGCGCGACCGCCTGAAGCGCCGGGGCGGCCACGATCGGTAGAACCAGCAGGGCTGCCCATCTCAAATTCATGCGTCCTCCATCCAATATCCACTCTATTCTGAAGGATTGATCAAAGGAGCCACCATGAGCCGTGTATTGATGCAGACCGCCAAGGGCGATATCAACATCGAGTTGTTTGACAACGATGCCCCGGGCACCGTGGCGAACTTCAAGAAACTCGTGGGCGAAGGTTTCTACGATGGCCTGGCCTTCCACCGCGTGATTCCGAATTTCGTGATCCAAGGCGGCTGCCCCAACACCCGCGAGGGCGCCGGCGGCACCCCCGGCACCGGCGGCCCAGGTTACAAGATCAAGTGCGAGACGGCTGGCAACCCCCACAAGCACAAGCTCGGAGCGCTCTCCATGGCCCACGCGGGCAAGGACACCGGCGGCAGCCAGTTCTTCATCTGCAACGGCGCCGAGCCCAGCCACCTGGATGGCGTGCACACGGTCTTTGGCCAGACCGCTGACACAGCCATCGTGCAGGCCATCCGCGCGGACGACCGGATCATCAAGGCCACCCTCATCGAGGAGTGAAGCCCTCCCATTCGAGCGGCGTGTAGGGATTCCTGAGCAGGGTTTCCAACAGTTCCTGGTAGATGCCTTCCCCGTTGGAACTGTTCGTCATGATCAATATCCCCGTCTGCTGCTGGTCAAAGCAGACGGTGTAGTTCATCCAGCCGTCATCGTGGCCTTCCTTGAAAAAGGCTTTCCCGTAGGGCGTGAAGTAGAGGCCCCAGCCCAGCCCGTAGCTCAGGCGGATGGCTTTATTGGCCTCGGTTGTGTCCGGCGCCATGGTGGGGAATTGGTGCCTGGAGGTGATTTCAATCTGCGGTGAGAGCATCAGCTCCCGGGCTTTGTGGCTCAAGCCCTTGCCTTGCGCCACCGCCACCATGAACCGGGCAAAATCCCCCAGGGTCGTCTGCATGGAGCCGGCCGCGTCAGCCTTTTCCCGCCGCTGGGGGCCCAGTGAATGGCCGCCTTCGTCATAGCCGTTGGCGTGATCAGCCTCGAACCGGGCGGCCCAGACCATGCTGGTGCGGGTCATTCCCAGCGGTTGGAAGACCCGCTCCTGCATGAGCGCTTCCAAGGGCCGCTTGGTCAGGGTTTCTACCAGCAGTTGCAGGAGGTCGATGCCTTCGCCGGAATAGGCGTACCTGGAACCGGGCTCGAAACGGATATCCAGCCTTCGGTCGTCATTGAGCCACCGCCAATTGGGCAATCCGCTCGTGTGGCTCAGCAGCATCCGGGGCGTGATCTTCTTGTATCGCAGATCTTTGGCCAGGTCCTTATAGCGTGGATATTCCGGCAAGGGCTTCGGCAGTTGAAGGGTCACAGCCCTGTCGAGATCCAGGATCTTTTCCTCCCCGAGCTGCATCACCAGGCAGGCGAAGGCCACTTTGGTGAAGGAAGCCCCTGTCATGACGGAATCCTCGGTGAGCGGCAGCTGTTGCTCCTTGTCGCGGAACCCGTAGGCCTTCAGGTAGGCGACCTTCCCCTGGTTGAGGATGGCGATGCCCGCGCCCGGGACTTGGGCCCTGTGCATGGACTGGGCGACCGTCGCGTCGATCGCCGCAGCGGATATCCGGCTCCCGTCCAGGCGCTTGACCGAAGTCTGCTCCCCATGGGCCGAAAGGGCAGTCGTGGCCGCCGCCATGGCAAACAGCAGCGTGCTTTTCTTCATGCGGATCTCCAGGCAATGACTGCAGTACGGATATCGCGCGTCGGGGAGTTAGTGGCCCATCATGGCCCCGGAGCTCTTCGGCGGTGCCAAGCGCAGACAGGGCGATCGCTTTGGGGCCACCTGTTGGCTGGAGGATCCTATGAACCGGTTCCTGCCCCCCGGCCTTCCAGCTGCGGCCTCGAGCCGTCCACCTGTACACTGGAAGGCTCGGAGTCCTGAGTGTCCAAGCCCTTCTACCTGACCACCCCCATCTATTACGTCAACGACCGGCCCCACATCGGCCACACCTACACCACGGTGCTGGCGGACGTCATCGCCCGCTTCCACCGGATGATGGGTGAGGAAGTCTGGTTTCTGACGGGCACCGACGAGCACGGCCAGAAGGTGGAGAAGGCCGCGGCGGCCCGGGGCATCACACCCAAAGCGCTGGCGGAC
>JANXPB010000072.1 GCA_025357545.1 Holophagaceae bacterium
ATTACGCAGACCAGGCGTGTTCGGACTACTCACATTGAGCGCGATGTAATCCACCTCCGGGGCGATCAGTCGGTAAGCCGCGGTGTAGTCAGCAAGGGCATTTTCTTCGGGCGTGTCCTTGTTCTTACCAAGATTGCCGCCAACGATGAGGCCTGAGGGACGCTGCTGCAAGCGTGCCGCCACGACTTCCGCGCCTTCGCTGTTGAAGCCCATGCGGTTCAGGATCAAGCCTTCGGAGGGCAGGCGGAACAGCCGGGGGCGGGGGTTCCCGGCTTGGGGCCGGGGCGTGACGGTGCCGATCTCCACGTGGCCGAAGCCCAGGGATTGCCAGAGCGGCAATAATCGCGCGCCCTTGTCGAGCCCCGCCGCCAGCCCTAACGGCGTGGCGAAGCGCAGGCCGAAAACATGACACGCCAGCTCCGGCGGAATTTTCGCCACCGGCAACCGCAGGTGCTGCGCTACTCCCCCGGCCCAGAAGGCGAGATTGTGGGCCCGCTCAGCGTCGAGGAGGAAGAGCAGGGGCCGGATGAAGGGGTAGAGATCGGGCATCCCTCGAAATTAACCGGGACGGGCTGGTTTCGGTGGGGGCAAGATGCCCCGCGCCGCCAACCTTGAAACCTGGGACGGGCCGTGCCCGGCGCGCAACGATGGCGCAGGTTAGAGCGACGGGTGCAAGAGACTGCCCTCGAGGCCTGGAAACCCCTGTTGTCAAAGTCGGCTCCAGTACTGCCTCAGAGGTGAGGCAGCCACATGCCCAGGGTGGCCGCAAAGATTCCAACGCCCATCGCGGCAGTCAGCACTGCGAGTCCGGCTGCCATCGCCAACCGGCCCCCCGCCCCAGCCCGCTCCCGCGTGCGCAGATATAATTCAAGAACGGCCAGGGGCAGCAGGTATTGGGCGAACGACAAGAATGTCAGGAAGGGGCCCTGGAAAGTCTTCGGATCGAAACCCGCGGGCCCGTGATTGAGGACAATCCAAAGCATCAAGCCCACCCGGAAAAACCAAACGCCACTGACCACCAGAAACAGGCGAAGGGCCCAGCGGCGATGCGCGCCAAAGTTCCGGATCAGGGCATGACGTACCGCCAAGGCAGCGCAGAGCATGATCAGGGCGGCGTTCAGGCTGATGGCCACATGTTGGATGACATCGCCCACTGCCCCTCGAGCCCAAACCCTGTAGAGACCGGTTAGGCTCATGATGACTGCGGTCAAAACATAAATTCGGCCATTCCAGCGATGAAAGGAGGGGGCCCGCTCCCGGATTCGGGGAAGCAGCTGAATCGGACCGCCGACGGTGATGATGACCGCCAAGAAGAGATGCGCCGCCATGGCGACGTTGCCCATGGCATCGCCAGGGATGTAACCGTATGCAAGCACCTTGTTCCAGGTCTCGAAATGCCCGCCCGCCGCCGACCCGCCATAGAAGAAGGCCACGTAATACCCGAAGATCCACTGGCCAATGACAGTCACCAGAAACCAAAACACAACGGCTGCTTTCAAGGCTTTGTCTGCCAAGGCTGGTTTGCGTTGAGCGGCATCGACGGCATTCCCTGTCATTTGAATATCTCCGGGTGGCAGCTGGCAGCATGAATGTGTCTACCCAAACCGTACCCATCCGTTTAGCGCTGCCTTGGCCTTAGCGGGCGAGGCGCGAAAAGACCGTCGCTGGATTACGGATCAACTTGCCGATCGCTCCAGAAGGATGCCCGCCCCAGGAGACTCCGGCTTGTAATAGGCCAGGCGCCCTGGAACGCAGGAGAGGATGGAGCCACCTGGGTGCAGGCAGACCAGCGTGAGAGCCTCGAGGAGGGGCAGCACCCGGCCATCAGCCTTCAACCCGCCGGCGATGACATAACAGGCAGGGCCTGCCCCCTTCGCCGTGAGCAGCTTGGCCAGTTCGTCGGGGAAATCCTGCGTCCCCGGAATCTCGGTCGCAAAGCCTGGCAGGTAGGGCAGATCATGGCCCAGCCGTTCCAGCATTTCCTGCCGCCGCTTGGGCGTCGCAAGATATTGGATGAAGCGGGCCCGCTTCTCGGAGGTGATGAAGGCCTTCGCGAATGCTGCTTCGTGTTCCATGGGCGGGGGTGGCTCCTCAGTGCGAAAAAAGTCCGGCCGGGCCCTGTGCCGTGAGTTCCTGACGGAGGCAGGGCTGGGTTGGGTCAGGGGTTGAACAAGGATCAGGTCGGGCGCTCCACCGCTTCCTTGATCGAATGGTTCCGGGCCTTGACCAGCCTGCGCAGATAGGAGGCCATGAAGCAGCGATCCACCGCCGCGCCGATGATCCCGAACGGAGATCGAAACGAGACCTCGTCTCGCATGATCGTCACTCCAGAACCCTGGTCAAAATATTGGTCATGGACGAAGGACCGGAATGCGCCTGCGACCATGGAGTCCTGGAAGTAGCGGGGCGGGGCGAAGGCCGTGATCTTGGAAGTGAAGCGTTGCCGAATACCGAAATGGCGCGCCTCCCATGTCACCAGTTCGCTGAGTTCAATGAGCCCTGAAGTATTTCCGGCTACCGCCTTCTCGCCCGTGTGGGCCATGGAAGCCACATGGAGATCGAGATCCCTGGAAGCGTCGAAGCAGCGGCTCAAGGAGGCGCGCAGTGCTGTGGTCAGTGTGATGTTGGCCATGGGGTTGGGTTCAGAGACCTGGTGATGAAAAGTGGCCGGGTCGTCTTGAACGAGAGCTTAGGCAGGGCTGGGCACGTGTGGAATTGATCATCGGCTAAATACTCGGAACCTCATCACAGGTTTCTTTCCTGCATCAGGTGGAGGATGTCATCTAGTCGGCGCTCGATCCCGCGCAGTGCCGCCAGCTGGTCAGCCGCCTGTGCGTCGGTACTGGAAGTCACTACCAAGGATTGCCCTTGCTGCGCCTTTTGTTTCAGCCCCGCGCGGGCTAGCAGAATCTTGTTGCGGAACTCATGGGCATCCATGATGCCCGTCAGATGCATGTCGCTGGCTTGGCCAACGCTATGGCCGGCAGTCTCAAATTTCAAAGTGCTCAGTTGGAAATGACGCAGGATCGGCCCTTCCAAAAATGTAACGTCCTGGATGTTTTCCAGCGGAATGGTCTTCTCGATCTGTACGAGGATTCCTTTTCGGTATCGAAGCGTTGTTTCGCTCAGTTGGCACTCAAGCTTGTCGTAGTAGTGCTGGGCCCACCAACGCCCGACGCCAAGAAACCAGATCACCGCAAACGGTAAACCGACAATTGTTACGGCCATGGCGAAACCGATCTGGACCACCAGAAACGGCTTAATTAAAGGATTGAACCTAGCCTGGAACACTTCTGAGGTTGGCGTATTCACATCTTCTTTCGGGGCTTAGTCAGGTGGATGGGCGAACATCACCAGGATTCTGGAAAGTATGTGGTGGGGCAGATTCGAGAGTGAGGCCTAACCAGGTTTCACCGGCGCCAAAGCGGCTTCCACAGTGACGGTGGCGGTGTCTCTGACGCCCGCGTGATCCTCGCGTTCGGCCTTCACATGGTAGGTGCCGGGCTTGGCGGGCGCGGTGTAGAGGCCGGTGCGGGTAATGGTTCCGCCGCCGGCCTCCACCACGGTCCAGCTCACGGGCTGGCGGGGGAAGCGCGGGCCGTCGGGTTCGTAATTGATCTGGGCGCTGAAGCTCTGGCTGGCGCCGGGGGCCAGGTGGGCGGTCTTGGGGCTCAACGCTAGGGTTGGCCGAAAAGGGGCTCCGCGCTCCAGCGCCGGGGCACGGTGGACAGCTGGGGGCTTGGCTTCACTGCCGCCGCAGGCCATCAGCGGCAGGCCAAGGAGCAGGATTCGGCTGGATTCCACGGGGTCATACCTCCATCTCTCGCACGTCGATCATTACCAGGGGGGGCTCGGTGCGGGCCTGGACTTCCTCTTTCGTGACGCCCGGCGCCACTTCCACCAGGCGCAGGCCTTCGCGGCCGGGCACCACATCGATCACGGCGAGCTCGGTGATGATGCGGTCCACGCAGCGCTGGCCGGTGAGCGGGAGGCTGCACTTGCGGAGGAGCTTGAACTCGCCGTTCTTGTTGGTGTGCTCCATTACCACCACCACGCGCTTGGCGGCGGCCACCAGATCCATG
>JANXPB010000079.1 GCA_025357545.1 Holophagaceae bacterium
CTTTAGCTCAGTTGGTAGAGCATCTGATTTGTAATCAGAATGTCGTCGGTTCGATCCCGGCAAGCGGCTCCAATTCATCGGCCCGAAGGGCCAACTAAACTAGCTTGGCGGGATCGAGCCGACGATCGGCAATGGCGCGCAGGTAGGCGCCCCGGAGCACGCATGCGTGCGAAGGGATAAGCGCCGTGCGCAGCCAGTGCCGCGCCCCGGAGGGGTCGGTTCGATCCCGGCAAGCGGCTCCAATGGAGTTAAGTACTTAGGCCACCTTCGCTGGTGGCCTTTGTTTTTCGGGGGAACACCGAAGGGAACACCGAAGGGAACACCGGAGGGAAAAGAGTCCCACGGTGAACGGATCTAAGGCCCCACCTTTCTTGGACGGAGCTTATGGTGAACGAGGGTGGATCCGCGAAAGGAACGGAGTATGGGGCTCCTTGCGAAGATTCGGAACCCTCCTCCAAAATGTGCTCAACCGTCCCTTTTCGAAGATTGAACCTTGCCTCTGCCAGCAGTTCTTCAATACTTGAAAGTTGATGTGTAAATGGCTCAATTTAATAATTTTCTTTTTGACCTGGTATGGACCTTGCTTAATTCTGGAAGCTTGTTCTTACTTTTCTGGAGTATTGCTGAACCGAAGCGCTATATTTGGTCATCCATGGTGTGGAGTTCTCCCAGCTCCCCATTCACCATCAATAGCTTTATCCCTCATCTCACTGGAGCCCTGCTGTGGCCATCTTCAAAGCCGTCATCCACGAAGCCGAGGAGGGGGGATATTGGGCTGAAATTCCAGCCCTGCCTGGCTGCGTGACGGAAGGAGAGACTATCCAAGAGGTGACGACCAACCTTAAAGACGCTCTTCATGGATGGATGGAGACAGCCAACGGAATGGCATCGGGGATGGTGTTACCCTCGAAGAAACATGGGACTCATAAGCTGACTCGACTGGTTGAGATCCCTGTGTGACCCCACCATCGGGGAAGGATTTTTGCCGTTTCCTGCAAAATTGCGGTTGGGTTCTGGATCGGAAAAAGGGGAGCCACCACATTTATCGAAAGGATGGGTATACCTGCATCCTAACGGTCCCGGTTCATGGAAATAAGCCCCTCAAAATTGGTACCTTCTCCGCCCTGAATTGAAGTACCCAGGGTGGGCCTAGGGCTTCTTGTGAGTGGTTTCCATTCCCATCCAAGCCCGCGTCGCTGCCAGTCCCGAAAGGTGGGCGGCTGACGGCCGCTGCGTTAGGCCGCTTTGATGAATTCCGCAAAGACTTTCTTCACCTCTTCGATGCTGGATTTCCAAAGGGCTTCTTCGTCTTTCCACCGGGGATCGGTGCTACTAAGTTCGTGCTGCTCTTTGACTCTTTGCAGGAATAGTTCGGTGGCGGCGAGGGTGAGTGTCGCGCTGGTGGGTTGGTCCATGGCGTCTCCTTGGGGGCTTCAAGGGTAGTCCACCCGGGCGTCAATTTGAACAGCGCGGCGGGCACCTGGGATCTTCAGCTCTTTCGGCTGTTGCTAATATCCACCCATGCCCGGAGAACCAACCACCGCATCCCGTTCCAAGGCTTTGGAATGGCTGAGCTGGTGCGGGGTGTTGCTGGTCTGGGCGGTGTTCCTGCTGGGGGTGGCGCTGTGGGAACTGTCGGGCTGGGGGCGCGGCTACGCGGGCCGGCGCAGGCTGGTCGGCCTCGGGTTCATCATCCCCTTGCTGCTGGCCTCGCTCCTGGCCTGGACCCTGGGGCCGATCCTGTGGGCGCGCTTCGTCCTCTTGGATCAGGCCGCGATCTTCGCGCGGAGATCCGAAGGGCTGGAGGCGGGACAGGTGGAGGCGAGACTTCGGGCGGAGGCCCTGCGCCTGGGGCTTGGGGACATCCAGGGGCAGGAGAGCGCCATCGAAGTGGAGACCGTCGAAGAGGAAGGCATGCGGCGCTGCAAGGTCCGCGTGGATTTCATCCACCGGGCGCGGCTGCTGCGATGGAGCTGGGCCGTGCCGATTCGCGGCACCGTGGATGAGGCCATCCTGCCCAAGGCCGAAAGTCCCTGGAGCGACCAGAACCTGGTGCACTAAAGTCGGCCCGAACATTCAACGATCAATTGATGTGCGTCAACAGATATGGAGGAAGTGACGCAAGTCACCGCATGTGCTCTGTTCCTGGCCGACATTGTGTGTGAATATCAACCCGTGGTTTGGAGGTCCTATGCGGATCATCACCATCGCTGCCCCCTTGATCGGTCTGGCCCTCCTCACCATCGCCACAGTCCCCGCCCAAGCCAACCTGCCCTGGGTGAAGAAGGCGCAAG
>JANXPB010000130.1 GCA_025357545.1 Holophagaceae bacterium
GCACGTGGTTGGTTGCTCGCCCATCCGGTTACCGGCAAACCGAATCGCCAAGCGGAGATACCAACTCACCACAATTTGTTGTTTCTATTTGGTTGCGGGGGCAGGATTTGAACCTGCGACCTTTGGGTTATGAGCCCAACGAGCTACCGGACTGCTCCACCCCGCGGTAGGAACGTTAGTGTAGCAGCGGGGCAGGGGAAGGCAAGGCGGGACTTTGTGGAGGTGCGTGCGGGATGCGCTAGATTGGAGGCGTCCGAGGAGTTTGCATGCGCCGAATGTTGATGCTGTGGCTGGGTCTGGCGGGGCTCGCCTTGGGCGCCTGGACGCCGGAGAAATGGTTCGAGCAGCCGCTCTCGCCGCGCATCGCCAACTACCGCATCCAGGGCGTGCTCAACTGGCCCGAGAAGACGCTGGAAGCCAAGGAAGTCATCTCCTGGCGCAACACGGGCACGAAGGCTACGCGGGATTTTCCGTTGCACCTTTACCTCAATGCGTTCAAAGGGCCTCAGAGCCTGTTCGTGAAGGAAAGCGGCGGCCGGTTGCGGGGCGATTCGCTGAACGACCAGAAGGATTCGCGCTCATGGGGCTACTGCAAACTGCGGTCGGTCCGGATGGAGGGCCGGGATCTCGAAGGTCACTACGGCAAGGACGAGACGGTGTATTGGGTGAAGCTGCCGCGGGAAGTGCAGCCGGGCGAGGGCATCGAGGTGGAAGTCGCGTGGGAGAACCGCTATCCGCGGGTTTTCGCCCGCAGCGGGTGGGCGGGGAATTTCCTCATGTCCGGCCAGTGGTTTCCCAAGGTGGGCGTCTACCAGGGCGAGCGGTGGAGCTGCGAGGCCTACCATGCGTTCACGGAATTCTTTTCGGACTTCGGCACCTACGATGTGGAGCTGTCCATGCCGAACCTGCTGCGGATCGCCCACACCGGCACGGCGATTCCCTATGTCGATCCCAGGGGCAAGGCCTTCGACGCGCGGCCCGATCCCGAACGCAAGCTGCACTATGTCTGGAAGCTCCATGCGGAGGACGTGCATGATTTCGCCTGGGCGGTGATGCCCAAAGGCAGCTGGGCGGTGGAACGCCAGGACTACCGGAAAGTCCAGGTCTTCTACTTCTACCAGCCGGAGCACCTGAACTCCCTGAAGCGCCAGAAGGAGGCCGTGGAGGCCGCGCTGCGGATTTCCGAAGACTGGTACTTCCACTATCCCTACCCGACCCTGACGGTGGTGGATACGCCCAGTGGCGCGGGCGGCGCGGATGGCATGGAATATCCAACACTGATCACCTCGAGTTCCGTCACCTTCGATCCCTTCAAGCAACGCATCGTGCCGGAGATCGTGGCGGTCCACGAATTCGGCCATCAGTACTTCTACGGCATGCTGGCCTCCAACGAATTCGAGGAGCCGTGGCTGGACGAAGGCATGAACAGCTGGTTCACCCATAAGGTCATGGAGCAGCGCTACCAGTCCCTGTTTGGGAGCCGGCGCTTCCATCTCGAGACTAATTTCCTGGAACTGGCAGGGTACTGGAATGACCCCTCGGTGGATCCGCTGACCCAGGCCGGCTACCGGGATCGCGATTGGGGCAGCTACGGTTGCGCGGCCTACTCGAAGCCCACGCTGGTGCTGGATCAATTGGAAGCAAATCTGGGCCGCCCGCTGATGGAGGAAGTGATGCGGGCCTATGCATTGGAGATGCGCTTCAAGCACCCGACCCGGGATGATTTCCGCCGCATCGCCGAGCGTGTGTCGGGCCATGATCTCTCCATGTTCTGGCGGGATTTTGTGGAGGGCACGGAGGTCCTGGATTACGTCATCTCCAAGGTGGGCGATGTGGAAGTCACCGCGGGCGGATGGATGGACGGGCCCAAGGGCCCGGTGTTCACGCCACCCCAGCCCACCTCCCTGGGGCACCGTGGCACCATCACTTTGGTGCGCCGCGGCGGGATCATCCGGCCCCTCAAGCTGCGGCTCTGGCTGGAGAACCGGAAGGAATTGAATCTGGTGTGGGACGGCAAGGAGCGCTGGCACACCTTCGACGAAACCGATGGCATCGACAGCCCCATCCTGTCGGCGGTGCTGGATCCCGATGGCAACCATCCGATCCTCAAAGACCGACTGCACAGTGCCTACACCACGCGGCCCGCCAAGCGCGGTTTCCACTATTGGAGCCAGGTGGTGTGGGGTGCGCTCACGGGCTTGTTGCAGGGCGGCGGGCTCGGCTGAAGAGCGAGGGCTAAATACTAGGGCCGGGCTGGGGCTGCGTCGCCCATTAGGACCTTGGACACGGTCCCTTCGGGCTGCAGTTCCACAAGAATCGGAAAGAGGACGAAGCCGAGGGCCTCCAGATCCGCCCGGCTCGGAGCCAGGTAGGCGTGGCGCTGGGCCATGGCCACCCGCATGGAGAGGGCAGTGGCCGTGGGTTTTTCGTTGGGCCCCAGATCGGTTTCCGCTGAATTCTGGTACCCGGTGGTACTGGGGGCCACCCAGGCGGTGCCGGAGGGCAGGGCAGGGAAGGTCCCCTCGTCAGGGCAGATCCAAATCCGACGTGACAGTCCGCCCTCCCACCCGGCCAGGGCACTCAGGCTGAGGTCCTGGTACTGGAGGCCGGGGAGTTGCCAGAGCCTCAGTTTTGGCGCAGCCCCGCCGACCATACTGAAAAGCCCTTGGAAGGACGTGAACATATTGGTTCCATCCTCGTTCCAACTCGATTTGAGGGCGGCGAACCGGACTTCATCCTGTTCCGCCAGCGCGAAACAGAGCGCATGCCGCAGGGCATAACCTCTCACCAGGGCCGGCACACCCTCGGCTATGAGCTTGTCCTCCCACTGGTGGCGGGTGGCGGTCGGCCAAGGCTCGGCCTTGTCACCGCGACGGGCCCAGCGCCATAGGGCGAGGGCGCTTCCGGGTTCCCGGAGGGTCAGGTGTTCGAGCCGGGCTGGGACCAAGTTCCGGTCAGAGTCCAGTAATTCCAGGATGGACCGGGCTTCCTGGAAGGACGGTGAACCCTTGGGGAAGGGGTTCTCAGGAAGAGCTTGCAAGGCCGCGGAGCGGAGCCATCGCAAGGAGTGCCGATGATCCCGAGCCACCGCAGGATCCCGAAGGGGGAGCGAGGGGTCATCGCGGTCGAAATCCAGCAATACCTGTTCGACGGCCTCCGCAAAGGGGATGCTCGGAGTGACAGGTTGGCTCAAATGGGGGGGAACCAGGAAGGGCAGCATGCAAGACCTCGGCTTTCTGGGAGAATGCCCTGAATCGGTTCCCATCGGGAGTACCAGATGCACAGTTCCACCCGCGATCGCCTCGTGGTGGCCTTGGACCTGCCGACCCCCGGCGAGGCCCTCGCCATGGCCGCCCGGCTGGAGGGCCAAGTCGGGATGTTGAAAGTCGGATTGGAATTGTTCTGTGCCGCTGGCCCCGCCTTGGTGCAGGAGTTGCAGTCCAGGGCGCCCGTCTTCCTGGACCTGAAGTTCCATGACATTCCAAATACAGTGAAGGGCGCCCTGGAGGCTGTGCTGCGGCTGGACCCCCGGCTGGTGAACATCCACAGCCAAGGCGGGCCGCACATGATGGAAGCCGCCTCCGAAGCGGTGCGGGCCCATCGCGCCCGGGGGGGGCAGACCGAGCTGCTGGCGGTGACGGTGCTCACCAGCCTGGACCGGGAATCCCTGGCCCGCCTTGGCTCACCGGAAGAACCCGGGGAGCTCGCCCTGCACCTCGCCAAACTCGCCCAGGAATGCGGATGCGACGGGGTGGTCTGCTCCGCCAAGGAGGCCAAAGCGGTCCGCGAGGCCTGTGGGGAAGGCTTCCACCGGCTAACCCCGGGCATCCGCCCCAAGGGAGCGGCCGCTCTGGACCAGGCGCGGGTGGTGGACCCCGCCCAGGCCCTGCGGGATGGCGCCACCTGGCTGGTGGTGGGCCGGCCCATCACCCAGGCCGCCGATCCTTCCGGCGTCGCTGCGGCGATCCTCCGTGACATGGAGCAGGCCCTTTGAACACATCCACGCCTCTGGTGTTCAAGCCCAGCCACCTGCACCGCACCATGGCCCTGCTGCTCTGCTCCGGCTCCTGGCTGGTGGGAGCCCGTGCCCTGGCCTCCCTTTGGCAGGAGATGCCGCGCCTCCATTCGATCATCGTCGAGGCCCGCTCAGCCGGTGAGGACCCCTGGCTGGCCTGGCTGCTCATGACCCTCTCCATTGCGGCGGTGCTCATCGGGGGGCTGTTGCTGGTGGCTTCGATTCTCGGGCTCCTCATCATCGAGGGGACCCAAGTGCTGGTGGATGAACTCTGCATTTCTGTGGAGTTGGCCTACCTGCCGGGCCCGCTGGCCCACTGGCTGGGAGCCGGGCGCTTGCCGTGGCGCCATGTGAGCGCCATCAGGCGGTCGGGGCCCTTCTTCATCATCATGGGCGATGGCCGGAATCCAGAAGACAGCGAAATTCAAACGCTTGATCCGATCCGATTCTTGATGGTGGATGAGCTGGAGCGCCTGGTGAACCTGGTCATCGAGCGGAGCCCCAATCTCTCATTCAAAGACTGAGGCAGGCGGGTTTGCGATGCGTTGTGAGACACTTTGAGAATGTTTCCCGAATTCAAAGACGCCACTGTCCACGGCCAGC
>JANXPB010000232.1 GCA_025357545.1 Holophagaceae bacterium
AGGAATTCATGGTCCTGCCCGTGGGAGCCAGCACCTTCTCAGAAGCACTCAGGTGGGGGGCCGAGGTCTACCACGCCCTGAAAGGGGTGCTGAAGGCCGATGGTCTTGCCACCGGGGTTGGCGACGAAGGGGGCTTCGCGCCGAACTTGAAAAGCAACGAGGAGGCCCTGGAACTCATCCAGGCCGCAATTAAAAAGGCGGGATTCAAGCCGGGCAAGGATATTTGGCTGGGATTGGACTGCGCCGCCTCAGAGTTTCACCAAAAGGACGGTTATCACTTCGAAGGCAGCAAGATGTCCCCGGCCAAGATGGTCGACTACTACACTGGGCTCACCCAGCGCCATCCGGTGATCACCATCGAGGACGGTCTGAGCGAAGGGGATTGGAAAGGTTGGAAGGGCCTGACCGAGAAGCTGGGCGCCACGACGCAGCTGGTGGGCGACGATCTCTTCGTCACCAACCCCGCGATCCTGGCCCAGGGTATCGAGCAGGGGGTCGCCAATGCGATCCTCATCAAGCTGAACCAGATCGGCACGGTCACCGAGACGCTGCGGGCCGTGGAGATGGCCCACAAGGCGGGCTACCGCGCCATCATCAGCCACCGTAGCGGCGAGACCGAAGACACCTTCATCGCCGATCTGGCGGTTGCCACGGGAGCCGGGCAGATCAAGACGGGCGCCCCGGCGCGCACCGACCGGGTGGCCAAGTACAACCGGCTGCTCCAGATCGAGTGGGAGCTGGGTGCGGCGGCCCGTTACGCAGGCAGGGAGGCCTTCGGAGCGCGGCTGACATGAACACCGCCTCGTTCCTGGAGTCCCGGGTCATCATGACCGTGCTGGGCATTTCGGGATTCCTGTCGGTGGCGATTCTCTGGTCCCCCTTCGGCTTACCGGCCATCCATAAGCGGGAACAGGAATTCGCCAAGCAACAGCAGCTGCTCCTGGACCTCAATCACAAAAACCGGGAACTGGCCCTCGAGGTGAAGCGCCTGCTCGACAAGGATCCTGAATTGATGGAATCCCTGGCCCGCCAGCGGGGCTACGCCAAGCCTGGCGAGACGGTCTACACCTTCCGGAACCACGGCGAAAAACCCTGATCGCAACAGGCAGCCAGGAGGTTTCGGGCCACGTGGAACGTGCTACCCTACGGTGTTCCACGCCCTGAGGTCGCCCGTGATTCAAGTTGCCGTCCAGCCCACTGCCCTACGCGGAGCCTAGGATGACGGCACGCATCGTGGTCCTGGCCAACCAGAAGGGGGGCGTCGGCAAGACGACTACGGCCATCAATCTGGCCGCTTCCCTGGCCATGATGGAGAAGCTGGTGCTGCTGGTGGACTATGATCCCCAGGGCCACAGCACCACCGGTCTGGGGTTTCCCAAGCCCGACCATCGGGCGGGATCCTACGCCCTGATGAAAGGTGCGCCCGCCAAGGGGCTGACCCTCCATACCGAGGTGCCCATGCTGCAGGTGATTCCTGCTGGCAAGGATCTGGCGCAGCTGGAATTCGAACTGTTCGAGCTGCCCCAGCTCCAGGTGCTGCGCCATGCGCTGGCGCCGGTGATGGAAGAATTTGATTTCATCCTCATCGACTCCCCGCCAGCCCTGGGCATGATCACGCTGAATGCGCTCACCGCCGCGGACGAAGTCATCATCCCCATGCCCTGCGAATTCCTGGCCATGGACGGACTCGCCGAATTGATGGAAACCATCCGCCGCATCCAGGCGGGCCCGAACCCGAAACTGGAACTGGGCGGCATCCTGCTCACCATGGCCGAGGAGCGCACCAATCTGGGTTCCGCCGTGGCCAACGAAGTGCGCCAGGCCTTCCCGGGCAAAGTGTTCGGCACCACCATTCCGCGCAACATCCGCTTGGCTGAAGCTCCCAGCCATGGCAAGCCTGTGGCCTTCTACGACCTCAAATCCAAAGGGGCCCAGGCCTACCTCAACCTGGCCAAAGAATGGCTGGGCCTCGAACTGGCAACACCAGCCACGACGCTGCAAGGAGAGGTTGAATGAACGACAAGCGTCCGGCCACGACCCTCAAACGCCCAGCGCTGGGCCGAGGCCTCACCGCCCTCATGAGCCAGCACGCGGCGGAGGACGCCCCGCAGCGGGAAGTCCCGGTGGGCTCGCTGTTCCCCAACCGCCAGCAGCCGCGCACCCACTTCGACGAGGCGGCCCTGGACGACCTGGCGGCCAGCTTGAAGATGCACGGAATGGTGCAGCCCATCATCGCGCGCAAGGTGGGCGACAAATTCGAGATCATCGCGGGTGAACGGCGCTGGCGCGCGGCGCGCAAGGCCGGCATCCCCATGGTGCCGGTGGTGCTCAAGGAGGTCCCGGACGACCGCCTGCTCGAGTATGCCCTGGTGGAAAACATCCAGCGGCAGGAGCTGAACCCCATCGAAGAAGCCAAGGCCTACTGGCAGCTGGGCGAACACCTGCGTCTCACCCAGGAGCAGGTGGCGGACCGCGTGGGCAAGAGCCGGCCCCAGGTCGCCAATACCCTGCGCCTGCTCCGGCTGCCGGCGGTCATCCAGGAATTCGTCGCCATCGGGAAGATCTCCACGGGCCACGCCAAGGTGCTGATGGGCTTGCCGGACGTCCACCTGATGGAGCAGCTGGCCCAGGAGGTCATCCAGGAGCAGCTCAGCGTACGGGCCCTGGAATCAAAGCTTCAGCACCTCCTCAAGCAGGGCCGGCCCAAGACCCGTAAGAAGCATCCCCATGCGGTCTTCATCAAGGCCGCGGCCGAAGAGTTGACCTTGGCCTGGTCCACGAAGGTGGAGATCAAGGCCAAGGGCAAAGGCGGCGTGGTGATGCTCCACTATGGCAGCGAGGGTGAGCTGGATCGCCTGTTTGAGGCTATGAAGCAAGGGCCCAAGAAAAAGTAGCTTCTGAGGATCGGCCATGTCCTGGTTCATCAAGAAACGACAGCAGAAGACCGCCGTGGAAGCCAAGACCGTCCGCGTGCCCGAGGGCCTGTGGATCAAGTGCGACAACTGTCGCGAACTCATTTACCGCGCCGAGCTGGTGAACACCCATAACGTCTGCCCCAAGTGCGGCTACCACTTCCGCATCGGCGTAGAGGAACGCCTGGCCAACCTCATGGACCAAGGCTGGACCACCCTCTTCTCGGACCTCTGTTCCATCGACCCGCTGAAATTCGTGGCTTCCAAGGCCTACAGCGAACAGCTCAAGAAACTGGCGGCCGGGGGCCACACCGAGGATGCGGTGGTGGTGGTGGAGGGCTTCCTCTCGGGCCACCCAGTGGTCATGGGCGTCATGAATTTCGACTTCCTGGCGGCCTCCATGGGCAGCGTGGTGGGCGAAAAACTCAAGCTCGGCGCCGAACGGGCCCTCGAGAAGAAGTGCGCCTACCTCATCGTCAGCTGTTCCGGCGGCGCGCGCATGCAGGAGGGCACCCTGTCGCTCATGCAGATGGCGAAGGTCAGCGCGGCCCTGGCCAAGCTGGACGCAGCGGGCCTGCCCTACCTCTCCATCCTTACGGACCCCACCACCGGCGGCGTGTCGGCGAGCTACGCCATGCTGGGCGACCTGAACATCGCCGAACCCAAGGCCCTGATCGGTTTCGCCGGGCCCCGGGTCATCGAACAGACCATCAAGCAGAGCCTGCCTGAAGGCTTCCAGCGCTCGGAATTCCTGCTGGCCCACGGCATGGTGGATAAAGTGGTGCCCAGGGATCAACTCAAGGAGTTCGTGGCCTCATGTCTCGCATGGATGCTTCCGACCGGCGCCTGAAGGAATCCTCAGACCGGGAAACCGAGCGCCCCATTCCGGAGCGCAAGGGACCCGATGAAGTCCATTGGCGGCGGGCGGAGGACTGGCCGAACCTCGACAAGCTGGAGCAGCGGGCCCACTTCGGAATGAAAAAGGGCCTAGGGAACACCCACGCCCTGTTGGACAACCTGGGGCGCCCCGATCGCAACTATCCCATCGTGCTCATTGCAGGCACCAACGGCAAAGGTAGCGTTGGCGCCCTACTCGCGCACGCGCTGAAAGCCTCCGGCAGCATCGTGGGCTGGTACACCTCGCCCCACCTGGTGGCGCCCATGGAGCGCATCTGGGCCGATGGCCAAGCCATTGGCCCCGGCGCCCTGGACCTGCTGTTGAACGAAGCCTTCGACGCCGAACGCGACGAGGGCGTGGAGGCCACCTATTTCGAGCTGATGACCGTGGCGGCCTTCTCGGCCTTCCGCATGACCGGCGTGGAACTGGCCATCGTCGAGGTGGGCCTGGGCGGCCGCTGGGACGCCACCAATGCCTGCGAGCCTCTGGTTTCGGTGCTCACCAATGTGGGCCTGGAGCATCAGGAGCACTTGGGAGATACCATCGAGGCCATCGCCCGGGAAAAACTCTGCGTGGCTCGGGAAGGGCATACCCTGGTGACCGGCCCTGGCCTGGAGACGGAGTGGTTGAGGCCTTTGCTGGAATGCCGCCCCTCGATCTTCCCGGCGACTGCCCTCCAGGCGACGGACATCAAGTGGGATCATTCCATCGTGGAAGGCCATCGCTTGAACTTGGCTGGCGCCCACCAGCTCGCGAACCTGGCCACCGCTCTGGAAGTGCTACGGCACCTGCGCTGCCTGGGCTTCCCCATTCCGGACGCGGCCATGTGGCAGGGCATCGAGGAAACCCAGTGGCCCGGCCGGCTCTGGAAGGTGCCTGGGCTTTCGGAGGTGTGGATGGATGGCGCCCACAATCCAGACGGCGCGCGGGTGCTGGCGCAGCATGCCCACGCCTGCGAGATGCATCCCCAGCTCTTGTTCGGAGCCATGAAGGACAAGGACCTGACTTCCATGCAAACCGAGCTCCTGCGCATGGAGCCGCGTTCGGTGACGGGGGTGGTGGGGGCCGGGGACCGCTGGGCCGATGCGGCGCAATTGCGTTCCGTGTGGGGCACAGACCTGGAGGTGTTGGACATCCCCCAGGCTGCCCGGCGTCTTAAAGAGACCGCGGAGGGCAGCCGCCTCGTCACGGGGTCCCTCTATCTGATCGGAGATCTCCTCCGGGAGCTCCGCATCTATCCGAAGGCCTAGAGTGTCCGCTGCTTCCTCCAAGGCCCTGGCCCTTTCCCTGGCCGCCAACGCAGCCATCGCGCTCTCGAAATTCGCCGTGGCGGCTTTCACGGGTTCGGCCTCCATGTTCACCGAAGCTATCCACTCCACCGCCGACTGCGGCAACCAGGTGCTGCTTTTCGCCGGGATGAAACTGGCCAAGGCGCCCGCCACGCCGCGCTTTCCGTTGGGCCGGGGCCAGGCGGCCTTCGTAGCGAGTTTTCTGGTGGCACTGCTGCTCTTCACCGTGGGCGGCATCTATTCGGCGGCCGAGGGCTTGCACAAAATCCGCCACCCTGAGGCGCCCCACCACTTGGGCTGGGCCATCCTGCTGCTGCTGGTGGCCTTCCTCCTGGAAGCGATCTCCATGCGCGGCGCGCTGCAAGCCGCCAAGGCCGAGCGGGGCAACCGGTCGTTGATTCGTTACCTGCGCCAGAGCAGCGCCACGGAACTGGTGGTGGTGCTGGCCGAAGACGCCGCCGCCCTGGCAGGGTTGGGGATCGCGTTGGTGGCGGTGTTGCTCACCTTGGCCACCGGCAACCCGGTCTGGGACGGCATCGGCAGCCTCCTCATCGGCTTGTTGCTCATCGCCGTGGCGGTTTTCGTGGGCGCCGAGGTTGCAAGCCTGCTGATGAACGAGGCCCCGCCATTGGGCCTCCGCGCCGCCATCCGCGCCGCCGTGGATGAAGATGCCGAAGTCGCAGCCACCCTCAACCTTATCGCGGTGGTCATCGGCAGCGAGCGCCTGATGGTGGCCCTGAAGATCCGCTTCCAGGACCAGCCCACCGGCCATGCTCTCATTGATGCCATCAACGCCCTGGAGGTCCGCCTGAAGGCCGCGTTCCCGCAGATCCAGCACCTCTTCGTGGAGCCGGACGTGGAGTGAGCTTGCCTCCATGCAGCGGTTTCCCATGGCAGGGGAACCAGCGGCCTCGCCCTAAGGGCTCCGTGCCTTCGGACAAAAGGCGCAGCACGCGGTCATAGGCGAAGAGACGGTTCCGCTGACTTCCCGTGATCTCCTTGGCGATGCCCAGGGTGACCAGATGGTTCAATGCCTTGTAGACCGTCGCCTGCGCGAGCTTGGTCTGGGGGGCAAGGGCGCTGACGGAGCTGAGTGGGCGGCTTTGGAGGGCGTGATGGACTTGTAGAATTGAGCCTGCGGGGCGCCCCAAGCCCTGGATGCGGGCCCGGTCCTCCGCGAACACGGCGAGCAGGCGGTGGGCGCTGTCCACGGCACCCGTGGCGGTCTCCGCGATGCCTTGAAAGAAGAACGCCAGCCAGGCCTCCCAATCCCCATGCAGCCGAACGCCTTGCAGCAGGTCGTAATAGACCTCGCGGTGCTGCTTGAAATACAGGCTGAGGTAGAGCA
Source organism: Holophagaceae bacterium (assembly GCA_025357545.1). Taxonomy (GTDB): domain Bacteria; phylum Acidobacteriota; class Holophagae; order Holophagales; family Holophagaceae; genus JANXPB01. The sequence continues at coordinate 6,448 of JANXPB010000232.1, forward strand.
GCGGCTGTTGCAGCGCACCCTCGGCGTGCAGCAGCAAGGCGATGAGCAACCGCCCCACGCGGCCATTGCCGTCCAAGAAGGGGTGCAGCGTCTCGAATGCACATGGGCGATCGCCGCCTTCGAAAGCGTGTCCATGGGGCCGGGATCATCGTGGAGGAAGCGCTCCCACGCGCGCAGGCAATCCGGAAGGGCAGCCTGCGGCGGTGGGACAAAAGTCGCGTTGCCTGGCCGCGATCCGCCGATCCAGTTCTGGCTCTGCCGGAATTCGCCAGGCTGCTTGGCGCTTCCCCGCCCTGAGGACAACGGGACGCCGTGGATCTCCTTCACCAAGCACAGGCTGAGCGGGAAACCCTCCGCCAAGCGCTTCAAGCCATGGTTCAGGGCCGCCACATAGGTGGAGACTTCCACCACATCGTCCAGCGGGACGCTCGGAGCCTGGTCGTTCTCGAAAGCCAGCAGGTCGGACAAAGAGGATTGGGTGTCTTCGATTTGAGAAGACAATACGGCCTCTTTGCGCACATAGGCGTAGATGAAAAGAGCCGGGTCCGGCAGCAAGGAAGTCACCCCATCCAGGCGCCCGAGCGCCAGCGCAGCCTTCTGCTGCAGGCGAAGCAGGCCAGGCGTCTATTCGATGGGCGGCGTGGGGGGCAGGGAGTCCGGCACGAAGGCCTTCACCGCCTCGCCAGTGGTGGTAGTAATGACGTAAATCCCCGTGCGTGAACGTTTCATGTCTTATTTCAAGATGTGTAGAAAGGAGGAAGTCTATTTCATTATTAGACCTAATTTAAAATAAGGCCAATCCTGATTTTGTCCAAACGCTTAGGGGCGTGCACCCCGGGGGAGTCGTGCTGCTGATCTTTTTAGCCGGAAGAAAAAGTTTAAAAACAGGTTAGCCAGGATGAAGGGGATAGTTGTGTCCACAAATTTCTGTAAGTGCCTCCAGGCAGGTTGATCGATGAACTCGTCGGGGATTGGCGGAGGGAGGGCGGAGCCCGACCGGAGCCAGGCCCCGACGGCGGCGTTGCGGGTGTGGTCACGGGGCCTCCGGCTTGAGCCAGGTGAGTCCCGTCCACCGCTCGTGCTGCTCCAGGAGCAGAGCGCCGTAGAGGCAGTCGCGGCTCGCGGGGTTGGGTCAGATGCGGATGGTACGGCCCCGGCGCTTGAGTTCCTGGTTCACGCGCTCGACATGGTTGGTGGTGCGCAGGCGCTTGCGGTGCCCTTCGGGCACGTTGAGGACAGCCAGCACGGACTCGAAGTGGGCCTCCAGGGTGGCCGTGAGCTTCGGGTACTTCGCCCGCCAGTGCTTCTCCACAGGGGCCTGCCCCTCGAGGGCCCGCTCGCGGCGGGAGGCCTGCAGCACGAGGCGCAGGTCCTCGTGGACCTTGGCTTTGTGCGTGTCCCGCACCAGGTCCAGGGCGCGGCGCATGAAGTGCGTCTGGCCTCCGCCTGACGGACGCGATGCGTCCTCCCGGTCCTGCGTCGCGGAGTCGGAGCCTCCCTGCCACATGCCGCCAGGGAAGGCTTCCTCCATGGCCTTCACCAGGCCGCCGTGGGCGTCCGAGACCACCAGCTCCACCCCTCCAGTCCGCGGCCCTTCAACTGGCGGAAGAACTCCGCCCAGGCCCGCTCGGTCTCGCCCGGCCAGTCCAGGAAGCCCAGCACTTCCCGCTGGCCTTCCGGCGTCATGCCCGCCACCCACAGGAAGGCCCGGCTCACCACGCGGTGGTCCATCCGCACCTTGTCGAAGCGCGCGTCCACGATGAGTTACCGGAAGCAGCCCAGCGGCCGGTTCCGGAAGCCTTCGACCTTCGGCTCGATGGCCTTCACCAGGTTCGAGACCGTGCTGGCGCTCACCTCCACGCCCAGCATCTCCTGCGCGAGATGGGCCGCCTTCCGCGTCGAGATGCCCTGGACCACCATCTCCCCCAGCGTCGTCGCCAGCGCCTGCTCCGAGGTCTGCCAGCGCTCCAGGCAGCTCGGGAAGAACGAGCCGTTGCGCGCCTGGGGCAGCCGCAGTCGCAGCATGCCCACCCGGGTCCGCAGCTCCCGGCCCTTGAACCCGTTCCGGTGCCCGTTGGGCCGCGCCAATCCCTTCGCATTCCAAGGCGCCCCGAAGTGCCGGTCCGCTTCCACCGCGAGCAACTCCTGCACGACCTCCTCCACGAGCGCCCGAAGCGCGTGCCCTCCCCCTGCAAACAGCCCTTCCCCAAGACCCGTCCTGGGCCCAAACTGCCTCTCGGCCAGCGCGT
>JANXPB010000212.1 GCA_025357545.1 Holophagaceae bacterium
CAAGCCGCCATCGCCAAGGCGCGAGGCCACCGGAATCCCCAGAACCGCATCACCATCGCCTACCTCGTTGCAGGCAAACTCGACTTCAATGCGGTTCCCACCCTGAATTCCATTACCCACATGCAACAGCGAAGAACCTTAGATTATTAATAAGGAATGCAATGCAACTAATAATTTGCACTGGAACTTGGATGTTAGCTTTGAGCTTTTTCGGGGTAATCCCCACATCGGCTCAGGCACCCTTTTATGCCGCAGGCGCCATGAAGAAGCAGAACTGTTTTTTCAATCTCCAAATTTCAAGCCATCCTGCGCCTGCCGTAGCGGTGATGCAGGCCGCCCTTGGCGGGAAGCGCCACCACCGTTGAGCTTGCGTTCGGCGGGACCTCCGACTTGCAGAGGCGATCGATTGGACGGTATGGGTCGTTGACACCTAGAACTTCAATTTCACCCCGAACTGGATCTGCCGCTTTGGGCCATAGCGGAGGGGGGTACCGTAGGCGGGCGACTCTGATGTCTGGACGTTCTGGAGCTGGATCACGTTCACGCGGTTGAACAGGTTGAAGGCTTCTACCAGTATCTCGAGATGGGTGCGGCCAAGGGCGAAAGTGCGCGAGGCCCGGAGGTCCACCGTGGCGGTGGAAGGCGTCATCTCGGTGTTCCGGCCCAGGCCGCCGGGACGGTCCGAGGTGCCGTCCCCATCCAGGTTCACGTCGGAGCCCGCAAGCTGCGAATAGGGCCGCCCCGAGGCCCAATGGAGAATGCCGCTGACGCGCCAGTCGCGCCTCCAGGCCCCGCCTTCGTGGCCGGAGGCCCACAGCGCCACGGCGGTGAAGCGATGGGTCTGGTCCTGGAGGCTGCGGCCCCACTCGCTGGCGGGATCGAAGGAGTTCTGGGGGGTATAGTCCGAAGTCCAATCGGTGGTGTTGTCCTTCGCCACCGAGTGGGTGTAGCTCGCGTTGAGCTGGAACCGTTCGTTCCGCTTCCAGGTCCAGGTCAGACTCTGGCCGTCGTAGTCGGCGTTCCCACTGCCATCCACCCGGTTGAGGGTGCTGTAGCGCAGGTCGGGCCGCCGCCGCACCAGCTGGCTGGTGGCGGGGTTGAAGTAGATCTGGAAAGCGTTCACATCCCGTACGTTCATGAAACCCCTGGCCCTCGAATGCACGAGCTCAAGGGCAAAGAGGTGCTGGGGATTCAGGTTCCACTCGGCGCCCAAATTCTGCTGCCACAGGGTGGGAAAGGCCACGTCACCGGGGAGCACGAAGGTGGTGGGACCGGCGGGCAGCGCGGCATAGCGGTGGTCCCTGGCCGCCCCATCCGCATTGGCCCAGGTGATGAGCGGACTTTGGAGGATCGGATCAAGCAGCGTGCGCACCAGGGTCTGGATATCGCGGCCATTGAAAAGGCGGATGCCGTACACCGGCCCGAGATTCGTCGGCCCCCCGAAACGGCCGCCGCCGCCGTAGATCCTCAACTCCGGCCGGACCTGCCAGCTGAAGGCCAGGCGGGGATGCACGCGGTTGGCGCTCCAATCGCGCTGGATCCTGAAATTGGCCGGATAGTCGTAGGCCCCCGCCGGGAGCTGGGTGGGCCCCAGCACCGGATCCACGGTGGCGGGCGAGTGTTGGATGGCCTGGTAGTCCGCCGTATCCGGGAAGGCCGGCAGCGACTCCCGCTCAAAACGAAGGCCGAGCTTCAACAGAAAGTTTGGATGGAGCTGCCAATCATCCAGAAGAAAAGCGGCCTCGCTTTTGGCCGTGAAGCGGGCGTGCGGGTTGCCGTAGCTCTGCACGAAAGCCACGGGCAGGCCGGTGCCGCCGAAGGGATTGGGGGCCCCGAAGGCCGCCAAGGAACTGGGAATGCCGATCTGTGGGATGGCCTGGAAGCGGTAGACCCCGGCGAAATTCTGGGCCACGGTGGCGTCATTGTCCGAATGAAGAATGTCGAGGCCGCCCTTCAGCGTGTGGTTCCCGCGCACGGTGGTAAGGGTATCCGCCAGTTGCGTGTAGCGGATGTGGGCCTGCTGGTCCGCCAGGCGCTGGGTCCCGAAGATCGCGGTGCCCAGGATTTCCACATAGACGCTGTGCTGCGGATCCAGGCTATCGATGCGCGTCTCGCGGTCCGCCACCATCACCCTGAAATCGTTGAACCATTCGGATCCCACCCACTGGTGCGCCAACGTCAAAGTCTGGTCGTGGGTGCTGCGGGAGCCGCCGGCGCTGCGGGCGGTGAGGCCGCCCCAAGGGATTTCGTTCTCATTCTTCGATTGCCCCAGGAGGGCGCGGAAGGTCCAGCGGCTGGCGGGATTCTGCGCCCAGTCCAGGCGCAGGAAGCCCGACGTGTCTCCTTCTTCATAGGGCAGCTTGCCAGTGTCGAGCTGAAACCCCGCGGCGCGGATGAGGCTGGCAGCGGCGGGGTCGATGACCACAAGATTTTCGTCGGTGCGCCGCATGCGCTCCACGGCGGCGAAGTAAAAGAGCCGGTCCTTGAGGATCGGGCCGCCCACCGAGGCGCCGTACTGCTGGCGGCGTTCGTCGCTGGTGGTGGAGGTGGCGTCCAGGCTGCCCGATTTCGTGAAGTAGAAAAGCGAGCCCTTCAACTCGTTGGTGCCCTGCTTGGTGACGGTGTTCACGATGCCACCCAGGGCCCGGCCGTATTCCGCGGAAAAGCCGCCGCTGATGACCTGGAATTCCTGCACGGCCTCCTGGCTGATGCTGGCCCTTAGCGCGCCACCGCCCAGGTCGTTGTTGTCCAATCCGTCCAGCAGGAAATTATTCTGGCGCGGCGTCATGCCCGAAAAGCTCAAGGGCGAACCCGCGCTGCCATTGCCGCCGGGAAGGTTGCTGGTGGTGGCGAAGGGCGCGGTGAGGCTGAAGTCCACGAAGCTGCGGCGGTTGATGGGCAGATTCGCGATGAGGTTCTGGTTCACCACCCCGGAAACCTGGGTACGCTCTTCGTCCGCGGCGGCTTCCACCACCACAATGGGATACGCGGTCATACCGCCCGGGACCAGCACCAGGTTCCTGCTGCTGGTGCTGCCCACCTGCAGGGTGATGCCGGCGAACGCCGGCGCCAAGGCGGGCGAGCTGGCGGTGAGGCGATAGTCCCCTGCTGGAAGCAGCCGGAAGCGGTAGAACCCATTCGGATCAGTCTTGGTGAAGAAGGATTCGTTTTGTTCCAGCCTCCTCAAGGCCACCGACACATCTGCGAGGGGCCGCCCGCCGTCGTCTCGCACGATGCCTTTCAAATCCGCCGTGGTGACGCCCGTGCTCTGGGCCGCCAGCGCCAGCGGCAGCGCGCCGAGGTATAGCCCCAGCGGGAAGACAGGAAGGATCGATCGGCCCACAAGTACTCCAACCGCGGTTCACCATTGAGGATGCGTGAAGGTTTTGTAACACAGATGGGGCCGCCGCGGGCAAAGGTACGGCCCAAGCATGGGCGTGTGGAGCGCAGGGGGCCTGGGCTTCCCGAATCCGCGGTAGAATCCGACACCGCCACTACAGCCTGGTGTTTCCATGCGGAACCCTTTCCAGCTACCCCCCGAGCAGGCCCACTTCGCCCCGGAGCTGGAGCGGGCCGTCGTGGACGAGCTCTACAAGCGCGGCTGGGGTGCCTTCGCGGCGCTGCTCCTGGTTTTCGCCGTCATGAGATCAGTTCTGAGCGAGGCCATCCATCGGCATCCTCCCATCGGCCGAGTTCTCTTGCTGATGGCTGCCGCTACCTTGTTCCGGACGCTTGGGCTCGTACTGATGCGGAAAATCCCCAGCCCCCGCGTTCGCCTTTGGGGCTTCATCATCGGTTCCACGCTGGTGGCTTGCGGATTTGCCACGTTGAACGCCATCAGCTATCCCTACCTTGAACCCGCTGATGTGGCCCTGCTCGGGATGATTCTCGCGGGAGTGGCTTCCGGAGCTCTCATCAGCATGGGAAGCAGCTTCCTGACCTACATGTTCTACGTGCTCCCGATCATCGGCTCCATAGCCTTGATCGTGGCGGTGGGCCCCGCTACGCGCTGGACCCACAATTTCCTGCTGCTCGGCTGCATCTACCTTCCGGCCCTGGTGCTGCTGGCCTTCCAACAGGCGCTCGCCTACCGGCGCGAGGTGATCCTGCGCCTGGAGATGGCCGAGATGGCCGTGCGGGACAATCTCACCCAGCTTCGAAACCGGCGCGCCCTTATTGAATTCATGTCCCTGGAATCCGAGCAGGTGCTGCGCTCCTGGCGGACCCCACCGGATTCAGCCCATCCAAAGGCAGCCCTGAGCCTGGGCATCCTGATGCTGGACATCGACCATTTCAAGGCGGTGAACGACACCTATGGCCACTTGGCCGGAGATGCGGTGCTCAAGCAAGTGGCCACAATTCTGGAAGAAACAGCCCGCAAGCCCGACATGGTGGTGCGGTGGGGTGGCGAGGAATTCGTCATCGTGGCCCGGGACACCGATCGGAAACCCCCGTCCCGCTTGGCGGAGCGGATCCAGGAGCGGTTGGCCCAGCACCGCTTCAGCCTGCCATCGGGGCAAACCATTCAGGTGACCTGTTCCATCGGCTACTCGGTTTTCCCTTTCCATGAAACCCTGCCCGCCCTGCTGGCCTGGGAACAGATCGTTTCCGTGGCGGACGTCGGCATGTACTTCGCGAAGACCCATGGGCGCAACCGCAGCGTAGGCATCGTAGCCGGCGACCGGATCCAGGTCGACTCCGAGATCCAGGCCCACTTGGAGCAAAGCCTGGAGCAGGCTCAAGCCGAGGGGCTGGTATGCCTCGTCGAGTGAATTCCCTGGGCCATTCCCCGTTGATTCGATTCGATCCGAAGTCCGGTCCGCCCTCGCACTGGCCAAGTATTTTTGCCGCCTCGACCTAATTCGAAGCGCCATTCGGAGGCGGGAAGCTCCGGGCCCTGATGCTGAACTCCCTGAGGCTGAACTCCCTGAGGCAACCCTCGAGGCTTGCGTCGTCCCTGGCGATCCAGGTGGCGTGGGCCTTGGAGGGTTCCACGAATTGTTCGTGCATGGGGTGGACCTGCGCGTCCCATTGTTTCTTCACACCTTCGGGCGACCGGCCGCGCTCGGCGATGTCGCGTTGCAAGCGCCGCTCGAAGCGGACCTGGGCAGGTACGTCGATGAAGACCGAGGCGTCGAGCTGCGCTCGCACCGAGGGCTGCCCCAGGATCAGGATCCCATCCACCAGCACCACGCTGCCGGGCTGGAAGGGCTCGGACTCAGGCCGGCGGGTATGGGTCGGGAAATCATAAATGGGGACGGCCACCGGCAGGCCCTGCCGCAGCATGGCAAGGTGTTCCGCCAAGAGCCCGAACTCCAGGGAATCCGGGTGGTCGAAATTCACCTCGCCACCGTCTTCTTTGAAACGGGAGCTCTGGTCCAGGTAGTAGCTGTCCTGGCTCAGCACCGAGCAGCGCTCTGCCCCCAGGGTCGCCCGGACTTTCCGGGCGAAGGTGGTCTTGCCGGAACCGCTGCCGCCGGAGATGGCGAAGATCAAAGGTCGTGGGGCCATGGTCACACCGTGTTGTAAAGCCGGTCGCCCGCATCACCTAGGCCCGGCAGGATGTAGCCCTTCTCGTTGAGCTGGCGCTCGATGGAAAGGCAGTGGATGGGCGTGCCCGGGTGCTCTGCGGAGACCGCCCGGATGCCTTCGGGGGCTGCTAGGAAGCAGAGGAACCGGATGTCCCCGACACCATACTGCTTCAGCCGGGAGATGGCCGCCACGGCTGTGCTGCCCGAGGCCAACAAAGGATCCAGCAGCAGCACGGGTTTGCCTTCGACCTCGTTGGGCAGCCGGAAATAATATTCGATGGTGCTCTTCACAAACTTGTCGCGATAGATGCCGATGTGCCCCGCACCTGCATTCGGGAGCACCTGCAGGACGCCGTCCAGCATGCCGTTCCCCGCTCGCATGATTGACACCACCAGCATCGGCTGCTCGAGAAAAGGCGCGTCCATGGCCTCGAAGGGCGTCTCGATGGGCCGCCGCTGCAGGGAGTGGTCGCGCGTCACTTCGAAGGCCATCAACTTGCTCATCTCCGCCATGAGCCGGCGGAATTCCGTGGGCCGCGTCTCCTTCCGGCGCAGGGTGGAAAGGTGGTGCTGCAGCACCGGATGCTCGATGACATGGACATTCGGGAAGGGTGATTCAATCATTTGAATGCCTTTAAAAAACGGTGCCGTCACTGACCAGGTTCAAGGGGGGTGCTCCGCCGGGGCGGAGCCCTGAGGCCAGTTCCCGGCCGGCCCACCAGGTGCCGCCCTCCAGCAGCTTCACCAACGGGAATGCCTCCGCGGTCTTGCCAAGCTTGGCCCGCACCGGATCCGCCAAGCGCTCCAGCAGGGCCAAAGTCAGGGCGCGCCATTCGATGATGAGTTCCGAGCCGGGCCGGTGGGCGGCGGCGGCGAGCGCGCCGTCCCGCAATTTGATCAGACCGGAATCCAGCATCAGGCCTCCATTCCTGTATTCCGCGAGACCTGTCAAGTCATCGGCGCCTGCGATCTCTAGGCCCGCCTCCAGCAACGGTTCAAAGAGCGAGTAGGACATCCATTGGGAGAGTTTGTGGAAGGGCATGATGGATGCGACGCTCAGATCACGGCCCAGCGGTGGGTAGTGCCAGGCGTCGCCTAGATTGAAGGTCTCGGTGCCGGTTGCCAGATTCAAGCGGCCGGGCCAGATGGGCCCCAGGCCCCGTTGGAGCGCCCGCAGGATCTGGGGAGCGCGAAGCTGCCCCTTGATCGCCGCGCCTTGGAAATACGCCAACAATCCACCCGGCCGGGCCTCCTCGCCGAACAATTCCGGATCCCGGACCAATGCCTCGCCAAGGGCTTTCACCAGGGCGAAGCGGCCCTCGAAACCCTCCAGTGGATTGGCCGCGGAGACCTGGAAACCCGCCGCCAGATTGGTCGCCTCGAGGTTCGCGAGTCCCTGGCCGTCGACCTGCAAAGGCCGCTCGGGGTCTGAGGAGAAACGGCCTTCCATGAACATGTTCCAACTAGCCACGGCCAGGCCTTCGGAACGCCCCGTAGTGGTGCCCCTCGCCGCCTCCCGGTACTTCCATTCCTGGCCGGCGCCCGCGTCCAACAGAACGCTGACGACCACCAGATCCAGCTTCGACTTCACCCGCTCGTCCACGGGAAGTCCCGCCAACCGGACATCCAGCAGGCTGTTGCGGTCCACGCCCGCCGCCCGGAAATGGTTCCAGCGGGAGTGGAAGGGAATGTCGAGCGTCGGGTAGTTGCGCAGCGTGATGGCCGACACGAGCGCCGCCACTTCTTCCAGCCGGTCGAGGTGGACCGAGAAGTGCGTCCCCCCTTCCAGCGACCGCGAGAAGATGGTCTCGGCGCAGCTCCGGATGGTGGAGGGAGCGAGCAGGAATTCGAGCTCTTCCCGGTTGCCGCGAAGCTCAGTCATCAAGGCCGCGGCCCTTCACATCGTTCAGCGCCGTGCCGTATTTCACATCACCCGCGGTGTAGTAACCGGCGGCCTTCTTGGCCTCCATCTCCACGGAAGCATCCTTGGGCACCAGCCCTTCCGGGATGGAGACCCGCTCCCGCACTTCGATTCCAGAACCGACGATGGCGTTGAATTTCATGTCGCTCATCGAGACCAGGCGGTCGATCTTGGTGATGCCCAGCCAGTGGAGGGCATCGGGCATCAACTCCTGGAAGCGCATGTCCTGGACGCCCGCCACGCATTCGGTGCGGCGGAAATAGGTGGCGGCGCTGTCACCGCCCTCCTGGCGCTTCCGGGCGTTGTAGACCAGGAACTTCGTCACCTCGCCCAGGGCGCGGCCCTCTTTGCGGAAGTAGACGATCACGCCGGAACCACCCTCCTGGGCGGTCCGCACAGCCTCTTCGATGCCGTGGGTGAGGTAAGGGCGGCAGGTGCAGATGTCCGACCCGAAGACATCCGAGCCGTTGCATTCGTCGTGGACCCGCACCGTGAGCTTCTGGGTGGGATCGCTGATTTTTTTCGGATCACCGAACATGTAGACCGTGGTGCTGCCGATGGGCGGCAGCAGGACTTTGAGATCCGGCCGGGTGATGAGCTCCGGGTACATGCCTCCGGTCTCTTCGAAGAGCACCCGGCGCAGGTCCCCCTCCTCCACTCCAAAGCGCTGGGCGATGCCCGGCAGGTACCACACCGGCTCCAGCGCCGCCTTGGTCACCGCGATATCGCCCTGTTCGCGGATGACCGTGCCGTCTTTCTGCAGTCGCCCGGCCTGAATGGCCTCCAGGATTTCCGGCATCAGCATATGGGCTTTGGTGACCGCGATGGTGGGGCGGATGTCGTAGCCCGCATCCAGGTGATCCCCGAAGACCTGCGCCACCTGGGCCCCCCAGGGATCGATGGAGACGATCTGACTGGCATCGAACCACGAGGGGAAAGGGCCGATGTCGATGACCGGGGAAGTATTCGTCAGGTCCGGGCGATGTTCCGGTGTGAGATCTCCGGCGGCGGTGGCCAGGGCGCGATAGACGCCGTAGCTGCCGCTGTGGGTGCCGATGGCGTTGCGGTGGGCCTTGCAGGTCATGGAGCCCACCACCGGTCCGCGTTCCTTGGGCTCCCGGGCGCCCCAGTGGATGGGCAGCGCGCCCTTGAAGATGCTGCCGGGATGGGAGGTGAGCCCCAAATGGGAATAGGTTTGCGTCACGTTGGAGCCTTAAAGAGGGGAAGGATCTAGTTCATCCAGTTTTGATCTTTTTGCAAGGACCATTTCTGGCTGACCTTCTTTTGACGGCTCCAAAAGGCGACGCCATCCATCCCGGTGATATCCCCGTGGCCAAATCGGGAATCGCTGAAACCCCCGAAGGAGAAGGGTTCCCGGGGCACGGGTACGCCGATGTTCACGCCGATCATGCCGGCGTGGGCCTGCCGCGCGACTTCCTCGGCCACGGCCCCGGAGCTGGTGAACACCGAGGCCGCATTGCCGTAAGGACTCTCGTTCTCCAGGGCCAGCGCTGCGCTCAGATTCTCCACACGCACGACCGAAAGAATGGGACCGAAGAGTTCGTCGCAGGCCGCCTGGGAGCCGGGCTGAACGTGGTCCAGCACCGAGGGTCCGATCCAGTTTCCGTCCCCAAAGTCCGCCGCCACCGGAATGCTGCCACGCCCATCCGCAAGGAGCTGCGCACCTTCTGAGCCCGCCCTCCCCACGGCGTTGCGAAGCTTTTCCACGGATTCCGCGGTGATGATGGCGCCCATGTCCCGGCCCAGCTCCATGGCACCGGCGCGCCGGGCCAGATCCGCCACGATGTCATCCACCGGGCCCACGCCCACCACCACGCTGGAGGCCATGCAGCGCTGCCCCGCGCAGCCAGTGAAGGAAGCCAGGATGCCGCTGGCGGCCATCTCGGGATCCGCGTCGGGCATCAGGATGATGTGATTTTTCGCGCCGCCCAGGCAGAGGGCCCGCTTGCCATTGGAAGTGGCGCGCACGTAGACGCTGCGGGCCACGGGAGTGGAGCCAACGAAAGCCACGGCCTTGATGTCCGGGTGGTCGCAGATCGCCTCCACCGCTTCCCGACCGCCCTGCACGATGGACAGCACGCCGTCCGGCAGGCCCGCGGCCCGGGCGGCCTCGGCCAGCAGCAGCGACGTGAGCGGCGTCTTGTCCGAGGGTTTCCAGAGGAAGGCGTTGCCCGCGGTGATGGCGAGGGGAATCATCCACATGGGCACCATGGCGGGAAAGTTGAACGGGGTGATGCCCGCCACAATGCCCAGGGGTTCGCGGCGATACTCGCAGGTGACGCCAGTGGAGACCAGCATCTTGCCGCCGCCATCGAGGTTCTGCAGGCTCAGAGCGAATTCCAACACTTCGATGCCCTTCAGCAATCCGGCCCTGGATTCGGAGAGCAGCTTGCCCGACTCGGCACTGACGCTGTTCGCGATGGCATCCTGCCGCGCGAATAGTTCATCCCGGAAGCGGAACATGACCGCCGTGCGCTCCTTCAGGGGCAAGTCGCCCCAGGCCCGCGCCGGCCCCTGGGCAGCCTTCACCGCGGTCGCGACGTCCGCCGCCGAGCTGGCGAATAGCCGGCCGATTCCCTGGCCCGTCCAGGGACTGCGGAGCTCGGCCACCGGGCCTCCGCCAGGTATCCACCCCCCGCCGATCAGGTTGCGGACTTCCGTGTCGGGATCAGAAAACTGAAGCATGTGCATAAAATTCCCTGGCATGGTGATGGGCAAGAGGGGAAGCATAGCCTAGTCACCCTCAGGCTTCCTGCCTTCCCGCCGCCAACCGCGCCTCCAGCCCCCCACGCCGCTCCAAGGGCTTGTCCGCGGCCTTCTGCAGCAATTCAAGGCTGCCCAGGATGGTCACCGAACTCCTTGCCCGCGTGAGGGCGGTGTAGACGATCTCGCGGGTGAGCAGGGGGCCGTCCTGCGTCGGCAACACCAGGGCGACGCGCTGGAATTCACTGCCCTGGGCTTTGTGCACCGTCACGGCGTAGGCCAGCTCCAGGAACCACAACAGGGGCGCTGCAGCGAAGGCACGGAAGCCATCAGCGGTGGGGAACACCACTTCCAGGTTGGTGCCACCGCCGGGCCGTTGCACCCGCAGCATGAGCCCCTGATCGCCATTGAAGATGCCTCGCCCATAGTCATTGTGGGTCATCAGGACGGGCTCACCCGATGAAAATGCGAGCCGCCTCTCCAGCCCGCTGCCCCGGCTCGCCAGCACCTGGTCGTGAAGGTAGGCGTTGATGGCGGTGGTGCCGCGCAGGCCCGGACCCTCCCGCAAGGGACACAGGATGCGGGCCCGGTCCAGGTGGGCGAAGAGCCGTTCCAGCCGCGGAAGGTCCGCGGAATCCCAGCCTTCCACGCCAAGGCGGTGGACGTGATGGATCCGCTCCTGGAATGCGTCGAGGCCTTCCACATCCTCCGCCAGCCAACGGTCCAGAAAGTCCCGGAGGCCGGCCTCATCCACCTCCAATAGTTCGACGCCTTGCTTCATCACCTCGCCAACATGGCTCCGCAAGAGGATGGCGTGGGGCCCTTCGAGCAGGCCGCCGGGATTGGCTTCGATGAGTTTCTGCGACAAGGAAAAGATGGCGGCGCCCTCGGCCGAGCCCAGGCGGTAGCTGTGGGTGAGCCGGCACACCGCGGAGCCCATTCCCGACACCAGATCCCTGAACACCGTGCCCGCCTCCACCGAAGGCAACTGCTGGGCGTCTCCCAACAGGATCAGGCGGGCATTGTGAGGCAGGGCCAGCAGCAGTCGTTCCATGAGCGCCTGGTCCACCATGGAGGCTTCATCCACCACCACCAGTCGCGCCTGGAGAGGATTGTCCTGGTGATGCCGGAAGCGCGCCTGACCGGGGAGGTAGCCCAACAGGCGGTGCAGGGTGCGCGGCGCCATTTGCGCCGACAGTAAGGGCAGGTCCACCTCGCCCAACGCTGCCTCCCCTCCCAACGCTTCCAGGGCGCTGCGGAGGGCACCGTGCATGCGATGGGCGGCCTTGCCCGTGGGGGCCGCGAGGACCAGGTCAGTGGGCCGCAACCCGGCCCTCAAAGCGACCCGGAGGATCGCCACCACGATGGAGGTCTTGCCCGTGCCGGGTCCCCCGGTGATAAGGGTGATGGGCCCTCTCAGCGCCTGGACCACCGCCTGCCGCTGCTCCGCGGACAGCACCACCGGTTGGGAGAGCACTTCTTCCGGCACCGGCAACGGCACCATTCCAGCCTGGCTGCGAGCCAGGAGCAAAGCCGCGAGGCTGCCTTCGGATTCGAAGAGCCGCCGGGTGGAGAGCCGCGCGTCATGAAGGATCAGCAGGCCCTGCCCTTGTGCGCCCGTCACCCATGCCGCCAGTGCTGGATCCTTCAGCAATTCCAGTGGCAATTCGGTTTCGTTCAACGAACGGGCCAGGCGGCCCAACCAGGCCTGATCATCCAGCGGCAGGCAGGTGCTGCCCTGGGCCTCGTTCACCAGCACCGCCAGCAGCAGCAGCGCGAAACCCCGGCGGCGATCAGCGTCCACTGCCGTGGCGAGGGCGGACAGCGTCCAGACCGCGGCCAGCAGGCCTTCGGGCAGCGCCAGCGCGCGCAACGCGGACTGCCATCGGCGCGGTGCGGCCTCCTTTGGCGCAGCCAGGAATCCTTCCAGCGGAGGGAGGGCGCCTTCAGGCATGGGTCACTTCCCCGTGGAGGTCCATCAGCTCAGCCTTCCACACCTGCACTTCCGCCCAGGTGGGCCGGTGGAACCACACCCCAGCATCCGGGAGGCCCCGCAGAAACACGTAATGGATGCCGCCGAAGCGGGCTGCAAAGGCCTCGGCGGTGTCCACCCTCAGCCAGCGGAGGAGCACCCATGTGTAGAGTTTCACCTGCAGGCCGTAGCGGCCCCAAACGCAGTCATCGAGGGCCTGGACTCCGTATTCCCCCAGCAGATTGTTCTTCCAGTCCAACACATAGGTCAGGCCTTCCCGTTGAAAGACCACGTCCATGGCCCCCGTCAGGAAATCCCGAGTTTCGAAGAAGCACGAGAGGAAATCCAGCTCCCGGAGGAGCCGTCCGGGAGCATGGGCCAGCAGCGGCGCAGGCTTGCCTTCAGCCGCAGGCAAGGGGGCGTGCATCGCTTGAAAAACGCGGCGGGCGGCCCGTTCAGCCAGATCCTCCCCAAGGTCGAAATGGTTGAGAATGGCGCGCACCCAAGCTTTCCGGCCTTCTGTCCACCAAGCTTCAAAGGCCGGGGCCCGACGCAGCTCATCCAGATCCACTTCCTCCAGGAGCGCATGCATGGCCAGGCCCGTGCGTGTCCCGCCCGGGAGATCCGTGGCGGCGGCCTGGACGCCGGGCAGATCGGCGTTGGGTGGATCCGAAACTGGCGGCTCGGCGCCATCGGAGCGCTCCAGGGAAGCGGCCGTGCCCGCATCGCCCCGCTCGCCAAGCTGATGGGCCAGGTGGGTGTAGGAGGTGGTGAGGAGGGGCCGCGCGGCGTGCCGCGGAGCCTCGTAGTCCACACGTTGCGCGGTCGGAACCTCGGGCAGCACCCAACCGGAAAGTTCCATGGAAGTCGTTGCGGCGCGAATCTCCTCAGGGGATTTCCGTAGAGGAATGGCCTCGAAGAGACCGGGGCGTTCCTGATTCAGCACCACCGCCTGGAGTACCGGATTCAGAGCGCCATAAGCGCCCCGGGGCTGCCAGGCCTTCTCCACGCCGGGCTCCGGCAGGAAGCAGGGCAGGAGCAGGCGGGCCTTGGCGCGGGTCAGGGCCACGTAGAGCAGCCGCTGGGCTTCCTGTTCGGTCTCCGCTTCCACTTGGTGCTTGAGGGTCTCCGGTGGTTTTCCCAACCACAGACAACGGTCCGGGCCCTCATGGTAGCGGTGTACTTGCTGACCCGCTGCGGGGCCGGTGAAACCGAAGAGCGCCACCACCGGGGCTTCCAGGCCCTTGCTCTGGTGCATCGTCAGGATCTGCACGGCGTCTGGCTCCGCTTCCAGGCGCTGCACGCTGCCGTTCTCGCCGGGCGGCAGTTCTTCGCCGTCCTTCCAGCGCTGCAGCAGGCGCACCAGGTCCTCCGTGTCCTGGGTGCGCACCCGGGCCGCGGCGCTCAGGTGCTCCGCCAGATGAAGATGGTTCGTCAAGGCGCGATCCCCCTGGGCCGAGAACCGCAACCGCGCCACCAGGCCGCTGCCATGGATCAGGTCATCGAACAGGGCCGCGAAGGCCCGCTCCTGGCCCAGGCGGTGCCAGCCTGCGAGGCGCTGCAGCGCCGGGTGCTCCTCCGGCACGGTGGGCAGCGCCTCCAGGTCCTTCAGGCCGTACCCGAAGAATGGCGTCAGGAGGGCCCGGGCCTGGCGACTGCGGTCCCCGGGGTGCAGCACGGCCCGCAGCACGTCCAGCAGGTCCAGGGCCTCCTCGCTTTGGAAGAGCCCCTCCTGTTTGAAAAAGGCGCAGGGGATGCCGGCGTCGCGCAGGGCCTCGGCCATCAGCAGCCCCTCGCTGCGCTTCCCGGTGAGCACCTGCACGTCGCTGAATCTCAATCCAGGTTTCGCAGCGATAGCTGGTTCCGCCAGTGCGTCGAGATCTCCCAGGCAGGCGCCGCCCTGGATCAGCTCCTTGATTTCCGCCGCCAGGGTGTGGGCAATGGCCCGGTAGACCCAGAGGCCTCCCTGGCGCGGCACCTGGATCACCCGCACGGGCTTGAGCGCAAGTCCCGCCCCATCCTGCAAAGCCAACTGGGGCCGGCCGCAGCGCACGGGCGTGCCATAGCTGTTGGGGGCCGTGAAGAAGGCCGGCTCCTGGTGACTCAGCAGGTGGTTGTAGGCGGCGATGATGTCCTGGGTGGACCTGAAATTCTCATCCAGTTCCAGGGGGGCCTGCCCCTCGCCGAGTTCCTGCCGGGCCTGTTCGTAGGTGGTTAGATCCCCGCCACGGAATCCGTAGATGGCCTGCTTGGGATCGCCGATGGCGTAGAGCTGGTGGCCATCCGCCAGGAAGATACGCCGGAAGATCTCCCACTGGGCCCGGTCGGTGTCTTGGAATTCGTCGATGAGAGCCACCTTGAACCGCTGGCGCAGCTTCCGCACCAGGTCCTCCTGGCCTCGGCCGTGCAGGGCCGCCCGCACCCGCTCCACCATGTCGTCGAAATCAAACAGGCCCTCCCGCGCCTTCAGTTCCGCGAGCCGTTCGCGCACGGGCTCCAGCAGCCCGTGGACTAGGATGGCTTCGGTGGTGACCTCCTGGGCCCGGGCGCAGGCCAGCCATTCGCCCAACTGCCGGGCGGGGCCCTCAGGCGCCGCAAGGCAGACCTTCAGCACCCCATCGAAATCCCAGGCTGCCAGGAAGGCAAGGGGCGCTGGCGCCGTTGCCACGAGCCGCAGCAGGCCCGGCAACCGGGAGGCCGCGGCCTTGCGGGTGGCCGGGTGAAGGTCCGCACGGCTCATGGCTTCGAGGATGTGGTTTTCCTGGGTCAAACACTCCACTGGAAAAGCTCGCAGCTGGGCCTCGAAATCCCGGATGTCCGCCAGCTCCGGGCGCAGCAGCCCGCGCTCCCGATGGGCGTTCCAGAGCAAGTCCTCGAGCCGGGTGAACGTCCAGCCTTCCGAGCCCATGGCCTGGCGGATCAGCTCTGCGGCAGCGTGGGCCTCGGGCCCGGTCCGCAGGAAATCCCGGAAGGCCTGGCTGAAGAGGGTCCGGCCATCCGAGAGCTGCTGCCGGAACAGATTGCCGGATTCAAAGGCGCTCTCCTGCAGCACCTGGCGGCAGAAGCCATGGATAGTGGCGATGGCGGCGCGATCGCAGCTCCGCAGGGCCACGGCCAGCAGCTCCCGCCGTTCCGCGGTCAGCTCCCACATGGGTTCGATGGCGCCCGCGGGCGTTGCCTCCAGTCGAACCAGGGTTTCCAGCAGGCCCCGCACCCGCGCCCGCAACTCCAGGGTGGCCTTCTCGGTGAAGGTGACCACCAGGATCTCCTCCAGCCTGCGGCCCCGCAGCAGCAAGTCCACCACCAGCCGTTCCAGCAGGTAGGTCTTGCCGGTGCCGGCACTGGCCTGCACCACGCCGTGGGTGGGCGGCAGCTGCTCCAGCAGGGGCGGCTTGGGATAGCGGATCACAGCACTTCCTCCCAAGTCCGGCTCCAGGCCGGGAAGTCCCCGAAGCGCCGCCGGGCCAATTCCTCCCAGTGGGTTTCCAGCGAGGCCAGCGCGGCCCGGGGCAAGGGGCCATAGCGCGCCGCGAAGCTGCTGCGCGGGTCATCGCGCGCCTGGTCGGCCCAGGCATTGAGGTCGAACCTGCCATCCGCAGCGCGCTCGTCGAATAGGTTGAGGATCCCCTCCACCGGCAGGGCAGCCCAGCGACGGTCCTGCAGCGCCTCCTGCAGCCAAGCCGTGAGCTGCGCCTGGGCACCGGCCTGATCCACCGCCGGCAGCCGCACCCGCCACTTCCTTCGCTTGTCCTTGCGAGCGCTGAGAATCACAACGGACTCCGGCGCTTCGAGGCCCGCCGCCCGCAGGATGAGCTGGTCGATCCACACCCTCAGCAAGGAACGGCGGTCCGCGATGGCCGGATGTTTGCGCGAGGTGGGCGGCTCCTGATCGCTGATGAGCCAAGCTGCGCCACCCCCCATGGCTTCCGTGCTGCCCACCAGGGACACCTTCACGGTGCGAGCCCCCAGCGGGATTTCCAGGACCACAGGATCCGCCAGAATGACCCGATGGAAGCTCCTCCGCCCCGACCGGTCCGGTCCGAAGCGCACCACCTTCGTGGACGGCAGACCGCCACTGAGGCTCCGCCAGGCTTCTATCTGAGCGGCCAGCGCCAGCCGCTCGCCCGCCAACATGGCCCCCACCGGCATGCGGCCCGCTTCGAGCGTCTGGTGTAGCGCCGCATCCAACGCTGGGGCCACTTCGCCGCCCTCGGTCAGCACTCGCCAAAAGACCTCCCGGCTGATCTGCCGCCGGTCCAGGAACTCCCCTTCGAAAGGTTCCTCGGCTACTTGGGAAGGATCGCGCTCGGCTTCGCACCGCAGGTCCAGGCGGATCAAGGCGCCGCCCTGCAAGGGGTCCTCCAGCCACTTGCGCAGGGCCGTCAGGCTGGTGGTGGGTGCATCTGGCAGGGCGTCAAAATCCCGGACGGTTCCCAGCGGACCCGTCCAGGCGCTGCGAGCTTCCAGCTCGGCCTGGGCGGCCTTGGCCAGCCCCCAACTTGCGATTTTGCCGGGCAGGGTCGTACGTTCCCCGGCCGCCCGCCGCAGACGGGTTCCGAGCCACGTGGCCTCGGCTTCCGTGCGGGCCGCAGGATGGTGGTTGTTGGGCAGTCCACCCGCGCCGCCCAGGTCGGGGAAGTAGTCGAGGGAATGCCGATAAACGGGATGGCGGGTGCAGAGCCGCAGCCATCCTTCAGGGCCCCACCGGGGTGCCAGAATGTCCCGCAGGTCCAGCAACAGTGGACTGGGCTGCAGGGCCCCGCCCGTCAGCGGATCCCGGCTCACGTAGGTGCACACCAGACGCTCGCGCGCCGCCAATACCGCTTCCAGAAACAAGGTCCGGTCCCGCTCCAGGCCGCTCAAATCCCCGGCCCGGCGCTGGCCGCCCCGCAGGTCCAAGGAGTTGCTGGCCTCCGGCCCTGGAAACACGCCCTCCCCCAAGGCCATCAGGATGACCAGCTTGAACGGGATGCCCCGCAAGGCCGCATGGCAGGCCACCACCACGCCCTTCCCCGGCTGCCCCAAAGCTTCCCCCAGCAGGCGCTGAAAGCCTTGGTCCAGAACGGCCTTCACTTCGCGCAAGCCGAGCAGGGGCGCGGGAAGTCCTGGCAATTCCAGCTCCACCAGTCCTGTGACCGTTTTGACCAGGCTGTCCAAGGCCCGCACCAGGTCCTCGTCACCGTGGCCCCCGAGGGGCTCCAGATACCCACGCAGAAAGGCCGAGACATCCCGGGCCCAGGCTCCGGGAGTCTGGCGGCGGCCGGCGAGGGTTTTCGTGTCGGCCAGCAGGGCCTGCACCAGCTGAAGCAGATCCAGCTCGGCTGGCGTCGTGGCGGCCCCGGGCAGGGCTTCTCCCGGAAGATCGAGGTGGCCCCCGCCCCCGACAAAACGCCCCGCCGCCGCCCGCTGAAGGCCGCGCTCCCAGGTCCAGAGCCCCCCGGCCAGGCTGGTGCCGGCAGTCTCCTCCCGCGTGGCTCGCGCGATGATGCCGCAGCGCTCGCATAGCCCCGCCAGATCCTCCAGAGGCAGTGCCGCCCATCGCCGCCGGAAAGCCGGATGTCCCGTGAGCCGCAGCACCTCCGCGCGGTTGGCATCGCCAAGGCCGAGCTGGAGTAGCAGCAGCGACACCTCCGCCAGCTCCCGCAGCGGCCCAGGCCCTTCGCCCGCGAGGGCCCAAGGGATGCTGCGGGTTCCAGCGAAGGCCAGGCGCAACGCATCGAGGTACTCCTCCTTCACGCCTTCGGGCAGTACCACGGCGATATCTGAAAAGCTGAAGTCCCCGCCGCCCGGCAGCACGCAGTCCCAGATGAGGTTCGCCACCACCTCCGCTTCCCGGCGGGGGGAGGGACAGGCATGTAGCGAGAGGCTCGCATCCCTGGTCGACGCGGTCGATTCGCCTGGAACCGCTTCCGGTGAAAGCAGTGCTTGCTGCAATTGATCCAGCAGGGAAGTCCCATCCTGTGGGCGGAAATCCGGGCGGAAATCTTCGGTGCACTGCCAGGCCGCCCGGGCCATCAGCAGGCGCACCTGCTCGCGCGCAGGTCGGCCCCAGCGCCGCAGCGCCAGATTGCCGCGACCTTCCAATCCGAAGGGATCGTCGCCCTCGGCCAGCTTGTTGAATTCTCCTGCGAAGTCATCCCAGGCCTCGCGGAAAGGGCTGAAGGCATAGAAGCGCACATCACAGTGCTCACCCAGTTTCTCGAAGGCCTCCAGGTGGGCTGCCGCCACGTGGCCGAGGCCCAGGACAAAGACTTGGGAGGGGAAGTTGGCAAGGACGAAGCGCCCGTCCCGCACGTATTCAGGCAGGGTGAGCCAGGGCTCCCCCGAGCTGTTCAGCTTGGCTTTCAGGCGCCGCCACAGGGCCCGCTGCCAGGCTTCGAGACCTTCCGGCGCCCCGGCGGCCATCGCCCTGCCCCGCTCCCAGGCCGGCGCCCAGTCCGGCCGGGTCAGCAGGTAGCCCTCGAAGAGTCCCGCCAGTTCCGCCGCGAGCTGGAGGGTTTTCATGTCCCGGGCGGGCTCCTGCAGGTAGCCCTGGACCGCCTGGAGCTCCGCGCTGTCAAGGGTCGCCGGGTCCTGCAGTAGCCCCAACAATCCACCCTGAAGGGAATTGCGATCCAACAGGCGGATGGCTCCTTCACCCTTGGGCAGGAAGCGCCGCCAAAATCCCTCCAGGTAGCTCGATTCCACATTGGCCAAAACGCCGAAGACCTTCGTCAGCTCCCGCAGCACGAACTGTTTCACCCCCGGATTCGGCAGCACCAAGTGCACACGCTCCCACTCCCCTTGAGCCGACGTGGCCCGCAAGCGCGCGATGTCCGTCGCGAGCGCCCCCAAAAGCCCTTCGGCCCTATCGCTGAAATGGAGATGAATCATGCCCGCCATACGTATGGATTCAACCATGACAGGGTGGGGAAACAGCGGCTGGGGGGCTCCAATTGCAAGCCCCGGCCAGGGCAGGCGAGGGGGAAGACCGTCAAGTTCAGCGACTGGTAGCGGGCTTCCAGGCCGACGCCCCGGCCTGGCCTCAGCGTTTCACCGCCCACAGCACCAGGTCGGAAGTCCCACCACCCCATGAGTCTCCGGTCATGCTGCCAAAGGCCTCGCGCACCTCGAAGCCGGCGTCTCGCAAAGGGCCTTCCAGCTCCGAGCGCCGCCACCCGCGCAACATTACATTCCGGGCGGCGATAAGTTCCAGGGGCGGTTCCAGCCCCGGCCGGAAGCGGAGGGTGGCGGGGGTGAAGTTCAGCATTCCACCCGGCTGGTGCGTCATCAGCCGCAGGAAGACGGTCTCCTCGCCTTCGGCCTCGCCGGGCCGCAGGCTCACAGGAAACGTGCGTTCGCCCCGGTCGAGAATGCGGTCGTAATTCAGGAGCTGCAGCAGGACAGGCGCGCCCGCCACCAGACGGCTGGCCAGGCCTGTGAAGAAGTGGCCCAACGCATCCAGCTCCGTGAGGTGCGGCAGGGTGTTCCCCAGGCAGATGGCCCCGCCAAAACCGGCGGGGACCAGGGTCTCGATGGACTCAAGACCGCCCTGCACGAACCGGAGGGTTCCGCCATCCTCTGGTGGGCAGGCTTCGGCTTCGACGATCTGAGCCTCGGAGGCATCGACCCCCGTCACCTGGTAGCCGAGAGCTTGAAGGAAGCGGCTGTGCTCGCCCGTGCCGCAACCCAGGTCCAGCACGGCAGTCACCGGTGCCGTGCCCAGCACCCGCTCCAGCAGCGGAGCCTCCCGCCGAAGCCGCTCAGGCCAGGCAATGAGGCCGCGATAGCGGAGTTGGTCGTAGGGATCGGCTGGGTGGTCGGGTTCCACGGGATCTCCGGAACTGAGCATACTGCGTCCGCCCCCAGGCCTTCGCCACCGACCTCGCCTTGGTTGGATTGTCCGAGAGGGCCTGGCCTGCGGTAACACCGGAACCGAAGTGCCTCCAGGACCCGCAGCCTGGAGTTGGACTGTTCCACCCTGAAAGCAGCGAGCATGACAAAACGAGCCGTCGATGGCGCCTCGTAGCTGAACTGGAGCGGAGGATTCACGTCCTCGCCACAGGGGCGCCCGCACACTGCTGTCCTGGAGCAACGGACATGGACCAGACGCGGCACATCGGCCAACACATCCTCATCGAGCGCGTGGCGCTGGATCCCTTCGGCAGCCTTCACCGGGCGGTGAAACTGACGGGGGATGGCTACGACCGTCACGCCCTGGCCCGCAGCTACAACGGCGAGGTGCTCCGCGGCCAGGGCTTCGACCAGCGATTGCACCAGGCAAGTTGGGTGATCCACGACCTGCCTCGGGAATGGTCCTGCGGACGGCGTTGGCGCCTCGACGAATCCGTGGAACCCCTTCTTTCGTGTGATTACGCGCCAGGCCTGACCCTCGCCTCGGTCCTCCGCAAAGTCGCCCGCGCCCGCACGTTCCTGCCGGTGCCGTTCGTCCTGTCCGTGCTTCAGCAGGTGGCCGTCGGCGTTCACTTCCTTCGGCAACAGCAGGTGGGTTTCGGCATCCTGAGCCCGCACCTGGTGTGGTTGGGATTTGACGGCAGCGCGCATCTGCTGGACGCCCCTATGGCCCCCTTCCTGGCCGAAAGCCTGGCGAGGCTGCCGGAGGCCCGGATGACCCTTCTGCCTTTCCTCGGCTTGGGTATCGAGGAACCCGAACGCCGCGACCTCTTCCAACTCGGCGCACTCGCATTGACGGCCTTGACCCTAACCCCCCCGAGTGGCTACCGCACCCTGCTGCATGAGGGTGTACCGGCCCTGTGGCCACACAGCAGCCAATTTCCTGAAGCCATGCGGTTGTTGGTGGCCCGCCTGCTCGGATTGGAAACCCCTTATCAGGAGGTGTCGGCAGGTGTGCGCGCCATCGATGCCCTGGCTTTCGATCCGGCTTTCGAATGCGGCGCCGTGGAGCGCGCGCTCCACTTGCGCAGAGCCTTTCCAGAGTCGTACCGCCTGCAAACCCGCGATTGGAAGTGGGAGGCCCGGCTGGACTGGAGCAAGTACTTTAGGCTGAATAAGCGCCAGCTTGGACATGCACCCCGCGGCGAGGCGAAGGGACGAGGCCTGTTGGCCGGGGTGACTGGTTGAAGCCCTCGGGCCTGCCGGCTCCTCACCCAAGAATCCGCCCTGGATCGAACGGAGACCGCAATAGGGGCGCCGGGGGCAGAGGCTTCCTTCTTCGCGCATTGCCCTTCGTGCCAGCTTGGCCCAGGAGGGTTTTTGCAGCCTTCGACCCCGGCTGCCTGCTTCCGCCAAGCTGAAGGCCTCCCTCGAGATCGGATCCGTTTTCACGGGATTGTTACAAGAGGTTGGTTCACTGGGGATCATCGACCACCCAGGAGCTCCCATGACCCTGAGGAAACACCAGCACCAGGACATCACGATCATTGCGCCCGGCGAGAAATTGACCATTTCGGAAAATGGCGACGAGTTGTCGGCGGCCGTGCGCGAGGCGCTGGAGAGCGGGAGCACCAAAATCCTGTTCGACTTCTCGGAAGTGGAATTCATCGACAGCCTGGGGGTGGGTCAGGTCGTCGCCAGCCACGTCGCCGTCAACAACAAAGGAGGGCACCTGATCCTGTGCGGCCTCAAGCCCCGCATCCTCCTGGTGCTCCGCATGGCCAGCCTGCACCTAATCCTGGACATCAAAGACACCGGGCCTGGTGCAGTCATCTGGTGAAGAGCGGAAAAGCTGCCGCTCGATTTTGGGCCACTGCTTGCCAGGGGCCTGTCGATCCTCCGAGGCGAAGCGCCGAGCCGCGAGCGCGACGGGGCTTGCAGCTCAAGGGAGCCAGGTCCGGCGCACTGGATCGATGGGGTCCGTCGCACACAGGTACCGCTCCGCCGCGATGCTAGAGCGGCAGGCTGCACACCGGGCTTCGGTTTTTCCAGAACACCAGGAGGCCGATATCCCGAACCCGCATCCGGCTGGCTGCGCACGGTCGTTCCGCTCCGCGGAATCGGCTTCGGACGCTCCTGCGCCCTCCGCCTCCCGCTACCTGCGCACCATCCGTAACCACCAACCAAAAGAGCGCCCGGAGGCGCTCTTTTGGTTGGTGGTTCCTCAGGGACTCGAACCCTGGACCCGCTGATTAAGAGTCAGCTGCTCTAACCAACTGAGCTAAGGAACCTGACAGCCTAGTGTAGCAAGGGCTGGGGCTTTGGCAAGGTCAAGATTTCGGGCAGGTGGGCTACAAAGTGGGCAGCTGCATGGCTTCGCGCACTTCGGCCATGGTGGCCTGGGCCACCTGGCGGGCCTTGGCGCTGCCGGCGCGCAGGACGTCCCGGAGGTGGCCCTTGCGCGACAGATTGTCCTCAATTTTTTCGCGGACCGGGGCGATGCGGCGGGTCATGGCTTCGGCCACCTTCTTCTTGCAGTCGAAGCAGCCGATGCCGGCGCGGCGGCACTCGGTGTTGACCATCTGCACGGTAGCGTCGTCGCTGAAGAGCTTGTGGAACTCGAAGACCGGGCACACGTCGGGGTTGCCGGGGTCGGTGCGCTTGACGCGGGCAGGATCGCTGGCCATCTGGCGGGTGCATTTCTCCAGGATTTCGGCGTCGCTGTCCCGCAGGTAGATGCAGTTGCCATAGGTCTTGGACATCTTGCGGCCATCGAGGCCCGGCACCTTGGGAGTCTTGGTGAGCACCGCGACTGGCTCAGGAAAAACCTCCTTCCGATAGAGAAAGTTGAAACGCCGCAGCACTTCACGGGCCAACTCCACGTGGAAGAGTTGATCCTCGCCCACGGGCACTTGGTCGGCTTTGTAGAGGAGGATGTCCGCAGTCATCAGCAGCGGATAGCCCAGGAAGCCGTAGCTGCTGAGGTCGGCCACGGAGTTCTGCAGCTTCTCCTTGTAGGTGGGCACGCGCTCCAACCAGGAGAGGGGCGTGATCATGCTGAGCAGCAGGTGCAGTTCGGCGTGCTCCTTCACCAGGCTCTGGATGAAGATGGTGGTCGTTTCGGGATCCAGCCCCGTGGCCAGGAAGCAGGCCGTGAGCTCTTCGGTCGCGGGCCAAATTTCCTCCACGGCCTCGTACTTCGACGTGAGCGCGTGCCAGTCCACGATCATGTAGAAGGCCTCGTTGCCATGCTGGAGCTTCTCGAAATTGTCGAGGGCCCCCACCAGATGGCCAATGTGCTGGGAACCGGAAGGCTGGATGCCGGAAAGGACGCGCTGCATGTCAGGCTCCGAGAAGAACGCGGGCGACGGGCATCACGGGCCATAGCGCCACTCTGAAAATGGGGGAGATGAACCGCTCCGACAGGAAGGGCACCATGACCATGACGATGAGGAGGATGTACATCGTCTGCTGGTGGCGCTCGAACCATTGGGTGGCCCGGTAGGGCAGGAAGCCCTTCAGGATTCCACCGCCGTCCAAAGGGCCCAGCGGGATCAAGTTGAAGATCGCCAGCAGGATGTTGATGATGATGAGCCTCCCGGCCAGGGAGAGCAGGACCATCTGCGCGGGATCCACTTCCAGGTTCGCGAAGGCCTCCGGTCCCCGCAGACCCGCATAGAACAAAGCGAGTCGGTCGTAGGGCTCGGCGATGGTGAAGCGGAGCGTAAGGGTGGTGACCAGCATGAACACGATGCACAGAGCCACGTTGGAGGCAGGACCGGCCGCGGAAACCAGGGCGGCGCCGGTCCGCATGGTCACTTTCCGGGTGAAGCGCTGAGGATTGTAAGGCACGGGCTTGGCCCACCCGATGAGCGGAAAGCCCGTGGTCATGCCGATCAGCGGGAACAGCACCGTGCCGATGGGATCGATGTGCGCGATGGGGTTGAGCGTCATGCGGCCCAGCCGGGCGGCGGTGTCGTCGTCCAG
Source organism: Holophagaceae bacterium (assembly GCA_025357545.1). Classification (GTDB taxonomy): domain Bacteria; phylum Acidobacteriota; class Holophagae; order Holophagales; family Holophagaceae; genus JANXPB01. The sequence goes on from JANXPB010000212.1 coordinate 23,969, forward strand.
CAGGTAGGCGGCCGTGGCATGGCTCGCCTCATGGAAACTCAGCGAAAAAAGCAAGGCGATGTAGCTGATGAGGATGGTCGGAATGGAAATATGGTCGAACAACAAGACTCCTGGATCTGATCGAAGGTCGCGGGTTCCCTTCGGGCATCCGCAGATGACGATTAGATCACAATGGTTTCATGGATCAGCTTGCCTTCGCGGAAGCGGTTCCAGCTCAAGGGGCTACAGTCGATGGTGCGGTACTCGCCATGGAGGATCAGTTCCGCCAGGCAGACGCCCACGGCCGGGGATTCCATGGCGCCGTGGCCGCTGTAGCCCACCTGGAGCAGAAGGCCCGGGTGGTTGCCGTGCCAGCCCACGATGGCGTTGTGGTCGGCGGAATTGGTGTCGTAGAGCCCGCCCCAGCCGGACTTGAGCTTGCAGACGGATGTGGTCGGGATGCGCTCCTGCATGGGCAGGTTCACTTCGTCCACGTAGTAGGCCGGCTCGAAGGCGGTGCTGAAGCTGTCGGGCTCGTCGGGGCGAGCCTTGCCAATCATCAGGTTGCCGCTCTCGTACTTGAAGTAGATGCCCTGGTCGATGATGGTGAGCGGGATGTCGTGCCAGCGCGGGTCTTCGTTGGGATGGCCGGGGAAGTCGGTGATGAACATCATGCGCTTCTGGGAAATCACCGGCGTGAGATCCTCGTCGGGCAGGCCGCTGCGGCGCAGCAGCTCGTTCACCCAGGGGCCGCAGCAGAGGGCCACGATGCCCGCCTCGATGGTTTCCTCGGCGCCGTCGGCATCCTTGATGGCGATGCCCGTGGCCCGGGCGCCGTCGAAATTCACCTTCAGCACTTCGGTGTTGAGCTTCATTTCGAGCTTGGTCGTGAAGTCGGTAACGGCCCGCTCGAAATAGCCCACCGCCGCCTGGCTGGGGTCGAAGCTGCCGCAATCGCGGCCCAGGACGCCCCCCACGATGGGCTCGAAGCCCAGGAATTCGGCCACCTCGGGGTCAATGTGATCGATGCCACATTTCAGCCCCGGAATGATCGCTTCGATCTGTTCCGGGCCCAGCAAATCGAAATTCACGCCGTTGCGGGCCCAGATCTCAGCGGCTTGGGGGATCTTCGCCCAGGATTTGGCGTAGTAGGTGAACAGGTAGCCCGAGGGGTGGTAGCCGCAGGACACGCCCATGTCGCTCTGGAAGTTTTTCAGCAACTCGATGGCGTGGGTGCAGAGCTGCTGGTTGATCTCGGTGGTCCACAGGTTCCGGAAGCCCCCGGCGCTGAAGGCCGTGGGCCCATAGGCGATCTTGTCGCCGCGCTCCACCACCAGGATGCTGCCGGTGAAGCCCTGCTTAAGCAGGTTATAGACCAGGGAGCCCGAGCTGATGCCCGCGCCCACCACCACCAAATCGAAACGGCGCACGTCCGCTCCTATGCAAAGCAGTAGCCTACCTGTTGGACGCCGGTTCTCCAATCCCCCGGACCGCGCCCCGAACCGCGCGGGACAAGCGGGGAAGGCCGCGCTATCCTTGAGGGTTTGATATTGGAGCAACTCTCATGATCCTGAAACCCAACGCCCCCGAAGCCGCCCACGCCGGAAAGACCGTCCATGGCTTCAATTTCATTAATGGCAAGGAGGTCGAGGGCGTCGGCTCCATTGAATCCCGCTCCGCCGTGGACAGCCGCGACCTGGTCGGCGTCTTCCCCGACAGTGGCGAGCAGGACGTAGCCAATGCCGCCAAGGCCGCGGCCGACGCCTTCAAGGGCTGGTCCGCCACGCCCGCCCCCATCCGCGGCGCGGTGATCCAGCGCATCGGCCAGGTGCTGGAGGCCCAGAAGGAGAAGCTAGCGCACATCATCACCCGCGAGATCGGCAAGACCCCACGCGAGGCCATGGGCGAGGTGCAGGAGGCCATCGACACCTGCACCTTCTTCACCTCCGAAGGCCGCCGCCTCTACGGCCAGACCGTGCCCTCCGAGATGGCCCACAAGGAGCTCTACACCTACCGCCGGCCCATCGGCGTGTGCGGCATCCTGGCCGCCAACAATTTCCCCATGGCCGTGCCGTCCTGGAAGATCATCCCGGCTATTCTCTGCGGCAACACCGTGGTGTGGAAGCCCAGCGACGACGCGCCCACCATCGCCTATCTCTTCATCAAGGCCATGCAGGATGCAGGCGTCCCGGCGGGCGTGGTGAACACGGTCAACGGCAAGGGCCGCGCGGGCTGCGGCAAGCATTTCCTGGCGGGCATCGACAAGGGCTACTACCAGAAGTTCAGCTTCACCGGCTCCACCCAGGTGGGCCGCACCATCGGCGAGATGTGCGGGCGCAACCTGATGATCCCGAGCCTGGAACTGGGCGGCAAGAATCCCATGGTGGTCATGCCCGACTGCGACATGGAGAACGCCGTGCGCGGCGCGCTGTGGGCCGCCTTTGGCACCGCGGGCCAGCGCTGCACCAGCCTCGCCAACATCATCGTGCACGAGGCCTGCGCCAAGGACTTCAAGCAGGGCTTCATGGACGGCCTGGCCAAGTTGGAGATCGGCAACCCCGTCACGCACCCGGAAGTGACCTACGGCCCCATGATCAACGCGCGCTTCGCCGCGGGCTTCGAGGAGCACTGGGAAATGGGCGCCAAGGACAAGGGCGCCAAGTGCCTGAGCGGCGGCGCCCAGTGGACCGAGGCCAATCGCACCGCGCTCGTGAAGGGCGACATCAGCCATGGCCAGTACATGCAGCCCAGCGTGTGGGACGACGTCACCCCCGACATGTGGCTGTTCCAGACCGAGGTCTTCGGCCCGACAGTGAATATCTCCACCGTGAAGGACTTCGACCAGGCCATGGACTACGCCAACGGTACGCCCTACGGCCTGTCCAGCTCGCTCTACACCGAGAACCGCCACTGGGTGGAGCGCTTCAAGCGCGAGATCAAGGCGGGCATGAGCTCCATCAACAACACCACCTCCGGCGCCGAGGCCCACATGCCCTTCGGCGGCAACGGCTGGAGCGGCAACGGCACCCGCGAAAGCGGCATCTGGGTCATCGATTCCTACACCAAGTGGCACGCCGTGAACGACGACGCCAGCGGCAAGCTGCAGCTCGCGCAGATCGAAACCAACTACGGCGGCGCCGCGGCCGTGCCTACGGACTGGGCCTCGATCTAACCTTCTGGGTTGTCCAGATCCCAAAACCCCGGAACCCCACAGGCTCCGCTAACCTCAGCGGATGCGCACACTGGTGTGGTTCCGGGGGAAGGATCTGCGGGTGACCGACCACGCACCGCTGCACGAAGCCGCCGCTGTGGTCGAAGTGATCCCGGTCTTCGTGCTGGATCCCTTCTTCTTCGCGCCGGAGCGCGCCCAGGAGCTGCCGCACCGCATGCAGTTCCTGCTGGAGTCGCTGCACAGTCTCGCCGCCAATCTCGCCCATCTGGGCTCCCGCCTGGTGGTGGTCTCGGGCCGCAGCGTGGAGGTGATCCCGCGCCTGGCGGAGCAATGGCAGGTGGACCGCGTGGCGGCCCAGCGCTGGAGCGAACCCTTCGGCATCGAGCGGGACCGGCGCATCGCCAAGGCCCTAGACCGCCTACGGGTGCCTTTCGACCTGCATGAAGGCGAGACCCTGGCCCCGCCGGGCTCGCTTCTGAATCAAAGCGGCAGGATGTTCGGCGTGTTCACCCCCTTCGCCCGGGCCTTTTCGCGTGAAGCCTTCATCGCGGCGCCTCTCCCTGCTCCGAAATCCCTTCCGCCGGTTCCAGCGGATCTCGGCAGGATGGAAACACAGATTCCGAGCCTCGAAGCGCTGGGGATCCAACCCAACGAGCGACTCCAGCCTGGCGGCGAGAAGGCCGCCAGGGGCCGGCTGAAGGCTTTCCTGGATTCGGGTCTCGAAGGTTATTCAGACACCCGCAACCGCATGGACCTGGAGGGCACTTCCCGCCTGTCCGCCGACCTGAAATTCGGGACGCTGTCGGCCCGCAGCCTCTGGCACGCGGTGGCGGAGCGGGATGGCGCCGGCCCCCGCGCCTACCGCAATGAACTGGTGTGGCGGGACTTCGCCCACCACCTGCTCTGGCATCGTCCGGACCTGCTCACGCAGCCCTTCCGCCCAGAGTTCCAAACCTTCCCGTGGCGGGAGGATGCAGGCGCATGGACGGCATGGCACGACGGCCAGACCGGCTTTCCGGTGGTGGACGCTGCCGCGCGGCAGCTGCAGGCCACGGGTTTCGTGCACAACCGCGCCCGCATGGTCGCCGCGAGCTTCCTCGCCAAGCAGTTACTCACCAGCTACCAATGGGGCGAAGCCCACTACATGAAGTGGCTCACGGACGGCGACTGGGCCAATAACAATTCCGGCTGGCAGTGGAGCGCCGGCTGCGGTTGCGACGCCCAGCCCTGGTTCCGCATCTTCAACCCGGTGCTCCAGGGCGAGAAATTCGATCCCCTAGGCGACTACGTGCGCACCTGGGTGCCTGAGTTGGGGGACTTCGACGCCAAGTGGATCCACCAGCCCTGGGCGGCGCCGGCAGCCCTGCGGCAGAGGTCCCACTACCCCGAACCCATCGTCGACCACCCCGCCGCCCGGGCGCGCTTCCTGACCGTGGCCAAAGCGCACCTTGGCTCCACCACCACCCAGGCTTGAGTCCTTTCATATTCCGGAGGGCTCAGGGATGCTCCGCCAGTCGCGCCAGTTTGCGCATGGCGATGGGCAGTTCCGCCCTCATCTTCGGTCCCAGGACCCGGGCCCAGATCCAGGCCAGGGGCCCCTGCACCTCGATGCGGTGGGTGAGCCGCGTGCCCATGCCCGTGGTTTCGAGACTGTGGTGGAAGCGCAGGTCCGCGAAGGGCAGCCGGGTGAGATCAGAAAAAGAGTGGCCTTCCGCCAGGTCCGTGAGGGTGAAGGCCATGGGCGAGCCGGTGCGGGTCTTGAGTTCGCCCCGGGTCCCGACCTTGAAATCACCCTCCAGTTTCGCCCACTCCACCGTCTCGTCCCACTCCGCATAGGTGGACGTGTCCGTCCACCGGGCCCAGATGGCTTCGGGCCGCGCGGTGGTTTCAAGGGTGTGCTGAGCCACGATCATGGAGCCTCTGGGTGCTGAGAGTGGGTCTTGAGCTTTGGGTCCAGGATACCCGTCGTTCCGCCGGTGCGGCCCCTGCGGACGCGCCAGAAAAACTGGAGGCAATGTCACTGCGGTCGCTAAGCTTGCTCATTCCGGGAGGTTTCCATGGAGATCAACAGCATCGGCATCGTGGGGTGCGGGCTCATGGGGGCGGGCATCGCGCAGGTGGCCCTTGAAGCGGGCTTCGAGGTCACGGCCAAGGAGATCGACCAGCCCTCTCTGGATCGCGGGCTGGCGCGCATCCAGGCCCAGTGGGACAAGGCTGTGGCCAAGGGGAAACGAACCCCGGATGAAATCGCGGGGTTCCGCGCCCGCATGCAGGGCACCTTGCAATGGACCGCCCTGGCGGATTGCGAACTGGTCATCGAGGCCGTGCCTGAACTCCTGGAGCTCAAGCTGCGAACCTTCAAGGAGCTGGACCGCTGCCTAGCGCCCTCGACGGTCCTCTGCTCCAACACTTCTTCCATCTCCATCACCAGCCTCATCGCGGGCCTGGGCCCCGACCGGCACCCGTTCACCGCGGGACTGCACTTCTTCAACCCGGTGCCGGCCATGCCATTGGTGGAGATCATCCGCACGGTGCTCAGTTCCGCCGACACGGTGCAGGCGCTGCAGGCCTTCGTGGCGCGCATCGGCAAAACCCCCGTGCTGGCGCCGGACAGTCCCGGCTTCATCGTGAACCGCCTGTTGGTGCCTTTCATCCTCGATGCCATCCGTTGCCGCGAGCAGCAGCTCGCCACCACCGCCGATCTCGACGCCGGCATGAAGCTGGGTTGCGGCCACCCCATGGGGCCTCTGCACCTGTCGGACTTCATCGGCCTGGACACCATCGCCAACGTGGCCGAGGTCATGTTTGAAGCCTTCGGCGAGCCCCGTTTCAAGGCGCCTTCCCTGCTGAAACAACTGGTGGCCGCCGGCCGCCTGGGCCGCAAGAGCGGCTCGGGCTTCTACCGCTGGGAAGGCGAACTGCGCCTGGAACCGGTCGCGCTATAGGGCGCGGCTGTGCGCCTTTGGGGATTCCTGTTCGCATTGCAGGCGCTGGTCGGAGCTCCTCCCGCGCCGGATCCGTGGCGCTACGAGGCGACCCTCGCCACGGATTCCAGGGAACTGAGCGTGGAAGCCTGGCTGCCCGCCGGAGTGGCTGGCACCTTCAGCGTGGATGAAGGCTGCGAGCCCTTCATCGCCGATGTGGAGCGGGAGTCTGAAGGGCAGTGGAGCCCCGTCGACCAGGCCCGCGACGCCTGGTATCCGCCCACGGACCGCCCCCTGCACCTGCGCTACCGGTTCCGCCTGGAGGCCGCTGCCGCCGCACTCCACAATTCGAACCAGGTGAGCCGGCGCGCCGGTCTGACCTCGAGCGTGACCATGGCCTCGCCCGCCGCCTGGATCCTGCGGCCCTGGAAAGCAGCTGCCAACACCCCGCTACGCATCCACTGCGCGACGCCGCCGGGCATTCGGTTGGTGACAGGCCTCAGGACCAGCGAAGGCGGCACAGCCATCGACGACACCTACGACCATTTGGATTACGCGCCCTACACGGCCTTCGGCCCCTTCGACGTGGACCGCTTCGCCTCTGGCGGCGTGGAGGTGCAGATGGCGACCCTGCCGGGAACTCTTGCCCTATCGGATGCGGACTTAAGAGCTTGGGCCGGGGAGGCCATCGCCAACCTGAGGGTGGCCTACGGAACCTTTCCCACGGACAGGCTGGTGGTCATGGTCCTGCCCAGCGGCGGGCAGGGCGTGGTGTTCGGGTCCACCAAGGGTGGCGGCGGCCCCGCGCTCTCCATTCTTTTGGCCCGCACCGCCACCTTCGAGGATTTGAAGCGCGACTGGGTGCTCACCCATGAGTGCATCCATCTCTCCCATCCGGACCTGCCCCGGGCGCAGCACTGGTTCGAGGAGGGCCTTGCCACCTATTTGGAACCGCTCCTGCGGGCGCGCCGCGGCATCATCAGCCCCGAAGAGGTGTGGCGGAACTTCATGGACAACCTGCACCACGGCCTGCCGAGGACCGGCGACCAGGGCCTGGACCACACTCGCAGCTGGGGCGCCACCTACTGGGGCGGGACACTTTTCTGCTTGCTGGCAGACCTGGAGATCCGGCAAGCCAGCGGCGGGAAAAAGTCCCTGGACGATGCGCTGCGGGGCATCGTGGTGGGCGGCGGCAACCACCTGGCGCGGTGGTCCATCGAAAAGACCCTCGAAACTGGCGACCAGGCGGTGGGCGGCCACGTGCTGCGGGACCTGCACCGTCGCCTGGGCCTCCGCGCGGAAACCACCGATCTTGATGCGCTCTTCAAGCGGTTAGGAGTCGGAATCCACGACGAGAAAGTGACCTTCGATGAAGGCGCACCCATGGCCGCCGTTCGACGAGGCATGGCCCGATAGCCCAGGGGCTAGACTCATACTGATTTGCATTCAAAAGATTAAGATTCACCACCATCTATCTTTACGTCTCGTGTATCGGCAAAGCCGATACCGAGCAGGCACGAAGCCACCAAGCAAAGCACCAAGCTCCGCCGCCTTTGATCCCTACTCAAACTTGCTTCGTGGGGCGTGCAGCGTCTGCGGGCTGAAGGCCCGCAAATTCAGGCGGTCCGGCGTGGATCACACAGAGCGTGAGTCCACCGCCGAACCGCCCGGATTGATCCGCGAAGCCGGCACATGAGGTAGCTCTTCTCGGCATCGGCTGCGCCGATACACGAGACAAAGTGAAACTTGGTGCCCTTGGTGTCTTGGTGGTTCTATTTTATTGAATGCAACTTGGTATCAGCCCTAGTTCAGTTCTGGAAGAGCAGTGCTGGGCCGCTGTCAGTCTGCCGCAGCCGCGTTCTCTGCCCCGTTGGGTCGCCCCGCAACCAATCCTTCAACTGGTCGTGGCGGTGGCTTGAACCCAGGTGGCCGCTGACGCCCAATGGCACCACCAAGGTCGTGCCATCGGGATCGCCCCAGTCCAGGATCAGGCGCATGCTCTGCCCGAAGTCCGGCTGGGTCACGCGCACCGTATGGTTGGCGCCGCCTTGGGCAGCGTGGGGCGGGTTAAAGAGCCAGCCCAGCAGCCCGCCGGCCCTGCCCACGGGATGCTGCAGGTCGAGCCGGTCCCGCTCGCCCCAGGTCTTGGGGCCGTCCAGAAGTAGCTTCCGCGCTTGGCGCTGGGTTTCGACCACGGCTTCGGCCTTGTCGCCTAACCCGGCCCGGGACCAGGCTTCCTGATCCACTTTCAGAGCCTCCCGGAGCAGCGCATCGCTAGTGTCGGAGCTGAAGGTGTCCGCATCCCAGCCGGTGCCCCGGAGAATGCGATTGAACACCAGGGCGCGGAATTGTTGCTTGAGGAGGTCCGCCTCCAGGAATAAGCGCGAACCCGATGTGGCGGCCCCGTCCCAATTCTGGAAGCGGTCCCGCACCTCCCGTTCCAGCAGTGGGGCGAGGAGTTTCATGAACTCCTGGTGTTCCAAGGAAACCACGTCCAGCTGGATGCGCTCGGCCCCCGCATGGTCCAGTTTGCCCGCTGCTTCGATGAGTTCGGCGATGCGCTTGGCCCGCACGGGGCTCGCCCAGCGGGTGGCCACCGGGTAGGGAAAACCGCTGCCCAGGATGCGTTGGTTGGCGGTGACCAGGTAGCCCTTGGCTGGATCCAGCACCCGTGGCATCTCCCCCTGGCTCACGAAGCCCTGCCAGTCATTGGCGGGGTCGTTGCCATCCACCGGCAGCGACCCATCATCGCCCTTTTTACGGATGGGAATGAGCCCCGTCGCGCGGTACCCGATGTGGCCTTCGGCGTCGGTGTAGACGATGTTCTGGGCGGGCCCCAGGAAGCCATCGCAGGCGGCGTTGAAACTCTCCCAATCCGTGGCCCGCACCATTTTCGTGATAGGCATCCGCAGGTACACCGGGTCCAGTGCGGTCCACTTGAGGCTGTACCCGGGCCGCACTTGGGGGCCATGGGCACCAAGGGCGACCCGGAACCGCTCCGCGGCGCGGCCCTTCACGGGAATGTCCTCCGTGCGTTCGCCCCTCGGCGCCTCCCGGTAGAGGTCCTGCACATCCGTTCCCAGATTGGTGAAGCCCCAGGCGATGGCCTGGTTGCGGCCCAGGGTGATGCCCGGCAGGAAGGGCAGCGAAACACCCTCGGCGAAACGGTCTCCCACCTCGATGCGCAGCGGCAACCAGATGCCGGGACTGGCGAGGCTCAGGTGGGGGTCATTCACCAGGATGGGCTTCCCGCTGGCGGTGCGGCTGCCCGACACCACCCAAGCGTTGGAACCGACGGCGGCATTCCGTTCCCCGGCCCTGGGCTCCAAGCCCAAGTCGTCCTGGGACGGCCCGGACAGCCGGGCGGTCTTCGTTATTGGCACGAGCAGAGGGACGGGCGCTCCGCGGAACAGGAGCTCGGCATCCAGTTTGGGTGGCTCCGCATCGGGAATGAGCAACTGATCCCAATCCGTGGCTACGGCCTGGATGGCCCGGTTCTCAGCCTCCGGCAAGGCCCTGAGCGCCTCGTTCCGCAGTTCCGCCTTCCAGGTGCTGGACAGGTCCTCGTGCAAGAGCAGCAGGCCCTTGAGGCAGTCCGCCGAGGTCCAGGGACGGGGCTTGGTTCCGAGAAGCTGGAACTCCAGTCCCCAGCGGTCCGGGTGGCTCTGGATGAAGGCATTCACGCCATCGGCGAAGGCTTCCAGCGCCTCGCGCTCATCCTCCGGCAGCAGGGGCACCGCGGCCTCCGCCACCTGGTGGAATCCGTAAAGGCGATGGGTGCGGTCCAGGGGCAGCGCTGCAGGGCCGATGAGCTCAGCCAGCAGTCCATCCGCCGCGCGGCGCTGCAGTTCCATCTGGAAGAGCCGCTCACGCGCCGACAGGTAGCCTTGCACCCGGAAGGCATCGAGAAAGGAGCCCGCGCGGATGGTCGCCACCCCGCGCGCATCGAAGGCCACCTGCACGCGGCTGGCGAGGCCCGGAATCGCCGGAGCCGCACGGTCCGGTTGTTGGCGGTAGACCAGCCACCAGGCACCCACCGCTGCCAGGGTCAGGAGCGCCGTGAGGCTCAGGACGATCCGCTTCAACCACCGCATGCCCGCTCCGATTCCGCCCGCAATTATTTCCTTTGGTGAAGTTTAGGGGGCGTTGCGAAATTTTCGGCGCTTTTCTGGTTATTTCGCCACGCCCCCTAGGTCGGACCACCCCCGCGCGCACCAGCTTTTACGCAACGGCTAATCCCTATCAATGCGCACGGGTGAGCATCGGCCCCAACTTCTCCCAAAGGTGCTCCGCCACTTTGCGGGCGCCCTTTGAGTTGGGGTGGATGCCGTCCGCCTGGTTCAATCCCAGTTCCATGGCCACCCCTTCGAGCAGGAAGAGCACCAGCGGTACATGGAATTCCGCCGCCAGGCGCGGGTAGATGGCCGCAAAGCGGGCTTGGGCCTGGGCCCCGAAGTTGTCCGGCAGGCGCAGACCCGTCACCAGCACCTTGGAGCCTTCCTTCCGGGCCCGGCGCAAAATCGCACGCAAATTCTGCTCGGTCTGTTCCGTGGGAACCCCGCGCAAGCCGTCATTGGCCCCCAAGGGCCACCACCAGCACCGCCACCCTTTGCTTGTAGCTGCAGTCGAGGCGGGCCAAGCCGCCCGCGGTGGTGTCGCCGGAAATGCCCGCGTTCACCACCTTCCAGAATCTGCGCTCCTGCTTGATCCGCGCCTCGATGAAAGGACTATTCCAACGGCAAGCCCAGACCCGCCGTCAGACTGTCTCCCAGGAAGACGACGGTGCGGCGGACCTCGGTGGGGATGGCGGCGCGGATCCCGCAACTGAAATAGACAAAGGGCAGGAATCATCCAACGGCGCATGCCAAAAGAATCTCATGGCTGCTGTCCAGGATTCAGGGAACGCCTTCCGGTACCTTTGGAGCGTGATCGAACTGCGCGATGTCTCCCAGATCTTCGACTCCCCCTCAGGTGAATCCCGGGCGGTGCTGGAAAACCTGTCCTGCGCTTTCGAGGCGGGGCTCTCCATTGCCATCGAAGGGCCTTCCGACAGCGGCAAGAGCACCCTGTTCGGCCTCTCGGCGGGCCCGGACCAGCCCACGTCAGGCGAGGTGATCGTCGCGGGCCACGTTCTCGGAAAACTGAATTAGGCAGGACTTTGGCGCTTCCGGGCCCAGAACCTGGGCTTCGTGTTCCAGGCCTTCCACCTGCTCCAGCATTTCTCAGCCCTGCAAAACGTCGTCATCGCTGCCGAGATCGCAGGTCTTGAAGCCCCTGTGAAAGCGGCGCAGGAGGCCCTGGCGCGGGTGGGCCTGGAGCCCCGCACCGCGCACCTGCCGGGCCAGATCAGCGGTGGAGAGTGCCAGCGCGTGGCCAGCGCCCGGGCCATCGTCACACGCCCGAAGATCCTGCTCTGCGACGAACCCACCGGCAGCCTGGACCGGGTGAATGCCGCGAAGGTTTTCGAGCTGCTGCTCGAATTGCATCACGACCTGGGCACCACCCTGGTGCTGGTGACCCACGATCCCCACCTGGCCAACCGCCACGACCGCCAGGTCTTCCTTGAGGGCGGCCGCATCGTGAACGGCGCCGCATGACGCAAGGATTCCTCCTGCGCATGGTGGGCCGGGAGCTTGGGCGCCAGAAAGGGCGGCTGGTGCTCATCGCCCTCTGCCTTTCCTTGGGCTTCGCCGCCTTCGCCGCCACCTAGGGATTTTCCGCGAGGGTGCTGGGGGCCATCCATTCCGAAAGCCGCGCCATCCCGGGCGGCGACGCGGCCCTGAATGCCACGGGACTGCTGCCCGAAGGCCTGGAAGCGAAGGTGCGCGCGGCGGGTCCGGGCTATCCCTTGGCCGAGGCTCTGGATATCGTCGGCGACCAGGCCCTTGACCACGGCGTGTTCGTGGAAGCCGTCCTCGCGCAGGCTTTCAATCTCAATCAACCCATAGCCCCCCACGGCGGGAATCCCGCCGACCACTTCCCCCTCGACCTTGAAAATCGGAAGCGGCGAAGTACCGGTCAGGGGCATTGTGGCCAAGGATGAAGCCCGCCAAGCTTCCGCCTTCACGCTGGGCCCCAGGGCGCACATGGAACTGACCACCGCGCGTACCTTATGGCCTGCTCACCCAGCGTTCGCGCATGATGGGTCGCCTGCTGATGACCTTGAAGCCCGGTGTCCAGATCGGAAGCCTCATGCCGAAACTGCAGGCCTTGGCCGGGAGCGCGGGACCGGCAGTGCGAGCTCAAAGCCACGAGGAAGCCAGTGGCGCCCTGGCCCGCCCCATCCGCAATCTCAACCGCTGCATCCAGCAGTTGGGCCTCTTCACCCTGCTGTTGGCGCTGCTCGGTGCCTGGGCCATTCTGGCGGCCGTCCTGGACGGGCGCCGGCGAGATGCGGCCATCTTGCGCTGCCTCGGCGCGCCACCAACTGCGCCGGTGTTGATCTTCGGCGGCCTCACCCTGATTCTCCTGCTGACGGCCCTGGTCCTCGGATTTGCTTTTGGTACCGCAGCTTCCTCCTTCACTCCACGTTGGCTGGGGGACATCATCCCCATCGCGGCGCAGAACGCGCCGGCCCGCTGGCCGCCAGTTATGGAGACCCTGGCGGCGCTGGTGATGGTGCTGCTTCCCTCCCCGCCGCCCCTGCTTCGCCTGGGGAAGGTAAGGCCTCTGGAGCTGCATCGGGAATCCACCATTAGCCATGGTGACCGTTTGCTGGCTTGGTTCTGCAGCAGCGCCGCCCTTGGGGTCGCGGCCTGGCTGGTGCTGCGCATTGCGCCCAGCTGGAAGGTCGGGTTCGTCACCCTGGCGGCCCTGGCGCTGCTTTTCGCCCTGTTCATGGGGGCTACGCGACTGCTGCTCTGGCTCTATGGCCGCTTCGCGGTGCGCATGCCCCTCCCCCTGAAGCTCAGCTTCGCGCAGCTGGGCGCCAGACCAGGCCTCACGTCGCTCATGATGGCGGTGATGGGCCTGGCCATCTTTCTGATCCTCGCTACCTCCTTCATCAAGGACGATCTGGTGGGTCCGATCCTGAAACTGCGCGGCGCGGACAACCGGCCCAATTTGTTTTTCATCGACGCACAACCCGACCAGAGCGGCGCCCTCCAGTCGCAACTCAAAGGCCTTTCCGGGCGCAATCCCTTGGTGGCGCCCCTGGTACGGGCCCGCCTCAAGGCCATCAATGGCCAGACCGTCCATGAAGCCCCGGTGGCGGAGGGCAACGAGGACCAGGCGCGCCGTGACGGCTTCCGCACCCGGGAGCAGAACCTGACTTATCGTGCGGTTCTGGAAGAAGGCGAGACCCTGGCGGCCGGGCGCTTGGGGGAGGACCCGCAATCGCCCCACGCGGAGATCTCCCTGGAGGAATCCTTAGCACAAAGCATCCAGGCCAAGCTCGGCGATGAGCTCAGCTTCGACGTGCAAGGTCAGGAGGTAAGCGGCAAGGTCACCTCCCTGCGCAAGGCCGTGTGGCAGACCTTGCGACCGAATTTTTTCATCGTGCTGCACCCCTCGATGCTGGTAGGCGCGCCGCGCTTGGATCTGGTGGCCCTCGAAGCCAAGGATGAAGCCACACGCGCACGCTCCAGACGGAAGTGTCCCGGGCCTTTCCCAACATCACGGTCATCGACATCACTGAGGTCGCCCGGAAGGTGGGGCGCATCCTGGACCTGATCTCGACCGTCGGCCGGGCCCTGGCGATGCTCATGCTGGCCTCCAGCCTGCTGGTGCTAGCCGCGAGTCTGCTGGCCGGCCGCTTGGGCCGCCAGCGGGACCTGGCCCTGTTGCGCACCCTTGGCGCTCCGTATAAAACGTTGTTGGGAAGCCTGCTCTGGGAGTTGGTGCTGCTGGGAGCCACCGCCGCCCTCATCTCGGGCGTCCTGGCGCGGGTCCTTTCGGATCTTAATGCCAAGAAAATTCTGGAACTGCCCACCACGGCGAATCCCTGGGCTGCTCCTCTACTGCTGCTGGCCGCGGCGCTGCTCACCGCCCTGGTGGGCCTGCTGGGGTCGTGGAGGGCCTTGAACGCCAAGCCTTTGGAGGTGCTCCGGTCAGAGTGATCGAAGCGCCCTTTCCCGCTGCCTGCACCCGCTCCCGGGCCCCTGCTAACATGGAATTCCGCCCGGTGTGGCACCACTCCTGAATGCTGGGGTGCCGCACCGGGCGCCTTCCTAGCGAGCCATCCATGTTCACGGTTTCATTCAAGGGCAAGTCCACGGGCGAGGTGCAGTTGGAGCGGGAACTCAGCCTGCTCGCCATCGCCACCAAGGCCGAAGTGGACCTTCACCACCGCTGCGGCGGCCACGCCCGCTGCGGCACCTGCCTTATCACCATCGACAGCGGCCTGGATAAACTCAGCGAGCCCCTCTCCGCCGAGCGGCGCATCCTCACCATCCTCAAGGCCCAGCCCAACCAGCGTCTGGCCTGCCAAGCCTGGGCCCAGGGCGACGTCTGTTGCGTGGTGGGGGATGAAGGGAAGGACCTACGGAAATAGGCCTGGGTCCTGAGGCCTGGGTCCTGAGGGAATTTAGTAGCGGCGCTGAGCACCGCGCCATCAACTCAAGTCATTGCGGCCAAAGGCCGCAGCGATATTGAACCTCAGGACTCGAGACCCAGGCCCCAGGGCTAATCCAGCAGGAACCCCACGCCTTGCCACACCCGCACGCGGGTTCTGCCCTCGCCGATGGTGGCGGCTTCGAAGACCAGGCGCTTGGCGGCCTCCACGCAGGCATCATTGGCTTTGTCCACCCACTCGCCTGTACCCGGCAGGCCCTGAAGCAGTTTGGTAGCCAGAACTTCGCCGCTCTCGCCCACCAGCACGTTCACCACCACCACACCCTTATCTACCTTTTTCGCCTTGGGGCGCACCTGGCTGAGGTTGATGGGCTTCGCGGGAACCACATCCGGTGTGATTGGCAGCAGCGTGCCCTCGCCATGCTTGCCCGCCAGCTTTTCGTTGGCGGCCGAGAGGTCGGCCTTCAACCTGGCATTTTCATCCTGGACCGCCTTGGTGGCCGCCCTGGCTTTCTGGAGGTCGGCCAGGATGCTGTCGCCACTCTGCTGGTTCTCCTTGAGGCTGCCATGGATCTGATCCAGCTCCTTGTGCATGGAAGCGGCCTCCTCTTTGGCCAAATCCCGGCTCTTTTGCGCCGCCGCCAAGTCCTCCTGCAGGACCAGGGCAGCCTGGAGCTTGGCGGCGAGATCGTCGCGCTCGGAGCTTAGCCGCTTCACCTGGGCCTGGAGGTTCACCAAGGCCTGGGAGGTGTGGGTCGCCTTGGCTTTGGATTTGGGAGGGACGGCGGAGAGGGGCAACACGAGAGCCGTCAATGCGAAGCAGGTGGTGGCGATACGCATGGAACCTCCAAGGGGATGACCCCAGGTTCTCATGATTTGACGGCCCGCCCGAAGCCCTCCAACTGAGGCCCAGAAATCACGGCTCGTCACTGTCGGTCTAATGATAGGTCTGCGTCCGTGAACCCGGGGGGCCTGCGCTGCTCACCTTCAGCACACCCCGGCGGATCAGCTTAGCGAAAATGGACAAGCATTCTTCCGGGGGGAAGGGGCTCACGGCGATGAGGTCGCGGATGCTCCACACTCCGTTCACCCGTGTGGCCAGGAAGGCCTCGCTGGATTCCATGTGGGTCTGCATGAGCTCGTCCATGCCCAGGGCCAATTCCAGAATCTGGTCCTGGTCCAGGCTCCGGTCTTCGATCTTGTGCTGCACGGCCTCCAGCATCCGGGTGGCCTCGGTCATGCGCGGGTCCTGCTGGAGCAGCCGCCGCAGCTCAGCCTGGGCCTCCTGCAGCTTCTCTTTTTCGATGAGGGCCTTGGCCTTCTGCAGCTGGGCTTGGGAGGTGTCGTTCAAATGACCACCCGGATCGACGACCCGGATCATGCCCCGTTCGAGCATGGCATGCAGGTGCTGGCTCAGCAGGAATTCCGGCCGTCGCATCTCTTTCATGAGGTCGCTCACTGTCTTGCGCTCGTCCAGGCGGAACAGCACTTCGGCGTCCTCTGGAGCCAGGGGCAGCATATCGGCGATGACCTCCGAGACGGGCCCTAATACCGCGTCCGCACCCTTGATGACCTGGCGGATGACCTTCCATTCATCCACGCGCCGGGCCCCTTCCAGCACGATGCCAGTGACCTCAAGGCTCAGCAACATCGTCTTATGGTCCGGCTGGCGGTTGTCATGAAATTCGAAAGTGCCCAGCTCCCACAGAAACGTGTCGTAGATGCTTTCCTCGGTCTTTGTCTGGACGATGCGGCGGATCTCGGTTTCGCTGATGAGGTTCCGGTTCACCAGGATCTTCCCCAGCACCTGATTTTCATCCTCCTGGGCGGCCAGGGCTTCCTGCAATTGCGTTTCGGTGATGCGATTCGAGGACAGCAAGTACTGGCCCAGGTAGTCCCGGGGGTCCGAGGACCAGACCGAAGAGACCTTGCCATCCGAGAAGCTGATGCGCTTGGCATGTTGGGCGCCCTTGATTTCCAGGACCCCGGTCTTCTTGCCCACGGCCAGCCACTGGAAGATATCCTCCAGCCCCATGGTGGCAAGTTCGCCCTTCAACCCCATCCAGGTTTCCTTTTCCCTGACCCGCATCTGACGCAGGCAAGTATTTTACGCACAGAAGAAAAAGTCATCCCACCGACCGGCAGAATTGGCCCGTTAAAGTTTTGTAACCAAGGCTTTGAGCGCCTTCAACAAGCGGCCAGGATGGTGCCGCGCCACTGGCGCATCAAGGTCCAGCAGCGGTTCCGAAGTCACGGGAACCCCCAGCACCACCGGGCCTGAAGGCAGGACGGGGGAGCCTCCCTCCGCGCGGTACCGGGTTAAAAGCTCTGGGCCAGGCAGGGTTTCATTGGCCAATACCGCCGTGGGCTGGATGCCGCCGATGTCCTGCAAGGCCTGGATATGCGCCGCCAGATCCAGACCGCTGGTCTCGCCAGGTTCGGTCATTAGGTTGGCCACATAGATGATCGGCGCGGAAGAATTCTGGAGGGCCTGGCGCAATTCCGGGATCAGCAGATTAGGCAGAGTGGAGGTATAGAGGCTGCCCGGCGCCAGCAGGACCAGGTCCGCCCGCAGGATCGCGAGCATAGCCTCCGGCAGCGGTTCCGGGGCTTCAGGCACCAACCAGATGCGCTGGATGGAGGCGGTGGCCTCATTGACGGCGGTCTCGCCGACGTAGCGGTGGCCCTCCACGTCTTCGGCACAGAGTGTGACCGGCACCGTCGTGGAGGGGTAGAGCCGGCCAGCGGTCACCAGCACGCCGCTCAATTGCCGGATGGCCTTCACCCAGTCGCCGGTGATGTCCACCATGGCCAGGAGCATCAGGTTGCCCAGGCTGTGTCCGGCCAGGCTGCCTTCCCCCTTGAACCGGTAGCTCAGCAGATCGCTGAGGATGGATTCCTCCCGGGTGAGCGCCGAGAGGCAGTTGCGAAGGTCGCCGGGCGGGATGCCGCCCAGTTCTTCCCGCAACCTTCCCGAAGATCCGCCATTGTCCGAGACCGTGACGATGCCGGTGATCTGCCACGGCTGTTCGGGCCGCTCAGCTTCGGATTTCAGCGCCCGCAGCAGGGCTGCCAACCCGGTACCGCCCCCGAGGGTGACCACGCGGAGGGGTTGGTCCGGATGGAGGGCCATGGGGTTTGGGTTGGGGTTGTCGGTCTAGGAGTCCAGGCGCATCAGATGCGGCTAGGAACGCTCGATGGCCGCGAAGGGCGCCGTGTTGCGCACGCCATCAAAATCCGTCTCGAGCCGGTACAGGTGCAGCAGGTCTCCGTCCAGCAGCAGCGATCGGTTCAATGCCTCGGCGGCGGCCTCGGCATCGCCCATCTGCGCGAAAGCCGAAGCCTTGAGGAACTGCAGGATGCCGTTGGTGGGCTCGGCGGCGATGGCCTTGTCCAGCAGGGTCAAGGCCCCTTGGGAGTCGCCGCGGTTCAGCAGCCACTGGGCGTCCCCTTCGGGCCGGGCGGCGCCCTTGGGTGCCTTGGCGGTCTTGCGTTCGCACAAGGCCAGGTAATTGCGCACCGTGCGTTCAAGGGTCAGGCTGCCGGCCTCCTTGGCGGGTCCCACCAAGGCCTGGAACAGCTCCGTGGCCTCGGCATATTTCTTGGCCTCAACCAAGGCGAGGGCCTTGGAGAGCTGGCTGTCAACCGCCTTGGGAAGGATAGGAGCAGCAGCCGTACCCGATGATTTCGCCTTGGCCATTCGATTCCTCACTGATGGATGGGACCTGAATGATACCTCAGGCTACCAACCTTGATTCAACCACGGAAAGGCCAGAAGGCGGCTGTCACTGCTTGAAGAGCACCGACTCGCGGTTCAGCAGGCGGGTGGATATCCAGGCCATGCCGCCCGCGAGCCCGGTGGTCATGAGGAAGGCCAGGATGTACTGCCAGGCGACGGCCTGGTGCGAGAAGAGCTTCCGGATAGTGAGCGCCACGTTGAGCACCGGGATGTAGGGCAGCGCCGCCATCTTGTCCAGGCCCGGCGCCATGGAGAAGACGCCCAACATGATGACCACGAAAATGCCCGGCGTGATGGCGGTCATGGCCTCCCGGGTGTTCTTGGCCTGGGTGCCCAGAAACAGGATGATGCTCGAGAAGAAGAGGCCCAAAGGGATCAGCAGCAGCAAAGTAAGCATCAACGTCGAGGGGCTGGCCATGTCCGCGAGTTTCACCGTCTCCATGGCCGCCCCGCCTTGCATAGCCTCCGCTGTGGCGATCTGGCGTCCCAGCAGGATGAAACTCAAATTCATCGCGACGATGTTCATGATGGTGCCCAGCACGCCGATGGAGAAGGTGGCCAGCAGCTTGCCCCAGATGATGTGGGTCCGTGGCAGGGAGGTGGACAGCAGGCTCAGCAGGGTGTGCCGTTCCTTTTCGCCGGCGGTCATATAGGCGCCGTGCTGCATGGCATTCGTGTAGAGCCCGATAAGCAGGATATAAGGCACCCACATGCCCAGCACCTTGCTGAGCTCCAGCGCCAGATCGCTGGCCTTCTCCTTGACCAGATTGGTGGGGTTGGGCAGGTCCTTGGGGGCTTTGATGGCCTCCAGCCGCGCGGCCACCCAGGCCTTGTCCTGCTTTTCCAGGGTGTCCTTCAGGCGCTTCATGGCGTACTCGGAACTGCTTTCGCTTTCATCCACCATGGCCTTGATAGTGAAGGGCTCCTGCTTCTGGAGCTTGGCCGCGGCATCCGCGTCCACTTCGATGGCGAGATCCAGCTTCTGGTCCCGCAGGGCCTGTTTCAGATCCCCGCTCGGAGTATCCATCACCAGGAAATCCTTCGAATCAAGGCTGAGGATGGGTTTCAGCGCATTGCTCGGATCCACCACCACGATGCGGCTGGCCTGGCCGTGGCGCCGGTCCCGGTCCCCCTGGGCCATCTTGGTCATCATGGTGAAGATGGCCGGGTACAGGATGAGCGGCATGATGAACGTGAAGAATAGCGTCCGCTTGTCCTTGCTGAATTCCATCCATTCCTTCTTGAAGATCAGACCCACGCCCCTCATCGCGCACCCCCCGCCGCCAATTGAAAGAAGACTTCATCCAGCGTGCGCACCGAATAGCGCCCGAGTATCTCTCGGGGCGGTGCATCGCCGTAGAGCTCGCCGTCGAAGATGATCCCCACCCGGTCGCAGATCTCGTCCACCAGCGGCATGACGTGGGTGCTGACAATGACCGTTCGGCCCTCGCTCTTCATGACCCGGAGCAAGTCCAGCACAGTTTTGGCCGTGAGCACGTCCAGCCCTGTGGTGGGTTCGTCGAAGATCACCACCTTGGGGTCGTGGAGGAGGGCGCGGGCGATGGAGACCTTCTGCTTCTGGCCCGAGGAGAGGCCGTCCATCTTCACATCCGAGAAATCAGCGAGCTGCAGCTTTTCCAGCAGGTAGATGCCGCGCCGCTCAGCGATGGTGGGATCGACGCCCTGAAACTCCCCGAAGAGCCGCAGCAGTTCCCGGGGAGTGAAGCGTTCGTACACATTCATGTCAGTGGAGAGGAAGCCCAGTTTCCCGCGGACCTTTTCGCCTTCCTTCTGGGTGTCCAGGCCGCAGACCTCGATGTGGCCCTGGTCCGGCTGCATGAGCGTGGCGATCATGCGCAGCGTGGTGGACTTCCCGGCGCCATTGGGGCCCAGCAACCCGTAGATTTCCCCGGGCTGGACCGTGAAGGAGATCCCGCGCACGGCCTCGATGCGCTTCTTCGATTTGGTCTTCCGGTCTTTCACCGTGAAGGCTTTGTGCAGATTCGTCACCTGGATCACGGGAACTCCTACCTGGGCAATGGAGCAAGTCTACGGGAGTCCCGCACCCCGCCTGGCGCCCATCGGTGAACGGGGCAGGGGAATCGGCGAGCGGCGGAAGGGGTGGGATGGATGGAATGGAATCTGGGTTCTGGGTCCTGAGGTTCAGTTCGGTGGCAGCCCATGGCCGTACTGAATATCTGACGGTGCCCGGAGGCGCCTATAGATATTGGTAGCCCAGGACCCAGGATTCAACCTCACCGATGTGGCATCGTGCTTACGTAAAAGAGGCCGTCCACCCCCACGGTCCCCAGAATCAGCATCAACGAGCCCATGCACAGGCAGTAGAAGGCGAAACCGTTCAGCTTCGGCGCCTTGGTGAAGCGGTCCAGCAGGCCGATGGCGAAGTAGCCCGAGATGGCCGCCACCACGACGCCCACGATGCAGGCCCCCAATGGGCTCACGGAGCCCTCGGGAAACCTCAGCTCTTCAGGAAGGGGCAAGTGTTGGATCAGAGGTTTGATCAAGTCCTTGGTCTCCACCAGCGCCGCCGCGGCGATGGTGGGGATGCCCAGGAGGAAGCTGAAGCGGGTGGATTCCGGCAGTTTCAAGCCGCGGAACACGCCCATGGAAATGGTCGAACCGCTGCGGCTCAGCCCAAAGCCACCGCCCAGGCCCTGGATGGCGCCGATGGCCAGGGCGTCCTTGGCGTTCATCTCCACGACCTCGCGGCCCACTTGTTTCTGGCTCCGTTCGTTGGCCATGTAGAGCATCCAGGCGGTCACCAGCAGACCGATTCCGTAGACCCACAGATGCGCCTTGGCCGCCTCTTTAACCGCTTTGGTGGCCAGCCCCAGAATGCCCGTCGGGATCATCGCGATAAAGAGCCAAAGCGCCAATCTGCGGCCCTCAGCATCCTTTCCGACGATACCCAGCAGCACCTGCAGCACTTCTTTTCGGAAATACACAAAAAGGGCCAGCAGGGTCCCCACATGCAGCAGCACGTCGAAGGCCAGGGGCATGCCCCGCCCCAGCATTAGGTGCTCCGCCAAGGTCAGGTGGGCGGTGGACGACACCGGCAGGAATTCCGTCAGCCCTTGGATTAGGCCGAGAAGGATGGCGTGCCAAAGCTGCATGTAGGATCTCCAGGCGAATCCTCCAGCTTAGCTGTTCGGGCGGTTTTCTCCGGGCCAGGAATCGCCAGGAACGACAATGGCACCGGTGTAACGGCCAACGGAATGAATGTCGGCGGCCAATCTGCGGCGGAAACTACCGTTCGCCTTGGAGCTAGGGAATTGGATCGAATTCCAGGCCTTCCGTCACCCAGGCGCCGAACTCTCCGTTCCACCTGTATTCAACGGAGCTCAGTTGTGGTGTCGTTAGTCCCATGAAACTTCTCGATTTCCGCTCCGACACCGTCACCAAGCCCTCTCCCGAAATGCGCACCGCCATGGCCAACGCTGAAGTCGGGGATGACGTACTGGAGCGCGACCCCACCCTGGACCGCCTGGAGCGCCGGGTGGCAGAGTTGCTGGGAAAGGAGGCCGGGCTGTGGACGCCCACCGGCTGCATGGCCAACGGCATCGCCATGATGCTGCACCTCCAGCGGGGCGACCGCTTCTTCGCCCCGGCCCAGGCCCACGTGCTGGGCTCAGAGCTGGGCACCGCGGCCTGGCTGGCGGGGGGCATGCCCGAAGCCCTGCCCTGGGAAGGAAAACCGGGCCGCATCTCCGCCGACCAGGTGCGCCACGCCGCGGGGAATTCTGGCCCTTACTACACCCTGCGTTCAAGGCTACTGGCCCTGGAGAACACCCACAATTTCGCGGGCGGCACCTGCCTGAGTCTCCAGGACCACCGGGAGCTCACGGCGGCGGCCCGCGAAAAGAACCTGGTGGTCCATCTGGACGGTGCCCGCCTGTGGCACGCCGCCGCCGCACTGGAAGCGCCTCTGCACGAGCTGTCCGAGGGCGCGGACACCGTGAGCGTTTGCCTCAGCAAGGGCCTCGGCGCGCCCATGGGCTCCCTGCTCTGCGGTTCCAAGGACGCCCTTGAATCGGCCCGGCGCCTCCGGAAAATGCTAGGGGGCGGCGTGCGCCAAGGCGGCGTGATGGGTGCTGCGGGCCTGGTGGCCCTGGACTACCTGCCCCGAATCCACGAGGACCATGCCAAGGCGCGTGACCTTGCCGAAGGCTTGCGTGCCTTGGGGTTCACGTTGGAGACCCCGGAAACCAACATCCTGCTAGTGCCGGTGGCGTCCGTGCCCAAAGCCACCGAGCTGCTCCGCAATATCGGCGTCCTGGTCACGAACGTGGGCGCCTCCCTGCGCTTCATCACCCACCGCGACATCGAGGCCGCAGAAGTCAAAGAAGCCTTGGCCCGGCTGGCAGGTTGCGCCGCAGCCATCTGCACCGGCCTGGCCGTTTGATTCCAGAAGATCCGTGGGACGGATTCTCCTGGGGTCTAAGCGATGCGTGGGGTGATCCGTAGTGCAAGCAGGGGGTCACCATGCGGGATGGCGGTTGGAGCAATGGGGACTCGCCGCCGCCGGGCCATCACAGAACTTGGCTCAAATGGGTGCTGGGTGGGGCGGGCCTGGCCATCGCCATTCCGCTCCTGATCGGTGGCACCATCGGCAGCATGGCGCTCCGGAACCGGGCCCGGATTTGGCCGGCGGTCCGCACCATCCACACCCGCCTGCAGACCGATGAGGGCGCTCGGGACCTCTTCCTGAAAAACCCAGCCTTGGCGGACACCTACGCCGACAGCCAAACCTTTGTGGAAACGGCTCGGGACTGGCGGGACAAGATCGGCGCCCTTCCCGTTCAGCAGCCCTCCGAGGGTCCCAGCTATCAACTCAGGTATGAGCCTGACGAAGCCGGTGCTGCCATTCAGGGCTTGGGGGGAGCCTGGATGAGTGTGGATATCCAGGGTGGCACCCTGGCGGGGCCCATCCGGGGCGAGGGCCTCACCCACCTGCTGTTCGGGGTGGACGAGAAGGGTCTTGAGGCCGCCCGGGAAGCGGCCAACACATTCCGGACTCAACATGAATGGAATGACTTCCGGAATCTGATGCTCCAGTGCGGCGATGACCGGCTGGCGGCCAAATTGTATGCAAAGGAACCAGGCCTGCAGGCCACCTACCGCAGCCAGTCCGCCTTCCTGGAGCACCTGCGGACCCTCCGCCTGGGCCTTGCGGGGCTGCCTGTCGAGCGCCGCGACGGCGCCCATGACTTCAGCATCCAAACCATTCAATCGCCCCTCGGGCACACCCGGAAATTGGCCTACCAGCGCCCCGACGGCCAGCTCCTGGTCGCCATCTGGGGTGACGGGCAACTCACCCGGGTGGAACTCCGCCTCGCAGCCAATCCCGGATGAACGAGGCCCGGAACCGAGGCTAGGCCATCGCGAATAGATCCGATCGCCGCAGGTCTTCCACGAGGCCGGGGAGCATTTCCGATACTTGGTGGATTTCTTCCATGGTGGTGAAGCGGCTGAGGGACAGGCGGATCGTTCCCCCGGTGAATGCCGCCGACACCCCCATGGCGCGCAGCACGTGGCTGGGCTCCTTCTGGCCGGTGGTGCAGGCGCTGCCGGTGGAAACACAGACCCCGCGCTCGTTGAGCTTCAGCAACAGGGCCTCGCCTTCCAGCCCCTGAAAGCTCAGTAGAGATGTATTTGCGAGGCGGGGCGAGCCGGCGCCAGTGATGTGCAGCTCCGACACGCGGGCCCGCAAATCTGTTTCCAGGTGGTCGCGCAGAGTGGCTATCCGGTGGACTTCCGGCAGGTGCGCGGCCGCCAGTTCGCTAGCCTTGCCGAGCCCGACGAGGCCGGGCACGTTCTCGGTGCCCCCCCGCCGCCCGCGCTCCTGGTGGCCGCCCAGCATGAAAGGCTTCAACCGCAGACCTCTTCGGATGTAGAGGGCGCCCACGCCCTTTGGCCCATGGAATTTGTGGCCGCTGAAATTCAACAGGTCCACCGGCAGCTTGGAAGTATCTATGGGGATCTTTCCGATGGCCTGGGTGGCATCCACGTGCAGCAGCGCGCCCTTCCCTTTGACGAGCCCGGCGATCTCGTCCAGCGGGAACAGCACGCCCGTTTCATTGTTGGCTGCCATCACAGACACCAACGCCGTATCAGGGCGCAGCGCGGCTTCCAGAGCCACTAGGTCCAGCCGCCCGTCGCCATCCACTCCCACGGAAGTCACTTCAGCCCCTTGGCGCCTCAGCCATTCGGCCACCGCGAGCACCGCAGGATGCTCCACCAAGCTGACCACGAAATGCCGTTTCGCCGGGAAGGCTTCGAACACGCCCCGGAAGGCGTGGTTGATGCCTTCGGTGCCGCCGCTGTTGAAGGTCAATTCCATTGGCGCGCAAGCCAGCATCGCCGCCACCTGTTCCCGCGCCTGCGCCACGGCCCCTTCGCTGAGGTGCCCCAGCGTGTGCGCCGACCCGGCATTGCCATAGTGGTCCCGCAGAAAGGGCAGCATGGCGTCCAGCACCGCGGGATCGAGGCGGGTGGTGGCGTTGTTGTCCAGATAGATCACGTTCATCCAGCCAGTGTAGGCTCACCCAAGAGGTCCTCCATGGCGCGCATTGGCAAAGGGATGGGATGGGCCGCTCTGGCACTGGCGGCGGCTGGGTGCGTGGCTTGGCAGGCACGCCTGGAACCGTCCACCCCCGCCCGCTGGGCCTCGGCGGCCCCGCCCATTGCCAGGCCCGGGGACCCCTTTGTCGTGCAAGTCGTGGAGCTGGACCCCGCAGGCCGGCCCAAGGTTCCCCGCCAAGTGGCTCAAGTGCTGGCGGCCGCGGGTCGAGCCGATGACGTGTTCGTCTTCATCCATGGCTGGCGCCGCGATGCGGGCGATGTTCCCGCCATGGAAGCCTTTCTTTCCATCTACCGCCAGGCCTTCGCCTGCCTCGCCACCCGGGATGTGGAGGGCACCGCGGCCTGCGCGGCCGCTCATGGCTACTGCCACGGCAAGTCCCGTGATTCGAAACTGGTAGTGCTGGTGCTGTGGGATGCGAAGAGCGGCCTGCTGGGCTTCCGCCGGGGCCAGGCCAGGGCTCTGGCCGTGGGCGAAAGGGGACTGCTGCCCTTGCTCCGCCAACTGCAGGGAGCCGTGAAGGACCGGGGCACCCTGTTGGCCTTCGGCCACAGCCTGGGCGCCACGGCCTTGGCAGCGTCCCTCCGCCGGGCTGCCAATGAAGGTCCCCTTCCCCTGGACGGCGCCCTGCTCGTGATGGGGGCCTTCCCTTCACGGCTGCTGGAACCCGCGCAACGGCTGCCGGACATGGGCGCCCAGGACGTGGTGCTGCTGAACCTCTTCAACCCGAAGGATGGCTATCTCCGCCTTTACGAAAAGGTCTATGGCGATAGGCCGGCCGGATCACGCGGGTTGGAATCTGTCCCCATGAGCGACGGCATCATGTGGGAAAAGGAGGGCTCCGACTGCGCTGGGCCCGGCACTTCCGTGGGCGCCTCGATCCTGGACCACGCCCAGGTGCTGCTATTGTCGAGCGGCGCCACGGTGGAGGCGCTGAACCTGGATGTCTCGGCGCTGGTGAAGGGCCACCAGGACACCGAAGCCATGCCCGCCATCCGCCTCTACAACCGCGCCGTGGCCGAAACCCTCTTCCGGATCCTCTGGAACCGGGCTTACCCCGATGTGGTGGAACGCGAACACTCCCCAACTGGACCTCGCGGACCTGGACGGTCCTCCTGACCAGGTTTTCCGGGCTTCAAGCACCGTTCGGATGCCAACCGTCATCACAAGTGGGCGCGGGCTCCCAGTCCCTCATGGCCAGCCCTTAGGGCAGGGAATACACTCAATCTGTGATGGATGTTTGACCATGCTCTCCGCGCTTCCGCGGCTTCGGAATCCCACCGATCTCCGATCTCCATGAAGAGGAACCTTCATTGACACCGACCGACTCCTCCCCAGACGCCCCCAGCCCCCGCGCCGTCCGAAGCCATTCCGACCTGGCCCTGCTGGCCTCGGCAGGGCTCCTGCTTGTTCTGGGATGCAACCGGGACAACGCCACCCACTACCGAGTGCCCAAGGAAAGGGCTTTGCCGCCAGCCCAAGCGCCCCACGCTGATGCTGGAATGCCGCCAGACATGGGAATGCCGCCTGGAGCCAATCCAGCTCCCGCGAATGGCGAGCTGCCTCCCCCGCCCCGCCCCACCGGCCAAGGGGCGCTGAAGTGGACACTGCCCAAGGGCTGGACCGAAGGCGAGGCCGGCGGCATGCGCTACGCCACGCTCAAACCCTCGGTTCCCGGCAAGGTGGAAGCCACGGTCGTGGTTCTGCCTGGCCCCGCCGGGGGCGAACTGAGCAATGTCAACCGCTGGCGCGGCCAGATCGGCCTGGGCCCCCTGGACGAGAAGGCCCTGGCACCCCAGCGCAAGACCGTCAATTCCAAGGCCGGTGCCATTTCTGTGTTCGATTTCACCAGCGAAGGCCAGGCCAAGAGCCGCATGGTGGCAGGCCTTCTCTCCACCCCCGACGGGAACACCTGGTTCCTAAAACTCACCGGGGACGCCGAGCCTGTCGCCAAGGCCCAGCCCGACTTCATGCGCTTCCTGGGGAGCCTCCGCCTTGATTAAGCGATACCTCGACCAAACCTGGGAATTCCTCACTTCCTTCCAGCTCACCATCGTCTCCCTGGCGCTGCTCATGGTGCTGGTGGTGCTCTGCACTCTGGCCCAAGTCCAGATGGGCACTTACGGCGCCGTGACCACCTACATGCGCAGCTTTTTCATCTGGTGGGGGCCGCAGTCGTCGAACTGGATCTTCCCGGTCTTCCCCGGCGGCACCCTGGTGGGCCTGGTCCTCACCGTGAACCTGCTGGCCTCCACCGTGAAGCGTCTCAAGTTCTCCTGGGCCAAGGCGGGCCTCTGGCTCGTGCACCTCGGCCTCATCCTGCTGGTGTCGGGCGAATTCGTCTCGGCCGCCCTGCAGGTGGACGACCGCATGGCCATCGAGCAGGGCCAGACCGTCAACTTCGCCGAGAGTTCCCGGTTCATGGAACTGGCGGTCATCGATGTGACGGACCAGGCCTACGACGATGTCTACGCCGTGCCGACCTCAGTGCTATCGCGATCCACTTCCGTGAAGCTGCCCGACAGCCCCATCACCCTCAACGTGAAGCAGTACTTCCCCAATGCCGAACTGACCAACCGCGCGCCCACCCAGCCGCCCTCCCTGGCCACCATGGGCGTTGGCGCTTCGGTGCACATCGAGGAGCGGGCCGTGGTGTCGACGGACGACGCCATCAACAACACCTCCGCCTTCATCGAGCCCGTGGCGGGCGGCAAGAGCTACGGTGTCTGGCTGGTCTCCATCGCCCTGGGAGCGCCCCAGTCCTTCACCCATGAAGGCCGCACCTACCAGATGCTCATGCGTCCGGTGCGCCATTACCTGCCCTACGCCCTCACCCTGAAGAAATTCAGCCACGATGTCTACGCAGGCACCGAAATCCCCAAGAACTTCTCCAGCCTCGTGCAGATCTCCAATCCCACCAAGGGCGAATCCCGAGACGTGCTGATCTACATGAACCAGCCCCTGCGCTACGAAGGGCGGACCTTCTACCAGGCCAGCTTCGGCAAGGGCGATACACTCTCCATCCTGCAGGTGGTCGAGAATCCCGGCTGGCTCATTCCCTACCTGTCCTGCGTGCTGGTGACCCTCGGGCTGCTGGTCCATTTCGCCACCTCGCTGCGAAAATCCCTGAAGCGACGGCAGGAGAAGCAGACATGAAATCCACCAAGCTCATTCCCCTCCTGGCAGGTGTGGTCG
>JANXPB010000002.1 GCA_025357545.1 Holophagaceae bacterium
AACGGCATTCCAGTGCACGACATCTACGAGATCGACGCATCGAAACAGACCAACCGGATGAGCGCCAACGTAAGCGGCTTCGCGAACACTATGCGTATCACGCTGAACGACAACCTGATCCGCCGCGGCCCGCCCGAAGAGATCCAGGCGGTGATGGGCCACGAGATGGGCCATTACGTACTGAACCACATCCCGCAATCCCTCCAGTTCTTCCTGATCGTGATCGTGGCCCTGTTCGCCCTTTTTCGCTGGTCCCTGGAGTGGGCATTGGCCCGCTGGGGCAGCGCCTGGCAGATCACCGGCCCCGGCGATCCGGCCATCCTGCCCTTGGTGATGCTGGTGGCCTCCACTTTCTTCTTCGTCCTGACGCCGGTGATGAACACTTTCATTCGGACCCAGGAACACGAGGCCGACATGTACGGTGTCAACGCCAGCCGCCAACCGGATGGCTTCGCGCAGGCGGCCATCCATCTGGCTGAGTACCGCAAGATGAATCCCACACCGGTGGAGGAGATCATCTTTTTCGACTACCCCAGCGGAAGAGACCGCATCTACCAGATGATGCAGTGGAAGGCTGAGAATTCCGAGTTGTACATCCGGGTGCCGGCGGTGGCTGGGACCAAGGTGAAGAAGTAAGGTTTATGAGCGGTCAAAGTTGGGGTGCTTAGCTCAGGCCTACCCCGGATCCTTCGAGGCTCTGCAGCCGCGCCATCACCCAGGCCAGCAGAAGGTCGGCACCGATGACTTGCTGCTCGGCGATCCACAAGGGCATGGTGAGCACCGCGCGGTGGGCTTCGCCCAGCTTCACGGCGTCCTTCTCTGTGCACACCAGGCTGGTGGCTTCGGCCTGCACGGCTTCGGCCTGCGTTTGCCGCAGCTCCTGGGGCGTGAGGGTGTGGTGATCCGGGAAGGATTTCGTGCCTGACCAGGAAACCCCCGCCACCACCAGATCCGCGTAGAAGGCCTCGGGATGGCCCAGGCCGCAGAACGCGAAGACGTGGCCGAGTCCCGGGGCGGGCAGTGCCACGCGCTCGGAGGTGGCGAAGGAGCGCAGGACGCCGATGGCGAAGTCCACGTAGAAGACCGGCCCACCGCTGCCATAGCGCTGCCACCAGGCTTCGAGCGCGGCTTTCGGGGCGCGGCTGCCTCGGGTCACCACCAAGGCATGGGCCCGCTTGGCCGAATCCTGCGGCTCCCGCAAATCGCCCAAGGGGAGCAACCGGCCATTGCCCCAGAGGCGCACGCCGTCAAGGAGCAGCAAATCCACGTCCCGGTGGAGGGCTCGATGTTGAAAGCCGTCGTCCAGCAGCAGCACCCGGGGCGGCGGCTCCTGCGCCAGAGCCAAAAGGGTGCCAGCGGCGCGCTTCCGCGCCACCACCACCCGGCCTGGACCAAGCCTGCGGGCCATGAGCAACGGCTCGTCGCCCACCTCTGCAGCCGCGGAAGCCGGTTCCACAGCCATCACGTCTACGGAGCGCCGGCCGCCGTAACCTCGGGAGATCACGGAATTGGGGAAGCCCGCCTGGTCCAGCTCTTCGGCCAGCCACAGGGCCAGGGGCGTTTTGCCGGTGCCGCCGGTGCTGAGGTTCCCGATGGAGATCACCGCTGCTTGAGCCCGGGCCGCCCGCTCGGGATGGGCGTCGAAGGCGCGGTTGCGGCCGCGCACCACCAGGCCGTAAAACGGCGCGAGGGGCGCGGCCAGCCAGCGGAGCAGGGACATGGATCTACCATATTTCGATTTTCGATTCGCCCATAGCCCATAGCCGCACTCCACAGGCCACAGCCCACAGCCCATCGCCTAGACTGATCCCATGTCCGAAGGCATCCTCCTCTCCCGACTTGAGCGCGGCACGCTGCTGCCACCGGCAGTCCGCGTGGCGAGACTCCGCGAAGCCCTGCCCCAGCTCCGGGCGGCGGTGGCGGACGAGATTGATGAAATCGCGCTGGAGGCGACGCTGGCCTGCCTGCTGTGGGAAACCCTGGTGCAGACGAACTGGTGCGGGTTCTACCGCCGGGTGGCGGAGCGGGAATTGGCCGTGGGGCCCTACCAAGGGGGCATGGGCTGCCTGCGCATCGCCTTCGACCGCGGGGTCTGCGGTGCCTGCGCCCGGACTGGAACGGTCCAACTGGTTTCGGACGTCCACGCTTTTCCAGGCCACATCGCTTGTGATGACGCCACTCGGTCGGAACTGGTGCTGCCGGTCTTCGACCCGGCGGGGCGGCTCATGGCGGTCTTGGACCTGGATTGCCCTGAAGTCAGCGGATTCTGCCAAGAGGAGGCGGATCTCCTCCAAGGCCTTCTCCAAGAGGTATTCGGGACCCTACGGGGCTAGGAATTCCGGGAGATTGCCAAGCCCATTTTCCATTCCGGGCCTGGGCAGGCTATCTTAGGTCATCCTCTTGGACCCCCGATGGCCGATTCCAGTTTCATTGACCAGAGCAAGCTTCGCTTTCGCGAAGGTGAGGTGGTCTATACGAAGGGCGACCTGGCCCAGCAGATGTACGTGATCCTGAACGGCAAGGTGCGCCTTTACACCGGCGATAAGCCCCAAGGCGACTGGACCGAAGAGCTGGCCAAAGGCGAATTCTTCGGTGAAGGCAGCCTGCTGGAGGCCATGCCGCGGGGCCAGACCGCGGTGGCGTTGGAAGACACCGAACTCATCGCCATCACTCGGGGCACCTTCCTGCGGATGATCCGGCAGAACCCTGAAGTTTCCGTGAAGATGAAGCAGCGCCTGGCCCAGCGGAACCGTGAGCTGAGCGGCCGGGTGGAATCCGGCGAGACGAGCAAGGGCCAGAAGCCCAAGACCATGGCCACGGCTGGCTGTAGCCTGGTATCCGTGATCACCGGCAAGCGCTATCCCATCAACAGCCATGGCGCCCTGGTGGGCCGTTTCGATCCGGCCACGGGCCTGCATCCAGACATCGATCTCACCGACGAGGATCCCAATCTCAGCATCAGCCGCCGACACTCCCGCATCCTTTGCGAGCACGGGCGTTTCTTCATCGTGGAAGAGCCCGGTGTCACCAACGGCACCTACGTCAAGGGCGACCGCCTGCAAGCCGGGGACGCCCGGGAGATGATGCCCGGCGACCGCGTGGGCTTCGGCATGGTGGTGATGTTCTTCGAGAAGCAGTGAGCTGTGAGCGATAGGCTTCGGGTTTGAAGGGGTTGGTCTGGTCGCCTGGAACCCTGAACCCGGAATTCCCGACCTTCGACTGCTCGACTCTCAACCCCACGAAATAGCTTGAGACTCGGGCCCCACCCTATTCTTTTCCTGGAGCCCCACATGATGAACGTCGAAGTATGGCGGGACGAGCATGGGGTCACGTGGGAGTTGGTGCAGCTGGGGCTCGACGAGATCGGCGGCGCCTGCATCATCCGGGAATGCTATTCCACCCTGGACGCGGCGGACGGCGATGGGCGCGAGGGGGCCGAAGTCATCGCGCGCTTCGGCGACCTTGAAGACGCCCGCACCTTCCTGTATCAGGAGGGCTTCGAACCAGCGCAGTAATACCTCGGTTGCGGGTTTCGCAAAGCCTCCATCCCAGGTTCCACCTGAAAGCCGTGACCCGGTTGGGCCGCCAGGGCTTGTGACTCTGAACTGCCGACCCTGAACTCAAGTCTCAGGACTCAGGACCCATTTCCTGGTACCCCACAATTCAGGCAACCCCAAGGCATCCCTGGCATGATGGTTGCTGGAATCCCCCCAGCATGCTCACCTATGAAGAAGCCGTCCCAGCCACGGACTACCTGCGTTCCCGCACCGAGGTGCAGCGCGCGCATCTGGGCGGCCTGCTGACCCTGGTGGTCGGCGCCGCCTGCTCCTACGCCTTCCCCCGCAGAGCCAGCGTGCCGTGGTTCCTGTTCCTCCTGCTGTTGCTCGCTTTGGGGCCCCTGGTGCTGCCGCGCCTCTTGCCCAAGGGCAACCTCCTGACCTACCGCGTCGTCCTGCTCGCCTATCCCATCGAGGGTTTGCTCCTGGGTTTCATCACCTACATGGAGTTGTGGAAGGTGATGCCACTGGACCTGCCGGAACTGCCCACGATCAATACGGTGTTTCCCTGGCTGGCGCTGCTGCCGCCGATCTTCTATTACGTGAACCAGTTTCCGAATTTCAAGCGCGGCCTCCGGCGCCTCAAGGTCCATGCGGTCCAGTGGACGCACCCGGCCCCCCAAGAGCACGTGAAAGAACTGGAGGAACTCCTCCAGCCGGCCCTGTCGAGGGCCCCCACCTATGAGGATGCATGGGCCACTTTCCACACCGTGTCCGCCACGCTCAAGAATTGGAAGCTCTACCTGCAGCTCGATGCGGAAGAGCACGGCGAGTGGCGGGTGGCCTTCAACGGCCCATGGGCGCTGCTGGCCTTCCACGATGGCACGCGGGTGGAAGCGGTGCGCCGGGGAGCCCTCAAGCTGGTGGCCGACGATGCGCAGCCGGGACGCCGCAAATCCCTCTGCCTGCTGCGCTGGAACGCCAATCTTTTCGAGGGCCGCATCACCCACGACAACTTCCTCAAGATCCGCGCCTGGAACGCCAGTACCGGCGAGGCGCCCCCGCGGGTGCCCCCGGCGGCCGGGACGCCCGGGAGTCCCGATCGTCCAGACGGCTCAGGCAAGCCGGGGGACTCCTACGAATCCCTGCCGATGCACCTGGAGGACGAGGGTTGAAACGCTATGAGGGGTGAGGCACTGGCTCAGTGCGCGCCGATACCCAGAGCCTTGGCGGCTTTGGTGAGTTCCGGCACCACTTCGAAGAGGTCCCCCACGATGCCATAGGAGGCCAGCTTGAAGATGGGGGCTTCGGGATCCTTGTTGATGGCCACGATGTATTTGGAACCGCTCATGCCGGCGATGTGCTGGATGGCGCCGCTGATGCCACAGGCGATGTAGAGGGTGGGGCTCACCACCTTGCCGGTCTGGCCCACCTGCATGTCATGGGAGAGGCCCCAGCCTGCGTCCACCGCGGCCCGGGAGGCGCCCACGACGCCGCCCAGCGCGTCCGCCAGCTCTTCAAGGATGGCGAAGTTCTCGCCGTTCTTCATGCCGCGCCCACCGCTCACGATGACATTGGCTTCGGTGAGGTCGGGCTTGCCGGTGCCCTTGGCGAGGATCTCCTTCACGATGGCCTTGAAATCCCCCGCTGGGGCGGGCAGCGCTTCCACCGCTCCGGCGCCGGCTTTCTCCACGGCTTCGAAAACGTTGGGCCGCGTGGTGGCCACCTGGATGCCGGACGCGAAGGCCGTGGTGGCGATGGCCTTGCCCGCGTAGACCGGGCGGACTGCCACCAGCTTGCCGTCGGCCATGCTGAGGTCCGTCACGTCGCCGGCGTAGCCAGCGCCCAGGCGGGCGGCGGCCCGGGGCAGGGCGTCCTTGCCCATGGCCGTGGCGGCGCCCAGGAGCACCGTGGCGCCTTTGGCCTTGACCGCATCGGCGATGGCCATGGCGAAGGCATCGCTGCTGTAGGAGGCCAGCGGGGCGGCCTCGCAGGTGAGGATCGCATCGGCGCCGTACTTCGCCGCATCGCCGGAGCCAGCCACCGAAGCACCTACGAACAATGCACCCAGCTGCTTCCCGCTGGCATCCGCGAGGCGACGGCCTGCGGAGAGGGCTTCGGCGGAGGATTTGCGCAGCTTGCCGTCCTTCAGTTCACAAAAGACCAGGATCATCTCGGTTCTCCATTCACAACGTTCGCATTCGATTCAGGGGGTCGGCCCAGGCTCTAGAAGACCTTGGCTTCGTCCTTCAGGGCGGCGAAGAGCGCCGCGGCCTGCTGGGCGGGATCGCCGTCGAGCTTGCGGCCTTCGGCCCGGGCGGGCGGCATCACCATGCCAGCCACGGTGGTGAAGCCCGCGGGCGCGGTGGCCTCCACTTCTTCGATAGTCTTCTTTTTGGCGCCCATGATGCCCTTGAGGCTGGCGTAGCGGGGCTCATTGAGGCCCTTCTGGGCGGTGATCACCGCCGGCAGGGAGCCCTCCACCACCTCGGTGCCGCCCTCGACCTCGCGTTCGGCGCGGAAGGTGCCCTCGCCGATTTCCAGCTTCATCACCACGTTGGCCTGGGCGATGCCGAGCAGTTCGGCGAGCATGGGTCCCACTGAGGAATTGTCTCCGCCCATGCCCTTGTTGCCGGCCAGGATCAGATCAAAGCCCTTCTCCTTGGCGAAGGCCGCCAGAGCGGTGGCGATGGAAAGCGGATCGGTGGCATCGCTCTTCAGCAGCACCGCTGAGTCGGCGCCCAGGGCCAGGGCATTGCGGAGCACGTCCTTGACGCTGTCGCCCCCCAGGCTGACCACGGTCACTTCCGCGCCCTTGGATTCCTTCAGACGCAGGGCCTCTTCCAGGGCGTACTCGTCATAGGGGCTGGTGATCCATTTCACGTCCGTGGGGTCGATGGACTTGCCATCGGCACCGAGCTTGATCTTGGTTTCGGTGTCGGGCACCTGCTTGAGGGCGACGAGGATCTTCATGGGGACTCCGGGTAAAGAAGCGTCCAGGCGCCGAATACCACTATCCGGCAGGACCTTCCATAGTATCGCGGCGCCCCGGATGCGTCCCGTCCGCATTGGCCAAGGCTCCCCGGTCCCCGGGCTTTCCGGGTGCTTGGCGCCACCGCGCCAGGGCGTAAAAACAGAGTGTTCCGCCGCATTGAGGCGCGGGGCCCGGATGCTCGGCCGGGCACCGCAGCAAAGCCATCTGTGACCCCGGTCACGGGGGCCGAGGCCGCGGGCCCGGAGCGCGGCCCGGCAATTCCCGCTAGTTCGCCAGCTTGAAACGCCGCAGGGACTCCTGGGCTTCCACGCGGGCCCTTGATTCCAGGGCGAGGGTGATCAGACTCGCGGCGAAACTAGCGAAATGGATTTCCTCGATGTGCCAATGGCGCGGGGTGAAGTGCTCATGGCAGAGGATGCCCATCATGTCTCCCCGGGCCCGCACGGGGACATCGAGCATGGAGCGGATGCGCAAGGGCGCCAGGTAGGCGGGTGTCAATTCCAGGGTGCGGGGATCGGTCATCGCATCATGGGCGTCCACGACGCGGTCTTTCAAGATCTCCGCCATGTAGGAAGGGAACAGGTGGAAGTCCAGGGTCTGGCCTTGGGAATGCCTATGGCCATTGCTTTCGAACAGGTCGGCGCACCGCAGTCGGCGCTCATCCAGTTCGATAATCCAGACACCCACGCGGTCCACCTCCAGGGTCCGGGCGCAGGATCGCGTGATTTCCTGCAGGGCGGTCTGGAGGTTCCCGTTGGCCAGGGTCCGGCTCTTGGTGAGCATGGTCATGGCCAGGAGTTGGCTCTCCAGGAATTCCTCTTTGCGGCTCAGTCGCTGATGTTCAAAAGCAATGGATTCATAGCGCAGGGCCAGCAATTCGTGCTCCGACCGCAAGGCGTTCAACTGGGCCTGCAGATCGCTTGCGCGACTCATGGTTGCTCCAAGCGGGCTGGGGTCCGCCCATCATACGCCGGGGTGATTGGCGATTTCGATTTTCTTGATGGAGCTGGGTCCAGGAAATC
Organism: Holophagaceae bacterium; assembly: GCA_025357545.1. Taxonomy (GTDB): domain Bacteria; phylum Acidobacteriota; class Holophagae; order Holophagales; family Holophagaceae; genus JANXPB01. The sequence goes on from JANXPB010000002.1 coordinate 7,515, forward strand.
TCCCAAGGCCGTGGATTGTCGATCTGGGTCTGCTGGAACTTCAACCCTCCCGGGCTTGGGGCGGCCTGGGGCTTCGGATTCGCATGAACCCGGCACTCCCGTTTAGTCTTGGAGGATGACGAAGCTCGATTTCACGGATGCGCTGGTCTTCACCGGTGGCGGCACCGGGGGACATTTCTTTCCAGCGGTGGCCCTGGCTGAGGGCGCGAGGGCGCGTTGGGCGGATCGCCCCATCGCCTTCGTGGGAGCCACCCGCGGCATCGAAGGGCTCAAACTGCCCGGGTCCGAGTGGCCGCATCTGCTGCTTGATCTCGAAGGTTTCCTGGGCCGCTCGCCGCTACGGATGCTGCAGGCGGCGTGGAAGTTGTGGCGGGCCAGGCGCGTCCTGGTGGCCCGGTGGAAAGGCGAGCGCCCCTGGGCGGTGGTTGGTACCGGCGGCTATGGCGCGGCGCCGGCCCTGCTGGCGGCCCGGACTCTGGGCATTCCCTACTTCCTGCATGAGAGCAACGCGGCGCCCGGCGAACTGGTGCGCCGGGTGGCGGCCAGAGCCCGGCGCGTGTGGTGTGGCATGGAAGCCGTCAAGCCGCTGCTGCCCAACGCGGATTGCCTGACGGTGGGAACCCCCATCCGATCCTGCTTCCTGCGGGATTTCAAAAAGGTGAAGGACCTGAAAGCCCCTTTCCAATTGCTGGTCCTGGGCGGCAGCAGCGGGGCCCAGGCCATCAACGATGCTTTGTTGCTCGCGGCCCCCTTGTTGCTGGAGCGCTTCGAGGACTGGAGCATCCTGCATCAGGCCGGGGGCCGGGACTACGAACGTATCAAGCACCAGCCCCGCCATGAGCGGCATCACCTGGTGCCCTTCATCGAAGCCATGGACGAGGCCATGGAGGCCGCCAGCCTGGTGGTGTCCCGGTCGGGCGCCAGCACCTGCGCGGAACTGAAGGCCGTGGGCCGCGGCGCCATCCTGATCCCGCTGCCGAATTCAGCCCACGACCACCAGAAGCGGAATGCCGAGGCTCTGGGCCTGGAGAACCGGGCGGTGTTGGTAAGCCAGCAGCCGAACCTGGCCGACCATATCGAGGCCCACGCCGGAAGCCATATGGCCACGCCCTACGCCCGCATCAAACTGGGCCAGACCCCCGAAGCTAACCGCGCCATGGAACTGTGCCTGGACGACCTGGCTGCGCTGTGTCCTGGGCCTTAAGCCCACAGCCCACAGCCCATGGCCCATCGCCGCCACCTCCTCTACCCTTGACTTCACCTTCCAAGGAGCCTGCGATGACGGCACCGGCCCTAGTGCCCACCATGACTTCGTCCTGGACCTACCCGCCCACTTCACCGGGATTATGGTTCAACAGCACGAATGCTTCGGCGAATGGCGAGGTGCGGGTGGGGGGGGCACTTTCCAGTTCGATACCACCGCTGATTTCGGCTTCTACGTGCTGAACCAGGCCGGGCAGGTGCTGCAGTCCGATGGGTGGGAGGGCGCCTACGAAGGCGTGTTCTGGGTGAAGGTGAACCAAGGCGGCACCATCGCCGCGGGCGGCGGATGGGCGGGGCTTTGTGAAGGAACATCTCGCGGCCCTCGCGCACCGGGGCGTCAAGGTGGAACCCAGTTCCGGCGGCGCCTACGTGAAGTCCGTGGCCATGTCCGCGGACGGCTCCAAATTCGCCGCGGCCATCAGCGGCGCCAATGGCATCTACTACTTCGAGCGGGACGCCTTCCTCCGGGGTGGCGCGCCGCAATGGCAGTTCGTGCTGCCGGGTATCAGCACCACCAGTTGCGTGGGGTTGTCCTCGGATGGCACCTTCCTGGTGGGCTTAAGCAACGGCGACGCGCCCCTAGTGGGCCACGCCTATCGCGTGAACGACGGCGGCACGAGCGGCACCTTGGCCTGGTCCGTCCCTTTGGAGCACTGGCCCAACCCCAGCAACCACCTGCTAGGGCGTGTTAACACTATCTGAGAGCCTCGACGAACAGGGCTACAACCACGAACGCAGCAAACATCACATCGAGTTTGTCGAAGCGGGTGAATACCCTTCGATACCCCTTCAACCTCCGGAACGCTCGCTCGACCTCGTTTCGACGCTTGTATAGCTCTCTGTCGTAATCCCAGGGATCTGCCC
>JANXPB010000065.1 GCA_025357545.1 Holophagaceae bacterium
GATGAGCGGCACGGCTTGGCGCTGCATGTTGGCGCCCATGAGGGCCCGGTTCGCGTCGTCGTTTTCCAGGAAGGGAATCAAGCTCGCGGCCACGGAAACCACCTGCTTGGGGGAAACGTCCATGAGCGTCACCCGAGCGCGCTCCACGATCTTGGTTTCACCGGCCTGGCGGGAGGTGACGTACTCGTCCAGGATGTTGCCCTTCTCGTCCACGGTGGCATTGGCCTGGGCGATGATGTGCTCATCCTCTTCCCACGCGCTCAGATAGAAGGCGTGCATCTCGAACTTGGCGGGGCGCTTGCCTTCCTTTTCGAGCTTCTTGTTTTCCTTCTCCAACTCGTCGAGGCGAACCACCTGCATGTAGCCGAGCTTGGAATCACCGACGCTCGTGACCTTGGCGAAGTTCACGATCTTGCCATCCTCCACCTTGAGGTAGGGCGACTCGATGAATCCGTATTCGTTGATGCGGGCGTAGCAAGAGAGCGAGCTGATGAGGCCGATGTTCGGGCCTTCAGGGGTTTCAATGGGGCAGATACGACCGTAGTGGGACGTGTGCACGTCGCGCACTTCGAAACCCGCGCGGTCACGGGAGAGTCCGCCTGGTCCAAGAGCCGAGAGGCGGCGCTTGTGAGTGATTTCCGACAGGGGATTGGTCTGATCCATGAACTGGGAAAGCTGGCTGCTGCCGAAGAATTCCTTCATGGCGGCGATCACGGGCTTGCTGTTGATGAGGTCGTGGGCTTGCAGCGGAGAGTTGGGATCCTGGGCCATGGAGAATTTCTCCTTGATGGCCCGCTGCACGCGGACCAGGCCGACGCGGAAACAGTTCTCCAGCAACTCACCCACCGACCGCACCCGGCGGTTACCCAGATGGTCGATATCATCCGGACGCACCGGCGCGACGTCTCCCATTTCCTGTCGGGTGGTGTCGTACTTCTTCAAGCGTAAGAGGTAGTGGACCGTTTGGATGAAATCATCCGTGCGCAGCGCGCGGGCGTCCATCTCGGTGCCCAGGGCCAGCTTGGCATTGAGCTTGTGGCGGCCCACCTTGCTGAGGTCGTATTTCTGGGGGTCGAAGAACATTCCGTGGAGCAGCTTCTTGCTGCTTTCCGTGGTGGCGGGCTCGCCGGGACGAATCTTCTTGAAGAGCTCCTTGCCGGCCTCCTCGGCGTCCTCAGTATGGTCCTTCATCAGCGTCTCGCTGAAGACCTTGCCCGTGGGATCCATGTCCGGGAAGCAGACTTCGAACTCAGTGACGTTGCTTGCCTGGAACATTTCCAGGTGGGTCTGGAGAAAGGGCTCGTTGGCCTCCAGCAGAACTTCACCGGTATTCATGTTGACCACGTCGCCCAGCAGCACCGCGCCGTCGAGGACGTCGCGCTCCACCGGCACCTGCTTCACGCTGGACTTGAGCATCTGCTCGACCAAGCGCTTGCTGATCTTCTTGCCGGCCGCAACGATCACTTCCTTGGACTTGGGATCCTTGACATCCTCGGCGGCCTTGTGGCCGACCATCAATTCACCCGGCACCATGCTGATCTTCGAGCCCTTCAGCACGAAGCGCGCGGGAGTGTAGAAGCGGCGGAGCAGGGCCTGGTTGTCGGTCATGTTCTCGTCAAAAAGACCGAGGGCGCGCAGGAAGGTGGAACCCAGGAACTTGCGCTTGCGGTCGATGCGCGCGTAGAGCAGGCCC
>JANXPB010000149.1 GCA_025357545.1 Holophagaceae bacterium
GGAGGACCTGGACGACGACGCGAAGATCGCAGCCTACCGAGGCCTGTTGACCTTTGGCGAGGACAAGGACGGGAAATTCGCCGCCTATCGCCTGCGCAAGGGCGAGGCCCTCTATTCCTCGGTAGTGCTGCGCTACACGGACCGGGTGGATGCCCGCGAGGTGAACACCTTCGCCCTGGAGATCGCCAAGCGCAGCGGCATCGACGACGTGCGCACCATCCAGCCCGGCACCCTCATCAAGATTCCCGCCAAGGCCCTGTCCGCGCCCTTCCAGCCGGATGGGACCGTGGCGCTCAAGGAAGAGCTGGAAATGCGCGAAGAGGTCCGCCAGACCCGGCGCGTGGACGCCGGGCCCAAGCTGGGCGGCCTCCGCATCGTGCTGGACGCGGGTCACGGCGGCATCGACCGCGGCGCCGCAGCCAATGGCATCTGGGAATCGGATTTCGTCTACGACATCAGCTGCCGCGTGAAACGGCTGCTGGAAGAGGAGACCGAGGCCATCGTGAGCAGCACCATCCGCTACCCGGGCCTGGGCTTCAAGTTGCGCGACGACATCAGCGCGCCTTCCAGGGCCGCGGAAATCCTCACCACGCCGCCCTTCGCCAACGATGGCGAAAGCCCCAACGCCGTGAGCGTCCACCTGCGCTGGGTACTTGCCAACGACCTGTTCGCGGACGTCTCCCGTCGCGGCGACGCGCAGAAGACGCTCTTCATCAGTTTCCACGCCGACAGCCTCCATCCCAGCGCGCGCGGCACCATGGTCTACGTGCCGGGCGCCAGCTTCGTCCCTTCCAGTTTTTCGCTGGGCGCCAACCGCGGCGCGGGCGTGAAGGAGATGAGGAAGGGCAGCCATGTGGCGTTCAGCTCGAGGGAAAAGCTCCAGGGCGAAGCCCGCAGCCGGCTCTTCGGCGAGGCCCTGGTGAAGGCGCTGAAGCAATCGAAGATCCTCGTGCATCCCAACCGCGCCATCCGCAACGTCATCCACCGCGATGGCCGCAACTTCATCCCCGCCGTGATCCGCTACAACGAGGCCCGCACGAAAGTGCTGCTGGAAGTGGCGAACCTCACCAACGAAGAGGACGCGGCCAACCTCCGCGATCCGGAATTCCGCCAGCGCTACGCCGAAGCCGTGGTGAAGGGCATCCGTTCCTACTTCAAGAAATGAGCCGGCCCTAGTCGCTCAATACGGCGCGGGCCTCCAGCACTAGGTCCAGCGCCTCCTGGGCCGTGTCACCCAGGGCCGTGAGATGGCCCATCTTGCGTCCAGGCCGGGCCTCGGTCTTGCCGTAGAGATGCAGCTTCACCTCCGGGAAGGCCAGCAGCCTTTCCCAGGCCGGTTCGCCGTCCTTGGGCCAGAGCTCGCCCAGGAGATTGGCCATGGCGGCGGGCTTCAGGAGGGCGGTCGCGCCCAGAGGCAGGCCGCAGACCGCGCGCACCTGCTGCTCGAACTGGCTGGTGATGGAGGCATCGATGGTCGCGTGGCCGCTGTTATGGGGTCTCGGCGCCAGCTCGTTCACCTGCAGTTCGCCGTCGGCCATGATGAAGAATTCCACGGTGAGGATGCCCACGACCTCCAGCGCCTCGGCGATGCGCAGCGCCATGGATTGGGCCGTCAACGCGATTTCCGAGGAGATCCGGGCGGGCATCACGGTGGTGTCCAGGATGTGGCGGACGTGGGCATTCTCCGCCACGGGCCAGACAGCGGACTCGCCGCACGAGCTGCGCGCGCAGATGACGCTGCATTCCAATTCAAAGGGCACCCAGGCCTCCAGGATTCCCTGCTGGCCGGCAAGGGCGCGGAAGGCCACGCCGAGGTCCGTGGTGGCGTCGAGTTTCTGCTGACCCTTGCCGTCGTAGCCGAAGGAGGCCGTCTTAAGCACCGCCGGCAGGCCCAGCTGCGCCACGGCCGCTTGGAGATCGGCCTCGGTGTTGATTTCCCGGAAGGGCGTCACGGGGAAGCCATGCTCCGCCAGGAAGCGCTTCTCCCGCAGGCGGTGCTGCACCGTGTGCACCACGAAGGCTGAGGGGTGCATGGGCCGGAGCTCCGCGACGGCTTCCAGGGTGGAGCTGGGGATGTTCTCGAATTCCACGGTCATCACGTCCACCCCCCGGGCCAGGGCCTGGGCGGCATAGACGTCGTTGTAGTGGGCCCGCACCTCGAAGTCCGCCACCTGGCCCGCGGGACAATCGTGGCCGGGGTCCAGGGCATGGACCCGGAACCCCAGGTTGCGCGCCGCCAGGGTGAACATGCGCCCCAACTGGCCGCCGCCCAGCAGGCCGAGTGTGGCGCCAGGGCGGATGGGATGGGACATGGGAACCTCGCGGGAAGTGGCCATTTTCTCATCTGGAGCGGGCCGGCGGAGACGAAAAACACGGCGGCTCTGGACCGAGGAGAGCTCGGAGTCGATGGCACACTGACAGCATGAGGGTATTCGCGCGCATCAACCGCATCGGCTGGGTCCATCTCTGGCTCAGCCGCGGGAGCTACGAAGCCGGGGAGGCCTCGGCCCATTTCTTCAATGGGAAATCCGAACCCCGGTGGGGGGAGGCCGTCTTCGATGCGGAACAGCAGCGCCGGATGGGCCTTGGCGAGCTGGTGGACATCGAGGACCCGGGCTATTTCTCCGACGAGGATGTGAACGGCGCGGAGTCCGAAAGAGATTCCAGCCTGAGGTAGAGCGCCAGCAGGCAGGTGGAAGTCCAGAGCGAGACCGCGGAACCCAGGAACTGGGCCGCCCAAAAGAAGGGGCTGTGCAACTCGGCCCAGGGCGTGGCCAGGGGACGGTGGGTCTCCAGCGCCCAGGCGGCGGCATACTCCACGCTCATGCCGGCCGTCAGCACCAGCAACGCCCCCATCAGGGCCTGGGGCCAGCGCCGGCGCATGAGCTCCAGGCTGCCCAGGCAGGCTTCGCCCAGGCGCTCGCCCCGCAGCAGCACGCGGGTGGGCGCCCAGCCGAAACAGAACAGCACCAGCAGACCCGGCAGCACGAGCAGAATGGCGCCAATGCCCGCCACCACGCCCAGCAGCACCTTCGCCGCGAAGGCCTTTAGCCAACGGGCTTCAAATGTGGCCTGCCACATTTCCAACGGATTCCTGGCCTGTCCGTTGGATTCAGCATCCAGGCGCAGGGCCAGCCTGGGCAGGAAATAGAAATCCAGGGGCAGCAGGGCCAGAAAGAAGAACAGGCTTTCGATGGGAGGATTGGTGCCCAGCTGCCCCTTCACCATCAACAACGGCGCCAGGCCTCCGAGCCCCGTGCCCAGCAGGCAGATGCCGAGGGCGATCCAGGGGTGGCGGGCGGCCAGCTTCAGTCCCTCCCACAGGAGCGACCGGGATGAAGGAAACAATCTAGGCATCCTCCGAGACTATCCGGGCCGCGCTATTCTAGGCCCATGTCCCTAAATGCCCCCTGCCTCCTGGTGGCGAGCCCCATGCTCATGGACCCCAATTTCATGCATGCGGTGCTGCTGCTGGTGGAACATGACGAAGAAGGCGCCCTGGGCATCATCCTCAACCGCCAGCTGCCCCTGCCGCTGGCGCAGATCTGCGAAGAGAGCGGGCTCAATTTCGCGGGCCCCGACGAAGCGACCGCCTGGCGCGGCGGCCCCGTGGATCCCCAGCGGGGCATCCTCCTGGTGGAAGGCGGCCTGCCGGCCGCCGAAGACACGGTGCTGGACTTCACACATTTCGTGAGCCACCGCAAGGATCTGCTGGAAAACCTGATGACGGATCCCGAAGGCCGTTTCCGGCTCTTCCTGGGCTACGCGGGCTGGGGCCCGGAGCAGCTGGACCAGGAGCTGGACCAAGGCGCCTGGATCCAGCGGCCCCTGAATTCCGGCTGGCTCATGCACCCCGATCCCACGGGCCTTTGGACCGTGGCCAGCAGTGCCGAGTCCAACTGATGGCGACCCGGTTTCAGTTGGACTTCGATCCAGCCGCCGCGCTGAAACAGCTGCGCAAGGACAAGGACCTGAAGCGGGTCATCGCCAAGGTCGGCGAGTTCAAGCTGGCCCTGCGGCCCAACCACAGCCCCTTCGAGGCCCTGGCGGAATCCATCGTCTACCAGCAGCTCAACGGCAAGGTGGCCGCCACCATCTGGGGGCGGTTCCAGGGCTTGTTCGAGTCGGAGCACCTGCGCCCGGAAGATGTGCTGACCGCCGAGACCGATCTGCTCCGCAGCGCGGGCCTCAGCGCGGCCAAGGCCGTGGCCATGCGCGACCTGGCGGAAAAGACCGCGGCGGGCCTGGTGCCATCCTGGGCGGGCCTGCGCAAGCTCGACGACGAAGAGATCATCGCCCGCATGACCGACGTGCGGGGCATCGGCCGTTGGACCGTGGAGATGCTGCTCATCTTCCGCCTGGGCCGCCCTGACGTCTGGCCCGTGGACGATTTCGCCGTGCGCGCCGCCTATGGCGACGTCTTCGGCTTCGAGAAAGTGAACCTCAAGGAGATGCGGGAGCGCGCTGAACAGTGGCGCCCCTACCGCAGCGTCGTCGCCTGGTACATGTGGC
>JANXPB010000164.1 GCA_025357545.1 Holophagaceae bacterium
TACAAGCATCGGCGGGCTCCCCAGACGGCGCTGCGGCTGCGGCTGAAGGAATTGGCGGCTACCCGCGTGCGCTTTGGTTATCGAAGGCTGACGGTGCTATTGCGCCGGGAGGGCTGGGCTGTGAACGCCAAACGGATCTACCGGATCTACACCCAGGAAGGTCTGACCATCCGGAGGCAGCTGAGGAAGAAAATCGCCAGGCGGCGGCCGCTGATCGTGGCGTTCGCCACGGGGCCGAACCCGCGCTGGAGCATGGATTTTGTCGCCGCTCGGCTGGAGGATGGGCGCCCCTTCCGCATCCTCACCGTGGTGGATCAATTCAGCCGGGAGTGTGTGGTGGTCCGGGCCAAGCCGCGAATGAACGGAACAGATGTGGCGGAGTCCCTGTATCTGGCTGTTCAGGAGCGCGGCAAGCCCACCTCGATCACCGTGGATAACGGTTCCGAATTCGCCGGCAAGGTCATGGATGCTTGGGCAGAGGAACACCACATTCAGCTGGCATTCGTCCGGCCCGGCAACCCACCGAGAACGGGTTCATCGAAAGTTTCAACGGCAGATTGAGGGATGAGTGCCTGAACGTGGAAATCTTTCGCAGTAGGGCGGAGGCGCAAGGCAAGCTCGCCGCCTGGCGCCATGACTACAACCATCACCGCCCGCACAGCTCGATCGGAGATGAAGCTCCGGCTTGGTTTGCAGCAAGGTATCGGGACGGCCCTTCGCCCTCCAGGAAGAGTGATCGGCTGGGGACCGTCAGCGTCAAGGGAAACAGCGCCTTTGACCCTGCCGTTCCCCAGCCGGAGGCGCTCCGCCATGAGGGCGAAGGGCCATTTGGTGAAGAGCTTTTGCGTGACGGAGTATCCTGATGACTACAACCGCTCCCGAGGCCGAATTCATCGGCCCCGGAGGCCCCAACAAACCAGATTCCTCACTCTAGAACTGCGATGGAAAACCGGGGCGGGTCAGGCGGGTCAGGCGGGTCAACGAGGGTGAACCCTAACTTTTCAGGTGGTCCAGCTTTTTGGGGGCAGGTCAGGCGGCCATCCCTTGGGGTGGCCGTTTGATGTTTCACCACTGTTCCCTGTTCTCGCCTTGGATGCGGGGGCAGTGCGGGCAAAGGACAAGGGAATCTCCCGCCTTACCGTGACTCTGGTTTACGTCCCCTCAGCCAGAAGCGGGAACTGAGGTCTGATATTGCAATGTGACGGAATACCCTTGGGACCGGATTAGCTTTTTGGATACAGGGTGGGGCCCGACCTGGAAAACTCCCTATCTTGCCCTAGGACCGAGGTTTCCCATGACACTGATCGCAATGGTGGCACGGCTCGACGATTATTCCGGGGAGCTGGCCCAGGCCCTGGAGAAGCTCGGAATCGAGCGTTCGCGGGGCGCCCTGAACCGGGACGAGCAGATGGATTTTCTGGCGGACCTCCGCCGCGCCATGGTCGCAAAGGACCTTGCGCCCCTGAAGAAGCGTGGCCGCACCGCGCTCCTGCTGAGTCTGGCGGTGGGGGCGGGGACCGCCTTCCTACCCTCCAGTCTGCCCAATCATTTGGGATTTCAGCTCGGGGGCCTCGGCCTGGCCCTGTTTTGCCTTGCCGTCTCAGTCTGGACCTTCATCCGACTCCTCAAAGTCCGCAGGCAGGACGACGCGTGGCTAGGGCGGCTGGAGGCTGTCACGGCGCGCGGCGGGACCATCTTCGACGTGGCGTGAAGCCCTGATTCCCCCTCGGTTATTTTTCGACGGAGGTCACTTTCTCGTTCCCAAAATACACGTAGGAACCACTTTCAAAGACCCACTGTTCGCGGAGGCCGCCGCCGCTCGTGGACTGGTTGATCTTGTCGGGTTTGCCCCAGGCCCGCTCGACCTCTTCCCGCGTCATGCCCACCAGCACCTGCTTGGCGGCGATGGCCGCTTCTCGTACCTTGGCGGCGGCCTCAGAAGTCTTAATCGCGGCCGCGGCGTTCACGCTGTCCCCGTGTGTCCGGGCCCTTTCCACGACGAAAATGAGCCCCCCGGCCCCCAGGAGGAGCACCATGCCTCCGGCGATGAACACGCCTTTACCACTACCCCGAGACCCTTCGAAGCTCATCCTGATTCCTCCTGCGCCCCCAGCGGACGAACGAGAGTCTACGCTTCCTCCGGCGGGTTTTCCGTTTCGCGTTGCCACTGGGTCGAGGCTTGAGGGCCGTGCACAGAACCGCTTCGACCCGAGGTGGTGCAGCAGTTCCACATCTGGGGCCGTGCCCAGGGGAAAGGTTGCGCGCGAGAGAGCCAATACCGGTTTCGGGGGCGGTGCCCACCCTCAGGGTGTTGCTGCGGATTTCTGCTCCTTCGAAAACCTCCATCGAGTCCGGCCGGAGAGCTGGTTGAAAGGTTGGCTATCGACCCAACCATTTTGGTCAGTCGTGGATCTTTTGGCAGGGTGGGCAAGGCGGGCAGGTCGCTTGTGGTCCTGGCATGCCTGGTACATATTGAGATGTGGTAATTGGTGGTTGGCATAGGTCCTACTCAGGTTCCGATCGGATCCAAAGGGCACTTGGCCATGAAAATCCGGATCCATTTTTGAAATTTCCATAACCTGTACTACTTATTTTCGAGCAAGGACTTGCCTAAAACCCTCCTTGGACAACCCGGTTTGAGCAAAAGCCTCCTCAGCCAGGCCCTGGAAGACCATGCCCAGGGTCGATTGGCCAAGGCCGTCGAGGGCTACACCACAGTGCTTTCAGAGCATAAAGCCGATGTGAAAGTGCTCGTGAACCTGGGCTTGGCGCTCTGGTCGCTGGGGAATGAGGCGGGGGCCTTGGCCAACCTGGAGACGGCGTTGCGGATTCGTCCTCGGTATGCCCCGGGGTGGAATGGGTTGGGGGTGCTCCATCTGGGGGCCGGCCGGGTGGCCGAGGCCGAGGCCTGCTTCCTCAAATCCACCGCCCTGGATCCGCTGAGTCCCGATCCGATCTTCAACCTCGGCAAGCTGTACTTGCTGGGCCGCCGCATGGACGAGGCTGAAAAGGCCTTCTCCCAGGTTCACGCCATGGTTCCCAGCCGCCTCGAACCCCTGATCGGCTTATCCCGTATCCATTATTTCTGCGGGGATCTGCCCGCTGCCCGCGCCGCAGCGGATGAGGCCTGCCGCCGGGTGCCGGGAAATCCCGCAGCAGAGACCACCAGGCTGCTGCTGCACAATTACCACCGCTGGCTGACCGTGGAATCGCTGCAGAAGGCTCACGTGGAGTTCGGCCAGAGCCTGAGCGGCCGAGGGCCCCAGGCGCTTCCGGCGCCACGGCCCGAATCGGGGCCGGGGAGGATCCGGGTGGGCTATGTCGCCACGAACTGGCATGACCATTCCAACCTGCGATGCGCTCTGCCGGTGCTGGAAGCCCATGATCCAGGCCGGGTGGAGGTCTTCTGCTACCACCTGGGGGAAGTGTCCGATGGCTTGACCGACCGGCTCCGCCAAGGGGTCGAACACTGGCGGAAATGCGCCGGAATGTCTTTGACCGCTGTCGCGGCCCGCATCCGGGAAGATGGCATTCAGATCCTGGTGGGCCAGGAGGGTTATTTCCAGCCGGAAATGGTCGAATTGCTTTCCTCTCGCATCGCACCCGTCCAAATGACCTGGAGTGGTTACCCCCACAGCTGGGGGCTCCCCACCGTGGACTTCCGGCTTACGGATGCGGTGCTGGATCCCCTGGGCCAGGCCCGCCCGAAAAGCCCCGAACGGATCCTGCGCCTGCCCTGGTTCCGAAGCTTTCTTCCACCCGTCGGGGCGCCGGCTCCCGGGCCGCTCCCGGCCTTGAACGCTGGTCACATCACCTTTGCTTCCTTCAACAACCTGGCCAAGATTGGGGATGAATGCGCCGCCCTTTGGAGCGAAGTCTTGGCGGCCCTGCCTACCGCGCGGCTCCGGATCGGCCAATCGGAACCCGGCATGGCCCGGGACAGCCTGGTACGACGGTTGGCGGCGACGGGCATGGACCTGAGCCGGGTGACCTTCCTGCCCCGCCTGGCCACGGAAGCCTACCTGGAACAACATCGCCAGGTGGACCTCCACCTCGACTCAGTGCCTTATCCAGGAGTGACCATCGCGGCCACTGCCCTCTGGATGGGATTGCCCAACGTCTGCCTGGGCGGGGACTGGGCGGCCGGCCGCGAAGGGGCCTCGCAGGTGGTGGCCGCCGGGTTCCCGGAAATGGTGGTGGCAGATGCGGCGGCCTATGTGGCGCTGAATGTGCGCCTGGCCCAGGATCTCGAAGGACTGGCAAAATTCAGGTCCACCGCCCGGGGGCGCATGGCGGCCTCGCCGCTGCTGGACCCCAAGACCTTGGCCCGGAACCTGGAAGCCGCGTACCTGGCCGTGCTGAATGAATCCACAGTGCAGGCAGAGGCCGAGGGCGGAAGCATCGGGATGAACGTGGCGCCCAGGACTGACTAACCCTCAGCCGTTGCGAAAAAACAGCTTTGTCATTTCGAGGGTGGACCGGCATGAGGGGCCGTAACAAACCACCAGAACTGCACTGGTTATTTTGTAGCGGACCCTAAGGCTCGCCGGCCTCAAGATCCTGCCGCACCCGTATCCATTCGCGGTCGATCTCGTCGGCCCGGGTTTTCACGGAATCGAGATCCCCGTCCTGGGCCAGCCCCTCCAGCTCATCGCACAGGGTCATCAAGCCCTTGGCGCCCAAGGTGCCGCTGTTGGATTTGAGGTTGTGGAGCTGGCGTACCACCTGGTCCACTTCCCGGTGCGCCAGGGCCTCATGGAAGGCCTGGATGCGCTTGGGACCATCCTCCAAGTACTCCCGGATGAGCGAGGCGACCCAGCCATCGCTGGCATCCGGATCCAGGGTGTTGAGGGCGGCGAGGGCGTCCCCATCCACCGCTTCGGCGGGGGCGTGGGCCAGAGGGCGCTCGCCGGGCGGGAGCCACAGGGCCAGGGCCGACCGCAGGGCCACGGGACGCAATGGCTTGGCGAGGAAATCATCCATGCCCGCTGCGAGGCATTTCTCCCGGGTGCCGCCCATGGCGCTGGCCGTCAGCGCGATGATGGGGAGGCGACGCCCATTGCGGTCCGTGGCCTGCCGGGCGCGCAGCTCTGCCGTCGTCTCGAAGCCATCCATGCCGGGCATGTTGCAGTCCATCAACACCAGGTCGAAGCCTTCCTGTTCAAGGGCCTCGAGGGCCTGGCCGCCACTGGGGACCACCTGGCATTCGTACCCCAGGGCGTTGACCATGGCCCGGGCTACCTTCTGATTCATGGCGTTGTCGTCGGCCACCAGGATCCGGTGCCCAGCCGGTACGGTCTTGATGATGGGAACCTCAGAAAGTGCCTTGGGTGCCGTGGATAGGCCGAGGATGCCGAGCAGGGCCTCCCGGAGCCGCCGCCGCCGCAGCGGCTTGGAAAGAAGGGCCACCTGGGGATCCTTGGACTGCAAGGCAAGGGCCGCTAGATGGTGGGCCGGCACCAACACCAGCACCGGTAGCGCCCGGGTGAGGGGGTCGGCCCGCAAGCCCTTGATCTGAGCCAAGGAGGTGGCCTCGGGCAGGTCCTGGATCAGGAGCATCCGGGTGCCTTCCCGGGCCAGAGAGCGGATGCGCACTCCGGCATCATCGTCGGGATTGAGCGGCTCCATATCCAGGCCCATGGCCTTGAGCAGCCATGCCAGGTTCTGCAGCGTCGCAGCCTTTGAACCCATACCGAAGACCCGCAGTCCCGGGAGCAGGGTTGGGGCCACGGGCTGTGCCGGGAGGCTGCCTGGCTCGGCCGCCTGGTATCCCATCTCCATCCAGAACGTGCTGCCCTGGCCAGGTGCGCTCTCCACCCCGATGCGGCCGCCCATGAGTTCTACCAGACGCCGGGAGATGGCCAGGCCCAGGCCAGTGCCGCCATAGCGGCGGCTGGTGCTGCTGTCGGCCTGGGTGAAAGCGCTGAAGAGCCGCTCCAGGGTTTCCGGGGGTATGCCGATGCCGGTGTCGTGCACCTCGAATTTAAGCCACACACCGCGCTCTTCGGCCAGGCGCGATATCGCCAGGGTGATGCCCCCTTCGTGGGTGAACTTGATGGCGTTGCCCAGCAGGTTCGTGAGCACCTGGCGCAGTCTCCCGGGATCGCCCTCCAGGGCATCGGGGATCTCCGGCGGAATGAGCGAGCAGAGTTCCAGCCCTTTCGCCTGGGCGGGCTCGCTGAGCAGTTCCAGGATCTCCTCGATGGAATCCCGCAGGCTGAAGGGCACGTGCTCGATCTGGATCTTCCCCGCTTCGATTTTCGAAAAATCCAGGATGTCGTTGAGGATCTCCAGCAGGTTTTCGGCGGAATGGTGGACGGTCTCGGCATAATCCCGCTGGGTGGCCACGAGGCCGGAATCCATCAACAGGCCGGACATCCCGATGATGCCGTTCATGGGAGTTCGGATCTCATGGCTCATGGTGGCGAGGAAATCCGATTTCATCCGCGTGGCGGTGAGGGCTTCGTCTCGGGCCTCCGCCAGTTCGTGGGTGCGGGATTCCACGATGGCCTCCAGCTCCTCCTTTTGCCGGTGGACGATGCGGAGCCGGGTTTTGGTGAACAGCAACACCCCTGCCGCCAGCAGCAGCCCGTAGCCCAGGAAGGCCCACCAGGTGGACCACGGCGCCGCCCGGATGGTGAACGGGAACTTCACGGGGCCCGAAACATTGCCTGCGAAATCCCGGCCCCAGACCATGAAGGTGTAATGGCCATGAGGCAGTGTGGTGTATTCCTTCTTGGCGTCTGGGATCCACTCGCTGGGGTGGGCATCCAGGCCTTCGAGTTGGATCCTGAAGGTAGTGTCCCCCTCGCGGAAATAGCTGAGCAGCGCGTAATCGAAACGGAGGTGGTTCTGGTCGTAGGCCAGGGAAGCGCCCGCCTGCAGTTTCTGGCCCGTAGCCACCAGTCCGGCGGATTCCAGAAGCAGAGGTTTAGCCTGGGCATCCTCCACCACTTGGTCGGGGTCGAGCATGGCGGCCCCCAACACCGTGCCGGTCCAGATGCGGCCCCGGGAATCCCTGAGGGTGGATCCCTGGGTGCAGCCGTTGCTGGGCAGACCGTCCCCGGTGGTGAAGGTGAAGGCTTCATACTCCGGCCCGCCGGCCTTGGTCAGCGGATGGAAGCGCGTGACGCCCCGCAGGGTGAAGAAATAGATCTGCCTCTTCGCATCCTGCTCCAGGCGGTAGACGGTATTGTTCGGAAGGGCCGGATCGCTGTGGGTGTTGAAAAGCGTCCACCCTTGTTCCGGATGGTCCAGGTCCAGGCGGGACGCGCCCCCGCCATGGAAGCCCACCCATAGGTGCCGCTCCCCGTGGGGGCCCTTCAACTCGGTGATCTGTCCGACCCGCTTGGCCGGAAGCTGGTCGGAGATGGGGTACTGGCGCCAGGTTCCGTGGAGTTCATCAAGGCTGGCGATGCCCCCTCCCCGGGTGCCGACCCAGAGTTCAGGCTCCTGTTTGGCGTTCTTCACTTCCAGAATCGAAACAATGAAATTGTGCGGCAGGCCATTCTGGGTGGTGTAGAGGGTCCAGGCCCCATCCTCGATGCGCGCGAGGCCCTGCCGCGTTCCCACCCAGAGGACCTGGCGGCCCAACGCCGAGCGGGTTGCTTTGATGTCGTAGACCCAGGTATCGGGCAACCGCTCATTGTGGTCGAGGAAGGACCAGCGGTCCCCCTTGAGCACGGCTACACCGGCGCCCCGGGAGCCGACCCAAAGCGCCTCGGTGCCATCCGGCGCTTCGGTTCGGTGGAGACTCAGGATCGCCGACACAGGTTTTCCGGCAAGGGTTGTGAAGGTGGTCCATTGGCCGGCCTTCAAGCGGTCCAGTCCACCGCCCAGGGTGCCGAACCACATGGTGCCATCCCGCATCTCCTGAATGCTGAACACGACATTTTCAGAGAGCCCGGCCAGGGTCGTGTAGCTCCGCCAACGCCCCAGGGGAAGCCTCGCCAGTCCGCCAAAGGTGCCGATCCAAAGGGTTGTGGGGCCGTCCTGGGGTTGGGTGGAAGTGAGACAGCGCACCACATTGCTGGGCATGCCCATGCGGGTATCGTAGGTCGACCACCGGGCGTCCTCGTATTTCGCCAGGCCGCCTTCGGTGGCCGCCCAGACCACCCGGTCACCGCGCTGATTTCGGGTTTCCGCAAATCTGAAAATATAGAGGCTGTTCAGGCCCTGGGCCGTGGGCGTGGGCTGCCAGGCGCTGCCATCGAACACCGAAAAGCCGCGCTCGGTGCCGACCCAGATCTCGTTCCGCCCGTCGACCTGGCTATCCATCAGACAGAGGACCATATCGCCGGGAAGTCCAAGTGCCTTCGCGCCCCATTGGTCCCAAGTGCCCGCATGGCGCCGGAACACCCCCTTGTTGGTGGCCAACCAGAGTTCCTGGCCACCATCTCGCCCTTTCCGCGCCAGTAGTCCGAAGACTGAGGTGAACGGCGCCGGGGCGGTGACGGGTTCCCAATGGTTATTGTCGAAACGCCAGAGGCCATGGTCCTGGGTCCCCGCCCAGATTTCGGAGTGGCCCGCATCCATGGTTTCCAGCAGGCAGAGCACCTGGCCGTCCGGGAAGTGCTCCGCGTTGCCGTAGCTCGTCCAGCGACCGTCCTGGTAGTGCTGCACGCCGTCTCCGCGGGTGCCGAACCACATGCTGCCGTCCTTTGCGGGGAGGATGGCCACAACCCAGCCGGAGACGTTGGGGCGCGGCATGGGGAGGGTCAACCACTCCCGCCCATCGAAGCGAACGGCCCCGTCCTGGGTGGCGATCCAGAGATAGCCGCTCGCATCGAAGGTGATGGCCTCTACAGAATTCTGGGGCAGGCCATCCTTGTCGGTGTAGACCCGGATCGGCAAGCGTCCCGTCGCGGCCACTTCCGGCCCATGCTGGGCAGGTGCCTGGGCCCTGGCTCCCGCCACCAGGCAGACCAGCCACCCGAACAGCCAGGCCCACTTGCGCAACGCCACCTTCACGACCGGTCCCTTTGAAGGAAAGTAGGGGCCAGCATAATCCAAGCCCGCTCAAGCACCAGTGGAATCGGGAGCTGTCCCGTTCAGTGGACTCCGCCCATCATGCGCTTGATGCGCGGGGTCAGGATCACCAGCACCACCGCCATGACGGTTGTGATGGCGAAAAGGCCCCCGAAGAGGGTGGCCGGGGCCATGTTCGCGCTCACCCCCCCGGCGAAGCCGGCCAGCATGTTGCCCGCGCCGATGGCGAAGAAGAAGACGCCCATCATCAGCCCCGCGTAGCGCGAGGGCGCGAGCTTGGAAACGGTGCTCAGTCCCACGGGGCTCAGGCACAGCTCGCCGACGGTATGCAGGCCGTAGACGCCGATGAGCCAGTAGGGCGCGACTTTGAGGGCCGGGTTGGCGGTGTAGGCCAGGCTGGGGGGCACCAGCAGCAGCATGCCCAGGCCCACGAAAAAGAGCCCCAGGGTGAACTTGACGGGGCTGCTGGGCTCCTTTTCTTTGAGGTTGATCCAAAGCCATCCGAACACGGGGGCGAGGATCAGCAGCCAAATGGAATTCACGCTCTGGAACCAGCTGGATGGGAAGGCCCAGGACCCGATGGCGCAGCGTGTATGCTCGTCCGCGAAGAGGTTCAAGGTCGTGCCCGCCTGCTCGAAGACGAAGAAGAAGGTCATGATGAAGATCACCAGAATGCCCACCACCCACATGCGCCCACGCTCTTCCGGCGTAAGGGGTTCCTGAACCATCTCGTGGCCATGCTCCATTAACTTGGCGCCAGGCTTGAGGCCGATGTCCCCCAACAGGGACTGCCGGAGCGCGTACTGCACGAGACCCGCCACCATGGCCAATCCGGCGCAGCCGAAGGCCCAGCGCCAGCCATTGGCCGAGGCCAGGCCGACCCTCCCCAGGGCGGCCACGAAAACCGGCTCCTGCGCCATGAAGCCGAGGATCAGCGGCGCGATGAGGGCGCCGATGTTGATGCCCATGTAGTAGATGCTGTAGCCCGCGTCCTGCCGGGGATCGTTCTCGGCGTAGAGCATGCCCACCAGGCTGGTGCAGTTGGTTTTCAACATGCCCGTACCCAGGGCGATGACGGTCAGTCCCAGGTAGAAGAGGAAGGCGGGTCCCGAGGCCAGGCTGAACTCGCCCAAAGCGATCATCACACCGCCCACCAGGATGGCCTTGCGGTACCCCAGGAAGCGGTCGGCGATGAACCCGCCAGGGATGCTCAGGGCGTAGACGAAAAAGGTGTAGAAGGCATAGATGCCGCCCGCCCACTCCTTCGTGAACCCTAGACCACCGGCGCTCGGCGGAGCGATCATGTACAGGAACAGCAGTGCCCGCATTCCGTAGTAGCTGAAGCGTTCCCACATTTCGGTGAAGAAGAGGGGATTCAGGCCTTGGGGATGGGTGCGCAGGCCCCATAGTCCGTAAATCACGAAGCCAACCCAGAGGGCCACCGCCACGAAGAGGGGCGTGAAGGCTCCCCATGAAGTCGACGGCGCCTGCAGCATTAACGGGGGCATGGGCAGGGCGGCTTGAAGAAGGGACAGCATCCGGGCTCCTGGGGATCAGTGGCCCCAGTATGACCTGGGGAGGCCCGGAAACACTCGGGTATTCGGGCCCCGGCCCAGGCCTTTCGGCGCATCCTGGAATCCGCTTCGCCCCTATAGGTTCTGCTTGATGAATTCCCACATGGCCCGCATCCGTGCATAGACATGGGCGGGAGCCGTAGGCCCATGGCTGGACCCCGGCAGCAACACCAGGTCGGCGGTGAAGCCCGCCTTCTGGAGCGCATCCAGGAACTGGGTGGTGTTCTGGGAATGGACGTTGTCATCCAGGGTTCCATGCAGCAGCAGCAGCTTGCCGTGCAATTTGTCCGCGGCCTTGAGCACCGAAGCAGCCTCGTAGCCCGCGGCGTTTTCTGCAGGCAGGCCCATGTAGCGCTCAGTGTAGATGCTGTCGTAGAGTCGCCAGTCGGTCACCGGCGCGCCGACGATGCCCAGCTTGTACTTGTCGCTGTGAGTCGAGGCATAGGCAGTCATGAAGCCGCCATAGCTCCAGCCCTCCAGCGCCACCCGGGACATGTCCGCCCAGGGGCGGCGCCCCAGCCAGGCGAGACCTTCGAGCTGGTCCTTCAGTTCCTGTTCTCCCAGGTGCTTGTAAATGCCCGTGGCGCTGGCCAGCCCTTTGCCCGAGGCACTGCGGTTGTCGCAGATCCACACCACATAGCCCTGCTGCGCCAGGAAGTGGTACCAGAGTGTGGAGGAGCTGAAGGCGTCCTGCACTTGCGGCGCCTGGGGCCCGCCGTAGATGTGCTGGATGACGGGGTACTGCTTTTTTGGATCGAAATCAGGCGGCAGCACCAGCAGTGTGGGCATGGGGAAGCCCTCTCCGGTGAGCACCGTCTGGAAGCTCACGCGGCCGAATTTGATGTCCTTGAACTCGGGGGTGATGTGCGCGTCCAGGGCCCGTAGGATACGGCCATCCGGATCCGCCAGCCCGATCTGGGCCGGCGTCGTGGCGCTGCTCCAGGTATCCACGTACAGCAGAAAGTCAGGGCTGAATATCACGCGGTGGGTCCCGCCCCGCTGGGTGTGCCGGGCCAGCATGGAGTTGGGCACGCTGCCAGCCAGGTCCGCACTGTAGGCGTCGAGGCCCGCGGGGTTGTTCTCGGTGGCGCTGAAATACACGCGCTGCTGCTTGGCATCCAGACCCAGGAATTCCCGTACTTCCCAGGTGCCGGCGGTGAGGGCGCGGTCCAGCTTGCCCTTCTTGTCGTAGCTATAGAGGTGGCGATGGCCCGTGCGATCCGATTCCCAGATGAAGCCGCCGTCTTTCAAAAAGGTTGGCAACGGAAGGCGGGGCTGCCAGACGGTGCCCTGCTCCTTGAGCATCACGGTACTCTTCGACCCCTCGAAGCGGCGGAGCTCCAGCCAAGTCTGGCGGCGGTCCTGGTAGCTCGCGAGCAGGAGGCCCTTCGGGTCCCAGCCCACCTGCACCAGCAGGGTCTCCTGGCCCGGATAGGGCTCTTCCATCCAGGTGCTGTGGCCCGCCAGGTCCACCACGCCGAGGCGCGCCACCGGGTTGGGGTCGCCGGGCTTCGGATAGCGGGCCTCCAGCAAGGATTGGGGCGAACTGCGATCATCCACCAGCGTGAAGACCGGCACTTTCGATTCGTCCAAGCTCAGGTAGGCGAGGGTCTTGCTGTCCGGCGCCCACCAGAAGGCGCGGAAGGTGCCGCGGCCGTAGATTTCCTCCTGGTATACCCAGTCCAGGCGACCGTTGAACAGGGTGGGTGAACCGGTGGAGGTAAGGCGAGTCTCGTGGCCAGTAGTGAGATCCACCGCGTATAGATCATGGCCT
Organism: Holophagaceae bacterium; assembly: GCA_025357545.1. Lineage (GTDB taxonomy): Bacteria > Acidobacteriota > Holophagae > Holophagales > Holophagaceae > JANXPB01. The sequence continues at coordinate 12,337 of JANXPB010000164.1, forward strand.
TGGAGATAGGCGACCTTTTTGCCGTCGGGACTGAAGGTGGGATCGTCCTTGGCCTCCTTGGAGGTTGTGAATTTCTGGGCCTTCAGGCCCTCCTTGCCCAACTCGATATCGTAGAGGTCGCCTTCCACCGCCACGATGAATTGATGGAACTCCGTGTCCCAGGTGAAGCCGCCCTTCATGACGGCGCTATGGGCCTGGCCCGGGTCCGCGCCCAGTTTCACAAGCTCTGCCGCCACCTGGTCCGGCTGGATGTAGGGCGCGCTGGCGTTCATTTTCGGGTCCACACGCAGGACGCTGAGCTGGCCCTCCTCCGGGCGGGTGGCGAGCAGGGCACCATCAGGCATCCAGGCGAAACGGGTCTTCGGGTTATCCAGGAAGACGATTTTTTTAGTGGGGTGGTAGAGCTTGTCCAGGCTGAGTTGCAAGTCGCCCTTGGGACTCCAGACCGGGCTGGGAGATGCCTGAGGCGGCTGGGCCTCAAGGGCCGCGGTGAGAAGAACGGGAAGCAGTAGAAGCGGAAGGCGATTCATGGGCAGTCCTGGTGGATTCAGAGCGGCATTGTGCTGTCGTTCAGAGGTTGGCGCGGATGAATTCCCAGGTGGCCTTGAAGCGCGCCCACACGTGGTGCGGCGCCACGGGGCCGTGGTTCGAGCCCGGCAGCAGCATGAGGGTCGCAGGCTGGGAGGCCTTCTGGAGCGCATCGATGAACTGGATCGTGTTCGCCGGATGCACGTTGTCGTCCAGGGTGCCGTGGAGGATCAGCAGCTTACCGCTGAGATCCGGCGCCGCCTTGAGGATGGAGCTGGCGTCGTAGCCTGCGGCGTTGTCTCTGGGCAGCCCCATGAACCGCTCGGTGTAGATGCTGTCATAGAGCCGCCAGTCCGTCACCGGCGCACCGGCGATGCCCACCTTGTAGGCCTTGGTGTGCGTGAGTGCGTAGGCCGTCAGGCTGCCGCCGTAGCTCCAGCCTTCCAGCGCCACGCGATCCATGTCCGCCCAACCTTGGGATTTGAGCCAGGCGAGCCCATCCAGCTGATCCTGGAGTTCCTGCACATACAGGCGGTGGAAGGCGCCTGTCGTGGCGCTGGCGCCCTTGCCTGAGGCCAGCCGGTTGTCGCAGACCCACACCACGTAGCCCTGCTGGGCCAGGAAGTGGTACCAGAGCAGCGCGGGGCTGAGGGCGTTGCGCACCTGGTGGGTGCGGAACGTGGGAAAGCCGGGGCCCCCGTAGACGTGCTGCACCACCGGGTATTTCTTGGCAGGATCGAAATCCGGCGGCAGCACCAGCATGGTTTCCATCGGAAAACCGTCTCGGGCCTGCACCTGCTGGAACTGCACCTGGCCCAGGGCCAGGGCCTTGTATAGGGGCGAAGGGTTCTCATCGATGAGCCGCAGCTGCGCGCCCTTGCCATCGCACAGGAATTGCTGTCGGGGGGTGGAGGCATCGGACCAGGAATCCAGGAACAGCGTAAAATCCGGGCTGAAGGCGACGGCGTGTGTGCCCTTGGCTTGGGTGATGCGCACCAGCTCAGGTTCAGCGGCCACCGCAATCGCCTTGCGGGGATTCTTCGATTTCTTCAACGCGGGTGATTTGTCGGCCTGCTCCTCGTAGGGCGCGCGGTAGGCGTCCAGGCCGGTGAAACTGCGCTCAGTCGCGGTGAAGTAGACCTGCTTGGCGGCTTCGTCCACGCCAAGGACTTCCTCCATGCACCAGGGCCCGTGGGTCACTGTTTTCAGCGGCTTGGCATCCGCCGAGTACAGGTAGAGATGCCGGTAACCGCTGCGGTCCGATTCCCACAGGAAGCGGCCGTCCTCCAGGTAGCGGGGCAGGGGCAGGCGCTCCTGCCAGGCGGTGCCCTGTTCGTGGATGAGCGGGCTCGATTCCGCGCCATCGAAACGGCGCAGATCCAGCCAGGTCTGCACGCGGTTCTGGAAACTGGCCAGCAGTTGGCCACTGGGGCTCCACCCCACCTGCACCAGCAGCGTCGCCTGGCCGGGGTACGGGTCCTTCATCCAAGTGGTGGCGCCCACAAGGTCTACTACTCCGAGACGCGCGTCGGGGTTGGGGTCGCCGGCTTTGGGATAACGGGCCTTCAACAAGGTCTGGGGATCTGAACGGTCGTCCGCCAGGGTGTAGACGGGCACTCGGGTTTCATCGAAGGAGATATAGGCCAAGCGCCTGGAATCCGGCGACCACCAGAAGGCGCGGTAGCTGCCGCGGCCGTAGACTTCCTCCTGGTAGACCCAGTCCAGGCGGCCGTTGAACACCGTTTCACTGCCCCCAGTCGTGAGCCGTGTTTCCTGGGAGGTGCGCGTGTCCACGGCGTACAGATCGTTGCCCCGCAGGAAGGCCACATGGCTTCCATCAGGGCTGAAGGTGGGTTCGTCTTCGCTGCCGGGGGCGTTCGTTAAGCGGCGGGCCTGGACCTGCTTGGCATCCACCAGGTAGAGATCTTCCGCAATGCTCACCACGAAGGCGGAGCGCGATTCGTTCCAAGCGAACGAGGCCTGATCCAGTGCCGCGCTGGCCGTGGCCTCTGGCGCGCCTACTGCTTTGAGCGCCGCCAGCAGCCGGTCCGCCTCGAACAGCGGCTGTTTTTCCCAGGTGCGCGGGTTCACCCGCAGCAGGGCTACCTTGCCGTTCCTGCGCTCCGTCTGCACCAGGCTGCCATCCGGCGCCCAGGCCAACCGGGTGGCAGGCGCACCGAGAAACTGGATTTTTCGCGAGGGGTGGAAGAGCGATTCCAGCGTCAATTTCCAGGTGCCTTGCGCAAAGAGCAGGGCGGGGAAACACAATGGAAGCAGAGCGGAACGCAAACGCATGAAGCCCTCGTCAGATGCCTAGGTGCGTGTTTTACAAATCCCCCATGCCGCGACGGAGGTCAGCCGCGATGCAGCGCAAGGAAGGGGCCGCAGCTGCGTATAGATGATACGCACAAGGCTCGTGACGCCGCGATGCGCGCGGCTGGCCTCGTCGCTTCGGGCTGGGGCGGCGCTCCCAGCGCGGCGCGGGGGATTTGGAAAACACGCTCATCGGTATATCGTAAGACGAGGAAAGCCCCAAATCCGGCCTTTCCTGCGTTCAATTCCAATGGTCAGATCAGCTGACTCATTCCGGCAAGTGCTTTCGGGTCAGGTTCTCGTGGCCGTCCGCGGTGACCAGCACGTTGTCTTCGATACGGATGCCGCCGAAAGGTGTGAGCTGGTCGATGAGCTCCCAGTTGAACTTCGAGGAGAGCTCGAGCTTGTCGCCACTGCGGAAGGGGCGGAGCAGCATGGGAATGAAATAGAGACCGGGTTCCACCGTGAAGACATTGCCCGCTTCGATCATGCGGGTGGTGCGCAGGAAGGGGTGCTCCGGCGGTTGGGGCGCCGGGGCGCCGTCGGGGCCCAGCTGCTTGCCGGCCACATCGTGCACCTGGATGCCCAGGTGGTGGCCCAGGCCATGGGGGAAGAACGGCTTGGTGAGGGCCTTGGCCACGGCCTCGTCGCGGTCCGTGTCCCGCAGGAGTCCGTGCTCCAGCAGAATGTCGGCGATCTTGAAGTGGGCCTGGTGATGGAATTCGCCGTAATGCAGGCCTGGGCGGACCATGCCGCAGAGCTCCTGCTGCGCCTTTTCCATGGAGGCCGCCAGGGCCGCGAAACGCGGGTCGCAATGGGGCGCCGTGAAGGTGCGGGTGATGTCAGAAGCATAGGCGTGGCGGCGGGCCCCGGCGTCCAGGAGCAGCACCGCGCCGTTGCGCACATCCGGGCGCTTGCCGTGGTAATGCAGGATGGCGCCCATCTCGTCGAGGGCCACAATGGTGGTGTAGGGCAGGTCTTCATCCACGCAGCCCACGGCCTGGACGTAGGCCCAGTGGATCTCCAGTTCCGACGCGCCCGCCATAAAAGCGGCCTTGGCGGCGCGATGGCCCCGGGCGCCCATTTGTTGCGCCTCGTCCATGCAGGCCAGTTCGTAATTGGTCTTGAAGCTGCGGGTCCAGTCCAAGTGCTTCGTGATGTTCTCGGGATTGACCGCTAGGCCGGCGGCCTCGGCCCGGACGGGTTCGTCACCGATGTAGGCGCCCTTGGCAGAACTCCCTAAGGCCTTCCAGACTTCATCCTGGGTGCGGCATTCCACCAGGTCGAACCCCTCGGCCCAGTAGGGCGAGCCCAACGGCGCTTGCAGATACCAGAAGTCCTCAGGGGCGTAGCGGATGAGCAGGGGCTTCAGGCCCGGCTTGATTTTCAGCAGGTGGTGAGGCCCCTCCAGAGGGCACCAATGCAGAAAGTGAGGGGTCCCGTAGAAGGAGGCCTCCCGGTCATCGGCGAAGTATTCGAACTGGGTGCCGCTGCTGATGACAAGGGTTTCAAAGCCCGTGCGGGCCAGGGCCGCTTCGGCATCCTTCAGGCGCTGCGCGAGGTGGTCACGGAAGAGCGGGGCCAGGTCCACGAGGTTCTCCTTAAATCCCATCATGACCGCACCCGCAGCCACCGTCGAAACCGGGTGAGGCAGTGGCGCGCAGGCCTTCGATGCCCTCCTTCAGGATCAGCAGGCCCAGGAGCAGGGCCGCGGCGCCGTCCACCCACCAGAGCCGCGGGCTGAGGGCGAAGGCCAGGCTGCCGGCGAAGAGCACCGCCGAGAGCTGGATGCAGGCCCGGCTGCAGGCCGCGTCGCTGCGCAGGGCGGCGCTGTCCAGGGCCATGGCCACGCGGAGCTTGGCGCGCCAAAGGAACAACATGAAGGCCAGGGACAGGCTGGAGATCACGAGGCCCGGGAGCGTGGTGGGCGGGTGCCGGCCGGCGGCCAGTTGCAGGGCCGCGCCCAGCCCGATGACCAGCGCCAGGGCCACGAAGAGCCACCCGATGGCGAGCACTGCCCGGCGCTCTGCTTCGGTGGCCGGGGCCTTGAACCCGTGGCGCAGCCTCGCCATGACCGCCAGGGCCGAAGCCACCTCGATGAGGCTGTCGGCGCCGAAACCCCACAGCGCCACGGAGCCCTCGCTTAGGCCGAAGGCGATGGACACGGCGCCTTCGGCCAGGTTGTAGACCACCGTGAACCAGGCCAGGGCCCAAGCTCGGCGCTGCCAGCGGAAGGGTTCCATCCCCGAGGCGCTCACAGGAATTTCAGCGGCAGGTGCTCCGGTGCGAAACCCTGCTTCACGGCCTTTTCGTAGAAGAGGGACAGGCTGCGGATCTCGGCTTCGCCCAACTGGTACCGGATGTTCTCCGTCAGGTATTCCGTGAGTTCCAGCTTGGTCCAGGGGATATGGCGGCGGGCTTCTTCCACGATGGCGGGAATGTGGGCCATGCCGGCCTCCAGGCTCTTGTGGAAGAAGGGCGCCACGCCACCTGGAACGTCGAGAAGCGGCGCGTCCTCCCGAACGGTCCACAGGGCGAAGACGAAGGGCAGGCCCGTCCACTCGAACCATTCCTCCGCCAGGTCCATGACCATGAGGCCCTCCTTCCGGGCCCGCATACTCTGGTCCCCGATCATCAGGGCCGCATCATGGTCCGCCAGCATGGCCTCCATGTCCGGCCCCATGTCCGTGACCTTCGGGTTCACGCCATAGCGCTCCTGCAGGAGCAACTGGGCCAGCACCACGGAGGTGCGCGAGGAGGTGTCGAGGGCCAGGGTCTTGATCTCCTCCGGCGGCACTTTCGACAGGATGACCACGCTGCGCACCCGTTTGGGGCTGGAGATGCAGAGGCCCGGCACGATGCGGAGGCCGGGGATGCGCAAGTATTCGATGGAGCTGATGAGCCCGGCGTCCACTTCTCCATCCCGCAGCCGGTCGGCGCAGGCCGAAGGCACGTGGAATTTCAAATGGAAATGCTCCCACCCCAGCCCGTGCTTGAACCCGTAATTGAGGGGTGCGGCGTTGAGGTAGTCGATGATGGATAAGCGGAACGAGTGGGATTCAGCCATGATTGGATATTAGGAGACGTCACGGGATAACCAGCGCTTTTCTGGTGAGACCGTTACGGATCCTTACGCCGCCCACTGCGGCTTAGCTGCGGGTCCCATGCCCATCGCACCGATCTGGTCCCATCGTCTGGAAACGCCCCTCGGGGCCATGGGCGCCGCCTTCGACGGTGAAGGCTACCTGACCGGCCTGGAATTCTTGAAAGTAGGGCGGGAGGGTACCTGGGGCGAGGCCCGTTCCAAAAAGGACGACCAGGCCTTCGTGTTCCTCAAGAACCAACTGGAAGCCTATTTCCGGGGGTCCTTGCGAACCTTCAATGTGCCCCATCGGCTGGCCGGCACCGAGTTCCAACGGAAGGTGTGGACGGAACTGGAATTCATCCCCTACGGCAAGACCATCAGCTATCTGGAGCTGGCCAAACGGCTGGGCGACCCCAAGTGCCTCCGCGCAGCGGGTCGAGCCAATGGCGCCAATCCCATCAGCATCCTGATCCCTTGCCACCGGGTCATCGGCAGCGACGGTAGCTTGACGGGCTATGGCGGCGGCCTCGAGCGGAAACAGGCCATGCTGGAACTGGAGGGCGCCTTTCCGAAGCAATCCACAGGGCCCTACGGCTGGCTGTGAGCCGGGGCGGGGCCCCAGACCTCAGCTGGATTCCAGGACCCCGACCCGCAGGGGCCCTCGCTCCACTTCCACGAGTTCCTCGGTGGAGGCCAGGAAGGCCGTTTTCAGATAGTCCAGCGCCTTCCGCACATCCACGCCGTGGCCGCAGGTGAAGAAGTCCAGCGCGGCGAAGCGGTGTTCGGGCCAGGTGTGGAGGGCCAGATGGCTTTCGGCGATGATCACGGCGCCGCTCACCCCCGCGCCCCCGTCCTGGGAAGCGAAGTGATGGAAGCTGTGGGTGACGATGGTGGCGCCGGAGGCTGCCGCCGCCGCCAGCATTGACGAACGCACGTGGTCCAGATCCGCCAGCCGCTCCGGATCGCAGCCGCCGAATTCCGCCAGGAGGTGCCGTCCCAGTGAGGCCATGCCTCCACGCTAGCAGGACCGGCCGGCTCTGTGGCCCTCGTGCGCCCGGGGGCGAGCCTGGGGTGGGCGTTGGGTGGGCTCAGGCGCCCGGTATGAGACACTGGAGTTTCGGAGAATTTTGCATGACGGACGCTCGGACGCCCAACACCATCGATTTGCAGGGCATCATGGACCTGCTGCCCCACCGCTACCCCATTCTCCTGGTGGACCGGGTGCTGGATTACGAGCCCAAGGAATGGATCCGGGGGCTCAAGAACATCTCCTACAACGAGGAGATCTTCCAGGGCCACTTCCCCAAACGCCCGGTCTTTCCTGGCGTCCTCATCGTGGAAGCCATGGCCCAAACGGGTGGCTGTCTCATCATGCGGGAATTTGAGGACCGCGATAAGAAGGTCATCTACTTCATGGGCATTGACGGTGTGAAATTCCGCAAGCCCGTGCTGCCTGGCGACCAGCTCGTGATGGAGGTGAAGGTTTTGAGCTTCAAGGGGCGCATCTGCAAGATGCGCGGCGAGGCCTTCGTGGCCGGGGTGAAGGTCGCCGAGGCGGAATTCATGTCCATGCTCATGGACCTGACGGAGGAGACGGCCAAATGAGCGGGCAGGTGCATCCCTCTGCGGTGATCCATCCCGAGGCCGTACTGGGCGAAGGTGTGGTCATAGGCCCCTTCTGCCTAGTGGAAGGCCCCTCGAAGATCGGCGCCAGCACCGTGCTGCGCAGCCACGTGATCATCGGCCCCCACACGGAACTTGGCGAAGAAAATATGGTCTTTCCGCATTCCTCCTTGGGCCTCGAACCCCAGGACCTCAAATTCAGCGGCGCCCCCACGCGGCTGGTCATCGGCCACCGCAACACCTTCCGCGAAGGCACCACCGCCCATCGCGGCACCGAGACCGGCGGCGGCCTGACGCACATGGGCGACGACAATTTCCTCATGACCGGCTCCCACGTGGCCCACGACTGCCACGTGGGGAACGGCAACATCTTCGCCAACTGCGCCACCCTGGCGGGCCATGTGGAAGTAGGCGACCGTTGCAACATCGGGGCCTTCTCGGCGGTGCACCAGTTCTGCCGGGTGGGGGACCACGCCTTCATGGGCGGCTTCACCGTGGCCACCCAGGACGTGCTGCCCTACATGAAGACCGTGGGCGCCCGGGACACCAAGAGCTACGGCGTGAACAACATCGGTTTGCAGCGCAAAGGGTTCAAGCTGGATGCCATCGAAGCCTTGAAGAAGGCGCATCGCATCCTCTTCCACACGGGTCAGCTGAGGGACGACGCCCTCAAGCAGGTGGAAACCGAGTTGGGCCAGTTCCCCGAGGTGGCCTACCTCGTGAAATTCATACGCGAATCGAAGCGAGGCATCCACCGTGGTTGAGCATTCAAAGCGTCTGACCCTAGCCCTGGTGGGCCTCCCCAACGCGGGCAAGAGCACCCTGCTCAACGCCTTGGTGGGCGAGAAATTGGCGGCCGTCAGCCAGACGCCCCAGACCACCCGCAGCCGCATCCTCGGCGTGGTCAACCGGGGCGGCACCCAGCTGGTCTTCCTCGACACACCTGGCGTCCACGAGCCCCAGCACGCCCTCAACCACCGCATGATGGCGCAAGTGGATGGCGCCCTGCAGGACGCGGAATTGCTGCTCTGGGTGGTGGATGCGGACGGCTTTCTGGGGGATGGGGAAAAGGCTCTGGCCAAGCGGCTGAAGACCCTCAAACTGCCGGTCTACCTGATCCTCAACAAGATCGACCTGCTCTCCAAGGGGCGGCTCCTGGAGACCATGGTCCGCTACAAGGACCTGCTGGAGTTCAGCGAGATCGTGCCGCTCAGCGCGAAGGCCGGCACCAATCTGGAGCCGCTCTGGGCCCTGTTGGAACGGGACGCCCAGGCTGGCGACTGGGCCTTCGACGACGCGACTTTCACGGACCAGAACGAGCGGGGCATGGCCGCGGAGTTCATCCGGGAAAAGGTGCTGCGCAAGACCCGCGAGGAAGTGCCCCACGTGACCGCAGTGGAGATCGAACGCTGGATCGAAGAAGGCGAGGACTATCCCGAGGACATGGACCCCGGCGGTGTCTTCATCGCGGCGCTCATCCTGGTGGAGAAGTCCAATCACCGGCGCATTCTGCTGGGCTCCCAGGGCGCCATGATCAAGGACATCCGGCAGAGTGCCCAACGGGAGCTGAAGAAGCTGTTGCAGCGCCAGGTGCGTCTGGAGCTGTATGTCAAGGTCGAAGAGGATTGGCGGAACCGGCCCGAGCAGCTCGACCGGCTTCGGCTCTGACCTTCGCGCTCACTCTGAATCTGCCCTATTGCTGAGGGGCCGATATCATACCCGCGCGCCGAATAGTGCCATGGCGATGCGGATCTGGTCGCTGCCCGCAGCGATGGCGGCTTCCAAATCGGAGCTCATGCCCACGGGGCCCCCTCCGCGATCGCAAGCCGCAGGCGCAACGGGTGCGGGAGCACAGTCCAGTTGACTGTGCGATCGGGGGGTAGTCAGATGGGCTGGTCCCGCGCGCCGAATAATGCAGTGCCGATGCGGACCTGGTCGCTGCCCGCGGTGATGGCGGCTTCCAAATCGGAGCTCATGCCTATACTCAGGCGCAGCGGCTGGCCCAGTTTCTGCTGCCACCGCTCCCGCAGGGCCGCCAGCTCCGGGAATGCCGAAGGCTGCGCCGGGGGTGGGATGGCCATGAAGCCTCTGAAGTCCAAGCGCGCGGATGGCCGCACCTCCGAAAGGATCGGCCCGATGTCATCCTCCCCGCAGCCACCCTCCTTGGAGGCTTCGTTCCACAGGTCAACCTGGATCCAGAGCCCACGCTGCACCTGGAGTTCCTCGGCGATGCGGCGGAGGCGGGCGCCCAGCTCCACCCCGTCCACCGTCTGGATCTCCTGGAAATGTTCGAGGGCGAGGCGAACCTTGTTGCGTTGCAGAGGGCCGATCAGATTGAAGCTCAGCTCAGGCAGTTGCCCATGTTTCGCAACGGCTTCCTGGACGTAATTCTCTCCGAAGCGGCTGAACCCCAGCGCCGCGGCCTCGCGCAGCGCCGCCACGGGTTGGCGCTTGGAAACCGGCAGCAGCTCCACTCGATCCGGATCCCGTCCGCAACGGCCGCAGGCCTGCGCGATGCGCTGGCGGAGAGCTTCGGCCCGCTCGGCGATCACGCCAGGTAGACGATCCGCTGGCAGGATTCGCAGCCCATGGGCGCTTTGGCATCCCGCAATTGCATGAGGAAGGGGCTCCGGATTTTCACCCGGCAACCGGTGCAGATGCCGCTTTCGACTTTCACGACAGCCTTGCCCATGCGTTGGGACAGCAGCCGCCCGAAGCGGGTCACTTCGGCAAGGGTCATCTGGTCCTCAAGGGTCTTGCGCTTGGCTTGCAGTTCCGCGCGGGAAGCCACCTGATTCTCGTGTTCCGCCAGGAAGATCTGGTGCAGCTCGTCGAACTGGGCCTGGGCCACGGTGCGTTTGGTCTGGATTTCCGTGGCCTCCTTGGCGGCGGCCTCGAGGCGAACGGCCAATTCCTTCAGGGGGCGTTCCAGGCCATGGCGCTGACGCTCCCGCTCGTCCACTTCCCGGATGGCTGCGGCGTACTTCACTTTCTGGTCCACGGTCTTGAGGTGCTTGCGGGCATGCTCTTCCAGCCGTTTGGCCAGTTCGAGCTCCTTGGTCAGCTTCTCGACCTGGGCCTTGCCGTCCACCACACCGCGGTCCAGTTCCGCCAAGCGCTTGTCGTGGGCCCGGAGCTGAGTGTCCAGGGCGGCCAGATCCGGCGGCAAGGAGGTCAGGTCCCTTTCAATGACCTTCAAATAATCATGAGTGGCTTGGAGTTCGATCAGGACTGGGAGAAGGGTCATAAATCAAGGGTACATCCTGGAAGGCCCCTCGGCTAAGGCATGGGCAAGAAAAGAATGAAAAGCATAAAATATTAGCGTAATTAACTAAGATATTATCCAAAGTTTGAAATTTGTGGTTGATCTGAACGGACACCGGAGTAGAATTAGCACTCGCCACAGTTGAGTGCTAGTGGCTTCAGTCCATCCAATCCCACGGAGGTTTCAATGGCCATCACCCCCCTGTACGACCGCGTCATGCTCAAGCGCGTGGACCCTGCCGAGACCGTCAAGGGCGGCATCATCATCCCCGACACCGCCAAGGAAAAGCCCATGGAGGCCACCGTCGTGGCGGTGGGCGAAGGCAAGTTCGATGACAACGGCAAGCGCGTCCCCATGTCCGTCAAGGCGGGCCAAAGGGTGCTCATCGGCAAGTACACCGGCACCGAAGTGAAGCTCGATGACGTGGACCACGTCATCGTCCGCGAAGACGAGATCCTGGCGATCCTGAGCTAGCTGCTTCGAAGCCTGGGCGTTCAGCTCGAGGCACCCACTGCCTTTCCATTCCCTCGACATCCACAGGAGATCCCACATGGCTAAGTCCATCATCTATGCCGAAGACGCCCGCCAGGCCATTCTGCGCGGCGTGAACAAGCTCGCCGACGCGGTACAGGTCACCCTCGGCCCTAAGGGCCGCAACGTCCTCATCGAAAAGAAGTTTGGCTCGCCCCTCATGACCAAGGACGGCGTTACCGTCGCCAAGGAGATCGAGCTCAAGGACAAGCACGAGAACATGGGCGCCCAGCTCGTGCGTGAAGTCGCGAGCAAGACCTCCGACGTGGCCGGCGACGGTACCACCACCGCTACGGTGCTGGCCCGCGCCATCTA
>JANXPB010000195.1 GCA_025357545.1 Holophagaceae bacterium
CAGCCGGCGCTCGTGGGCATTGACCTCCAGCGACTTCACCTCCCCTGGAGGTTGAAGCCCGAGGGCCGCCGGGAAGAGTAGGTTCGTGTCCAGCTCTCCAGTGGACCAAAAGCCCACCTCACCCTGAAGCTCTACCCACACAATTCAACGAAGAGCCCTATTTATCCTTCATTCTCTCGAACGCATCCAAAAATAGCGCGCTGGGCGCGGGCGGTCGTGCGGACCGCGCTCTATTGCTGACAGAGCTCTGCGCTCCGGGTCAAGGGAGAGGCCAGGATTCGGCGATCATTGGTGACTGCGGTTGGAATTCGCGCGGGGTTTGGGGGGGCCTGGAAGCTCGCCAAGGCGGTTCCTTGGCCTGGAGCACCGTTCAACACTTGAACCGGGTAAGTAGGGTTCTGCAGACCCGCTCCGGGTCCACCTCGGCCTTCCACCCCTCCAGGTTAAGCCGGCCTTCCAGGGGCTCCCGAGGGGGCGGAGGCCTGGGCAATGGCCTTTGAGGGCCGCAGGGCTTGGCCTGGGGTTGGCTCCCAGGATCGCCCGGGCTCGAAGGTTTGGTAGCTGCCGCGATCATCGGCTAGTCCCGGCCCGCTTCGTGTTCTCCATGGCCTGGAAGGACACCCGGCCCCCTTCCACTGGACCCGCCACAATGGCTTGCAGAAGGCGCCTCCTTCTTCTCCCGCAGCCAAAGACGGGCCTTCCCGCTGTTCATCCCGCAAGGAGAAGGGGTGGATTTTCAGGGTTGTGGCCCCCCGCCTCCAGACGGGTCAAGTAACATCCAGGCATGAGGTCCAAACTCGACATTCCCCCGGCTGCGCCGACCGATTCCGAACGCGACCAGATCAGCCAGAACATCGATGCGGTCCATGAGTTCTATGCGCGTGAAGATCAAAAGATCAGCCCGCCGCAACGACTCCTTGAACGCATCAGCCACCTGGTGGGGAAGCCTGCCTTTCTAGGCGTTATTCTGCTCTTTGTCGCTCTCTGGATCTTCGTCAATACCCTGTTGCCTCGCCTGGGCCTGGCTGGCTTCGACCGGGCGCCCTTCCCCTGGCTGCAGGGGATCGTGGGATTGTGGGCCTTGCTGACGACCACGGTGGTCCTGACCAAGCAGAACCGGATGGACAAACTCGAGGAACAACGCGCGCACCTGGATTTGAAAGTGACCCTGTTGACCGAACATAAGGCCGCCAAGCTGATCGATCTGCTGGAAGAATTACGGCGCGATTTGCCGAATGTCAGAGATCGCCATGACCCCAGCGCGGCCTCCTTGCAGCAGCCCATGAATCCGGACCTGGTGCTCGCAGCATTGGATGAAGCCAAGCATGGGGATGAGCGCACCAATGCCACCGCAGACGACACCTCCCTCATCGAATAGGCAAGTGGGAGTCTCACAGCTTTGGAACCTCAGCTACCAGCCGCTCGCCGTCAATTTTTCTCTCGTCGCCGCATCGGCGGGTTTGGCCACCAGCCCGCCACGCGGATTCAGCAGCAAAGTGAAGCGCCCGCCGTCAACCATGGGCAGATAGGCGCCGCTGCCGTAGTCCGCATCCACGAAGGAGAGCAGGCGTGGGAAGCGATGTTTCAGGGCCCACAGATCAAAGGCCGCGGCCTCGTCCAGGGCTTCCACGGTGCGTGGCGCTGAGCGCTCCTGGGCGATATCGCGGTAGCGACCGCTAATGCGTTCGAGCTGGTACATCGGCGGAAGGCCCGTCAGCAAAGCCGGCAGCTTCCAACGCACCACCCGGGCGTCCACCTCCCACTGGTCCCCCCGCAGCTCCAGCGTGCGCGGTGTGCCGGCGGCCGGGGCCAAGGTGACCTGGAACTGCTGCGGAGCCACCTGCTTCATGGACACTTGCGCCACCGCCACATCATCGAAGATGCGCAGGTAATTGTGCAACGCCAGCGCGATCCCTCCCACCGCCAAGGCCAGCAGCAGGAACACCGCGCCGGCGAGGCCGCGCAGGAAGCGCCGAAAGCCCCGCGCCTTGCGGAGCCCCACCAGCAGCAGCATCGCGATGAGGAACAGGAACCCCGCCAGGATGCAGAGGATCAAGCTGGGGCTGTACTGACTGAGCGGCATGGCCACCTCGCGCCAACCCCGAAGGTCGGCAGGCTGACCATACACCCGGCGCAAGCGCCTGTCTGGGCACCGCTCAGATCTCCTGGGCCGCCTTGAGTTCCCGGGTGCGCTTGCGTTCAGCGCGGGTCAGAAAGGCCACGGCCACCAGCACGAAGCCCAGGCTCACCCAGTTTTGGAGCGTCGGGAATCTGCTGCCAAAGATGGCCCAGCCCAACAGCGTGGCGGTGGTGCCCGCCACCAGCGACGTGAGCCGGTTCACCAGCCCCGTGAAGGTGGCCGTGCGGCCTTTGAACATGAAGATGAAGACGCTGAAGAAGGCCACGATGCCGAAGGCGACTCCGGAGAGTGCGGCCCACATCCAGGCGGGCAAAGGCGACTGTATGGCGCTGACGAAACCCGCGACTTGGTGCAGTTCCCCCCAGCTGGCGATGAAACGCGGCGAGAAGAACACGAAGGTGGCGATGGCGGCCATGGCGATGGACGCCGCGATCTGTTCCGTGGCGAAGAACGCGCGGTTGTCCAAAGGCTCGCCCTTGGGCCGGGTGTTCTTGTAGTAGTTCATGAGGTAGATGCGGATGGCATAGGCGCAAATGTAGCTCACGAGAATGATCACCGCCGCGCGGTTATGGATGAAATCGAAGCTGTCGGCGCCGGCCTTTACACCCTTGTCGCCATTGCCGCCCAGCAGTTCGATGCTGGCCGCCAGCAGCGCGAAAGCCACGGCAGAGTTCTCCTCCCAGTAGACCTTTTTCGTCAGGATGCCCTGGGCGATCTGCACGCCATCCACCACCCGGCCGATGACGATGACGCTGGCCCGCATGATGACCATCGCCACCATCACGGAAATCGGCAGCGTGTACATCAGGGTGGTGGTGGGAATGACCACTGCGGTGCAGATGCCGCTGGGGATGATGTACAGCAATTCGGACGGGAATTCCCAGGCGCCGACCCGGAGAGGCCGGATGCTTTTCATCTGCCACCAGCCCAGGGCCACCACCGGGAGCAGGCAGGTGAGGTTGGCTCCGAACGTGTTGTAGGCCAGAAAAGCCATGTCGTTCATGCGGGGCGCGGCGCCGTTCACGCTCCCGGTGAAATATTTCACAAGGTGCCCGGTCGCCACATAGAACACGAAATAGCCCACGCAGAGCTGGCCAAGCCGGCCGCTGCTGCCCTCTGTGGTCTTTCCAAACACGCGATGCTCCTGGCGATCAGTTTTTCGATCGCAAACCCATTGGGTTTCTTCCCGACCATCCGAGTCTAGCAAGGCCCGCTGGGCTCCACCCTGAGAAACACCTGCCGAGCACCCACCCACCCCTGGAGTCGGACCGCACGGGCGGCAGGCCGAACGGCGAGGGGCCCGCGCCACCACACTCATTCGATTCACCCAGCTGGGTTGCGACGAACTCGAAGTGCTCTGCTGCTCGCGAGAGGATTATGCCGACCCCTTGCCCCCCGCCTCCCATTTCACCGCAGACCTTCCCACCGCTTACACTGGACCCCGTGATGCCCATGGCCCCCGAGGCACCCCCAGGACGGATATTGACCCTGCTCCGCCACGCGGACGTCTATGCGCCGGAGGCCCTGGGCCTGCAGGACGTGCTGGTGGGTGGGGGCAAGGTGTTGTGGATGGGGACGATCGACGCCCAGCTTGGCGCCTTCCAGGCCGACGAGGTGGAGCTTGGCGGCCGCCGCCTGATCCCAGGCCTGATCGACTGCCACGCCCACGTGACCGGCGGCGGCGGCGAAGCCGGCGCCCATACGCGAGTGCCCGCCGTGCCCCTTTCCCGCTTCACTCTAGGCGGCGTCACCACCGTGGTGGGCGTGTTGGGAACGGATTGCACCACCCGCACCATGCGCGATCTTGTGGCCACCGTGAACGGGCTGCGGAACGATGGCCTCGGAGCCTATGCCTGGACCGGCGGCTATCCCGTGCCGCCGCTGACCCTCACCGGCAGCGTG
>JANXPB010000198.1 GCA_025357545.1 Holophagaceae bacterium
GGCCATACCTACACCACGGTGCTGGCGGACGTCATCGCCCGGTTCCACCGGATGCTCGGGGAGGAAGTCTACTTCCTTACTGGAACCGACGAACACGGACAGAAGGTGGAGAAGGCCGCCTCGGCCCGGGGAATCACGCCCAAGCAGCTGGCGGACGAGGTGGTGGCCAACTACACCGACTTGTGGCAGCGCATGGACATGACCCACTTCCGCTTTATCCGCACCACCGACGAGGACCACCGCAAGGTGGTGCAGGCGCGCTTCCAGCAGCTGCTCGACAGTGGCGACATCTACAAAGCCACCTACAAGGGCCTTTATTCCGTCAGCGACGAGGCCTTCGTTACGGAGCTGCAGGCCAAGGAGCTGCAGGCCCAGGGCCTCGCGCACCAGCTGGTGGAGCTGGAGGAAGAGACCTACAACTTCCGTCTTTCGAAGTATGAAAAGCCCCTGCTGGAGTATTTCGCCGCGCACCCGGACTTCGTGCAGCCGGACTTCCGTTTCAACGAGGTGAAGCGCTTCGTCGAAGGCGGTCTACAGGACCTGAGCATCAGCCGCACCAGCATCCAGTGGGGCATCCCCGTGCCGGGCGACGAGGCGCATGTCATCTATGTGTGGTTCGACGCGCTGCTCAACTACCTCACGGGCGCTTCCGAAGGCACCTGGCCCCCGGACCTGCAGATCGTGGGCAAGGACATCCTGCGCTTCCACGCGGTCTACTGGCCGGCCTTCCTCATGGCCATGGGCCTCGAGCTGCCCAAGCAGATCCTCGCCCACGGCTGGTGGCTGATAGGCGACGACAAGATGTCCAAGTCCAAGGGCAACGTGGTGCGGCCCGACACCCTGCTGAAATTCGGCAATGACGCCCTGCGCTTCTACTTCATGCGCGATATGCAGGTAGGCCACGACCGCGGCTTTTCTTTCGAGGGATTCATGGATCGGCTCAATGCGGATTTGGCCAATGGGCTGGGGAATCTGGCGGCACGCAGCATCACCATGATCCAGAAGTACCGGGGCGGCGTGATTTCGGGTATTCCGGACGCATCCAACGCTGACGGGATTTTCGATGAATCGGACAAGAAGATCATCGACTGGCAGCAATCCACCTTCGAGAATGCCAAGCGCTTCGCGCAGGAGAATGATTTTCATCGTTCCCTGAGCGTTGTGTGGGATCTCATCCGTTCCCTGGATGCCTACATTGTCGAAGCCGCTCCGTGGGCTCTCGCCAAGCGCGAAGCGGTGGATGCCACCGCCCACCGGAAACTAGATACGGTGCTGCAGCTGCTCTATCAGTCTCTTCACAACATCTCGATCCTAGTGGCGCCGGTGATGCCGGAGATGGCCCAGGCACTCTGGGAATCGCTCGGGCAGACCGGAAGAGTGGATGCGCCAGGGCGCCTGGCTGCAGGCCTCCCAATGATCCAGACACCCGTTCGAGTGGGCGAGTCCAAACCCCTTTTCAATCGCATCGACAAGGAAGCCGAAATGAAAGCGATTGAAGAATCCGCCGCGCCCACCCCAGGCGAGACTGGGTCCGCAAGTCCTGCCGCGGCCCTGGACGTGCCGCCGGTGAAGGAGAACATCGACTACGACACCTTCGTTCAGACGGACCTGCGCGTGGGCTGTATCCTCACGGCCGAAGCCGTGCCCAAGAGCAAGAAGCTCATCAAGATGACCGTGGACCTTGGATTCGAGCAGCGCACCATTTTGGGGGGCATCGCCACGGCCTACACGCCTGAGGAACTGGTGGGCCGCAAAGTGGTGGTGGTGGCGAACCTCGCGCCCCGAGCCCTCATGGGCATCGAAAGCCACGGCATGCTGCTGGCCGCCAGCGACAACGCCAGCAAGCCCTACCTGGTGGCCCCGCCGGAGGACGCCCAGCCGGGCTTTATCGTGAAGTGAAGCTGCCGGTCTGGTCCTTCGAGCTGTTGCGCGACACCGACGCGCCCTTCGAGCGGGTGGTAGAGAAACTGCTGGATGGCGACCGCTATGGCGACTGGCACCCCCGCCACAGCCAGGTGAATCCACAGTTGGTCTTGAAGGCTGCGGACCGGGCCGAAATTGAATATCGGGATGAACCCGTGCCGGGCGTGGAGGAATGGTCCCGCTATGTGGTCCAGCGCAGCGGCGGGCGGGTACTCCTGCTCCATGTGGGGCGGTTCCGGGGCCTGCCGGTGCTGCTGCTCATGGCCTACTGGCGCATCAAATCCGCCCGCCTCTGGGAGCGCTTCGTGGAGACTCTGTGAACCCCGTCCTCTGGATGAAGTCCTCCTGCACCACCTGCCGCAACGCGAAGGCCAGGCTCGAGGAACTGGGCATAGAAGTCGAGGTCCGGGACTACTTCAAGACACCCTTGAATGCCTTGGAATTAATGGCGCTGCTGCCGGCGGACCCCGCGCTCCTGCTGGGCACCCGGAGCCCCAAGTACAAGGAACTGGGCCTTAAGGACCGCCAACTCACCAAGGCCGAGGCCATCGATCTGATGGTGCTCGACAACAACCTGCTCAAACGCCCTATTCTGGTGCATCCGGTCGGCCTCGTCATCGGCTTCGATGCAGCGGCCTATGAGCGGTTGAAGCCCTGAATCCCGTGCCCCTGGAGTCCCCATGAAATTCATCAGTTGGAATGTGAATGGCTTCCGGGCGGCGCTCAGGAAGGGCTTCATGGAGTGGCTGGAGGCCGCCGATCCCGACGTGCTGTCGCTCCAGGAGATCCGCTGCGAATGGAACGAGATCGACCTGGAGGTCCGTAAGCAGCTGGAAGCAGGCTACGAGGTGTGCTGGTTTCCGGCCACCTCCAAGAAGGGCTACGCGGGTTCCGCCACTCTGACCCGCAAGGGCTCAGGCTGGAGCCATGCCAAGGGCTTGGAGTTGCCCGAGGTGGACGCCGAGGGCCGCATCATCGTCTCCACCAAGGGCAAGCTCACCTTCATCGCCGGCTATTTCCCCAACGCTTCGGCGGGCCTGGTGCGGCTGCCCTTCAAGCAGAAATTCGCCGCGGATCTCGCGAAGATCCTCAAGGCTCGGCACGCGAAGGGCGAGCAGATCATCCTCACCGGCGACATGAACGTGGCGCCCGAGGAGATCGACCTGGCAAGGCCCAAGGACAACGTCAAGAACCCGGGCTTCACACCGGAGGAGCGGGAGGGCTTCCAAGGCTATCTGAAGGCCGGCATGGTGGACGTGCTGCGCCACCTGAACCCTGGCGTGTCGGGCCTCTACAGCTGGTGGACCGCCCGGGGCGGGGCCCGCGAAAAGAACGTCGGCTGGCGCATCGACCTCTTCCTGATCAGCGAAACCCTGATGCCTAGGCTGCAGGATGCAGCCATCCATGCGGACGTGCTGGGTTCGGACCATTGCCCCGTCAGCTTGGCGTTGAAAGACTAGGTAAATGAAAACGGCCCCATCCGTTGGGGGCCGTTTCGATCTGGGGGATTCCGATCCCTATAGGGCTTTGATGAATTCCTTGCACTCGCCTGCGTGTTTGCCGGTGGGCGCCAATTCCAGGCATTTCCTGAAGGCTTCCTTGGCGGCCTTCAGGCTGTTGTTGTTGGTCTCGATGAGGCCGAGCATGTAGTAGGAATCCGCGAATCTTGGATCAATCAGAATGGCCTTGTTGATGAATTCCTTGGCCTCCTTGAATTTGTTCGCGTTGTAGGCCGTGACTCCGTCGTTGTAGGCGTTTTCAGGGCGCGGGCCCACGATGGCATCTAGCGCAGCCTGGTACTTGGCTGTAGCGGCCTTGTCCTTGGTTTCCTTCGCGATGTTCAACAGGGCGTCGACCACGCGGGTGTCCTTGTCGTTGGCCTCCAGGGCCTTCTCCAGGAAGGGTTTGGCCAAATCGTATTTCACGGGAGCCTTGTCTTCCTTGCCGACTTCATAGAGCACCACGCCATAAGCGCGGGTGACGGTCTTGAGCTTATCCTGGATCTCACCTTTGGCCGCCTCGTCTTTGGTCTTGGTGAGGGACTCGGTCAAGGAGGAATAGGCCTTTCCGAACAGGGGCTCGGCCTTCTTCCAATCCTTCGCGTTGTAGAGAACTGTGGCGTCGTTGTAGGCCTGGTAGCCCGCATCCTCCAACAACGCGCCGGGATCCACGGGGGCCGCGCCTGGCTGAGGAGTGGTCTTGGCTTCTGCCTGGGTCATCAGGGTGAAGTCCTTCTTCATCAGGTCGCCAAGGGGTACCTTGAAGTGATCCTTGATATCCACGTAGCCATCGGCGTGGACGGTGATGTCGTATTCCACTGGCGCCAGACCCACCTGGATGTACTTCCCTTTAGCGTCGGCTTTCATTTCCTTGATGTAGGTGATATCAGTGCGCCGAAGTGTCACGATCGCATTGGGTATGGGCTGGCCGTCCTTGGTGAGGACCCTTCCCGTGAGGCCCCCTGTGGAATCGGCCGCGAGGCTCACACAAAGGGCAGGGGCCAGGAGCAGGGTAAGGACATGACGCATGGAAGCCTCCAGAATGCAGGAAGGATATGCTCCCATCCGCGTGATGGTGCGCACAAGGGGCATGAGGCATTCGGTACTGTTTGGAGAAAGCAAGCTTAAGGCCGTCCACTGGGCGTCATTATGATCATTAAGAGCCCTGATGGGATGGTCAGTGCGCTTCTGGCGGAGCGGTTGGGTTCCTTAACCCTTCAGGGCATAAGGAGTCGTAACACCTTCGATTCGCTGGGGAGAAGCAGCCATCGCGTCGGCCTAGGGCCGACACAAGGAGCCGTTACAAAATCACCCGAACTGAACGGATGATTTTGTAACGGCTCCTAACTGTTCTGGTGTGGTAGGCTTCTGGAAAATACCGGGGTCCATATGAACGCATCGGTTCCCGAACCGTCCTTTTCGCGATTGGTTCA
>JANXPB010000021.1 GCA_025357545.1 Holophagaceae bacterium
CGGTATAGGTCCCGGCGGTCGAGTAGGCGAGGTTGATGGGGCCCAGCACGGCGGCCGTGGCGCCATCGCCAAAGGCCCAACCATAGGTCAGCGCGTCACCGTCCGCGTCCGTGGCGCTGCCTTGGAAGGAGACCGAACCGCCGGCGGTGATGGTGGGGTTGGTGCTGGGGGAGACAATCGACACCACCGGCGCGTGGTTGGGGGTGCCGCTGCCCGCCAGATAGGCGCAGGAATTCAAGAAAAAGGCCTTGTTGCTGTTGATGGTGTAGCTGCTGTGCAGGCTCTTGCCCGACGTGGTGGTAGTGCCGTCGTCGGCTGGAGCGCTATCGGAAATGGCCACCACGCGGCCCGCCCCCACGGTGCAGGTCACGATGAAGGAGCCCGTGTCGCCGCTCACCTGGGTGTGGAGGATCTCCTTCACCGAAGGGTTGAGGG
Organism: Holophagaceae bacterium; assembly: GCA_025357545.1. Lineage (GTDB taxonomy): Bacteria > Acidobacteriota > Holophagae > Holophagales > Holophagaceae > JANXPB01. The sequence continues at coordinate 436 of JANXPB010000021.1, forward strand.
ACGTGTCATAGGAGACATAGGAATAACTGTGGAAGTCCATCAGGGAGAGGCCCCCGAAGGCGCCGTGCACGATGGCCTGGGTGGCGGCGTCGGTCCCGGCGCTGAAGGCCGTGCTGGTGGTGTTGGCCAGGGCATCGCCCGGTCCATGGCCCGCCACGAAGGTGAACCCGTAGGGGTTCGACCCGCCCACGCTCACCAGATCATTGAAGACCGTAAAGGCGTCGGTGCCGCCGGTGCCGCTGTAGCGCGCGGCGCCGATGTGATTGGCCACAATGAAGAGGCCGCCGCCATTCTGCACGTAGGAGAGGATGGCCTGCTTCTCCGCGGTGGAAAACCTGACATAGGGTTCGGGAATGATGTAGACCGAGTAGTTCGAAAGGTCTTGTGCATTAGTGGCGTCGCCGTAGGTCACGCGGCCCGAAGGCGGCAGGCTCTGCACCTTGTAGCCGGCCTTGAACAGATCGAAGCCCCAGGCGCTGATACCGCCGTTCCAGCTGGTTTCGCTGGCGGGGTTCGCCGGGGTGGGATCCGGCTCCGAGGCCGTGCAGATCACCCATTCCGCCGAGGTGCCCGCCTCCTCGTGACGGGTGTGGTCGAAGAGCACCTTCTTGGGGGTCTGGGCCGCCAGAGGCAGCGTGAGCCCCAACGCGAGCAGCAAGGAGAGACGGGAACGCAGGACAACTTGCATGAAGAACCTCCATAGGTCGGGTTGTGGATTTTGATGGTGCCCAATTAGATCGATGACTTCGGGCAATTGCTTGTAAATTCGGCTCTCTTAACAACTATTAACAAAGGTGAAGGATGCTTAACAGGAACCCCGGACCCAGACCAAGGCACACTTTGTCCATGCTCCCCGCCTTTGGATTCATCTCACTCCTCGCCGCCGCCCAGCTCCCCGAGAAGACGCCACCGCCGACTGCCACCAAAACTGCCGCGGCCCCGGCGGCCGCAGCGTCACCGGCTCCGAAGTACCGCTATGTCGTCCTTCCGGAAGGCAACCAGCACCTAGGCAGCATGGGGCCCGTGGAGTCCCGGGTGCTCATCTGGGAGCTGAAGAACCAGAGCGACCGGCCCCTTTCCTTTCGGGTGCTGGACACGGCCCCGGGCGTGAAGGTCGCGGAAGCCCCTTTCTCAACACCGTGGCTGCCCGGCGAGTCCCGTAAAATCGAAGTCACCACGGAGGCCACCAGCTTCCTGGGCTACCAGAAACGGGCCGTGCGCCTAGAGCCCGACGATCTGAAGGAGCCCCGCTACATCCTCCGCTGGGACATGGTGGTGCGCCCCGAGATGGCCGTGGATGCAGCCAACAAGACCTTCGGCGAGGTTGCGCCCCACGAGAGCCCGATGCTGTCCTTCGCCTTCACCCGGGAGGCGGGCGGAGCCGCCGAGATCCACCTCGACAGCAAACTGCCCGAGTACTTGGAATCCGAAGTGGTCGCCCAAGGGTCCAAGGCCACGCTCCAATTCACCCTGCGCCCCTCCCGTCTGAAACCCGGCGTGCAGGCGGGCCTGGAGCTGTTGAAGGTCTCCACCAACGCCCCTAGGCAACCCACCTTCGACCTCACCCTGGCCTGGAAGCTGAAGCTGCCTATCTTCGCGGTGCCCAGCCGCGTGGTGTGGGACGATCCCAGCCACCGGACCTTCCAGCTCACGGTGAAATCCAGTACGGGCAAGCCGTTCAAGATCCTTGAAGCCCATATTGAGGGCCCCAAGCGTGCGGACGACCAGCCCCTGTTCAGTTGCGGTCCCCTGCCGGAGGCCGAAGCAGCCACGCAGGTCATCAGCCTGCAATGCGGCGCAGAGCTTGAGAGCAGGGGCTCGCTCTTCCTCACCTGCACGGGTTTGGATGGTCCCCTGCAAGTCCCCCTCGCCTGGCTGCCGCCCAAGGCTGCGGCGAAAACCCAGAAGCAGTGATTCGACAGCTAGATCAAACCGGAGCCTTGTCCTTCTTCGGTTCCTTGGGCACCTCGACCCGCACCGTGACCTTGCTTACCTGGCCGCCACGCAGGACCTCGAAGACCACCGCACCCTTGGGCGGATCCACTTCCAGCAGGTCGAAGAGCTGAACGCCGTTCAAAATAGGCGTTCCCTGGTAGCTCAGCAGGATGTCGCCCAGCGAGACCACACGGCCTTCCCGGTCCAGCTTCAGGGGTTGCAGGCCCGCCCGGGACGCGGGGCTGTCGGCCTCCACGTCACTGACCATCACGCCGTGGGTGACGCCCAGGGCCCGGGCATAGGCCGGAATCAGGGCAGTGAAGCCCAGGTACACGGGCTCCAACTGCCCCCGGGCGATGAGCAGGGGCACTACGCGGTTGAGCGTATCGACGGGGATCGCGAAGCCGATGCCGGCCTTGTTGCCGGGCCCGATCACCGAGGTGTTCATGCCGATGAGGCGGCCCGCGCTGTCCAGCAAGGGGCCGCCGGAATTGCCGGGATTGATGGCCGCGTCCGTCTGGATGACGCCGCGGATGGCGTTGCCGAGGCTGGATGAAATCTCGCGGTTCAAGGCGGAGACGATGCCGCTGGTCAGGGTGTGGTCCAGGCCGTAGGGGTTGCCGATGGCGTAGGTGCTCTGGCCCACCAGCAGTTCTGTGGATTTGCCCAGGGGCAGGGGTTTCAAGCTCTCCAAGGGGGCGAACACCTGCAGCACGGCGATGTCATAGCTCAAGCTCCGGCCGATGACCTGGGCCTTGTAGGTTTTGCCGTCCGCCAGCGTCACGTTCAGGACGTCCGCCTCGTCCGTGGGGCCTTGGCCCTTCACCGCATCGGTGTTCACCACGTGCTGGTTGGTCACCACATGGCCCTGGTCGTCCCACACGAAGCCGGAGCCCGTGCCAGAAGGGGTGTCATCCATGACCGGATTGGCGCTGCGCACGATGCTGGTGATGTAGACCACGGACTGCTTCGCGTTCCGGAAGAGTTTTGCCGCATTCTGCTCCATGGCCAGCAGCGGCGGTCGGGGCGCCACCGGGCGGGGCTTGGCCCCCTTCCGGGCCACTTTGATGGCCTCGGCTTCCCTCGTGGTGATCTTGCCTTCCTTTTGCTGGGCCCCCAGAACCGCGGAGAGGGCCAACAGCATACCTAGAGTTTTTACCTGACTGCGCATACCGTGACTCCACAACATCTGAATGATGCCCTGATATCCCCGCAGGCCCCCTACCCGCTCCGAATTCCTCACCCCCCACCCCACCAGGATCGACGCCATGTCCCCGGTCTCCCGAGTGCCCACTCCGTTGCGTTGGATAGGCGCGGTGGCGCTGGCCCTCCTGGCAGCGGTCGGGGGGATCAAGGCTTGGCGGCTTCAGGCCTCGCCCACGGTGTTCCGGGTTCTGCTGCTGGATCCTGAGTCGACCCCGGCCGCGGGCCTGAGCGAGGACGAGGCCGATGCCCTGAATGTGCTGGTGAGGGATCAACTGGAAATCAAGGCTGGCGCCTCGGTTTCCTTGACGGTCGGCAGCCCCAGTCCCCTGGAGTGGAAGCAACTGCGGAAGGACCTGCTGATCCTCCGTCTGGCACCTCGGCGGTCCGGAGACCTGTTGCAGCTCGACGCCACCTGGGGCTGGGCCAGCAAACTGCGGAAGACGGGGCAGTGGCAAACCTTTTCGGCGCCCCCTGGGGTTCCCGGCCCCACCCTGGACTTGCTGCTCGAGGCTTTGCCCCTGCCCGTCCGCAAGGCCAGCCCCGTGCCGCTGGCGCCCCGCACCGCGCCGGCGTTCTGGGATTACCTGGCCTCCCAGGAGGAAGGCTCCAGGAGTGATTTCGCCCGGGCCAAAGGCCTGCTGGAAAGCTGCGCGGCCGCCGAGCCGGACTGTCCCGCCATTCCCATTGCCGAAGGCCAGCTCCAATTTTTCAAAGCCCTCCAGACCGCCACCGATGATACGGAAAGTCTGGGGGCCGCTGAGGCCCTGCTGGTCCGGGGCCTGGCGCTATGTCCCCACCATCCCCGCGGAACTTGGCTGCTCTCGCGCCTGCGCACCGACACCGGCAGCGCCCGGGAGGCCCTGGAACTCCTCCTCGAAGCCCGCCAAACTTATCCCCAGGCCATGCCGCTGCTCACTGGCGTGACCTATGCCAGCCGCTATTCCGGCTTGCTGGATCTGGCGGCCCGCGGCGAGGACCGCCTGGATGAGCTTTCGGCGGATCCCAGACGTCCCGTACGGCTCCAGGTCACCTTCCTCTACCGCGGCGACTGGGACCGCTTCGAGCGCTCGCTCTGGACCCGGCCCGGGGACCGTGCCAATTCCACGGTGCTCATGATGAAGGGGCTCCTCCATCTGGCGCAGAACCAACAGGAAACCGCCCTCGAAACCTTCACGGAAGGCTCCCGGCTCCAGGAAGGCTATCCCCAATTCATCCGGTTCTGCCGAGTGATGCGCCTGCTGCTGGAAGGGCAGCCGGAGCGGGCGAGGACCGAGTTGGATGACCTGGCCTTGAGCCGCGTGGGGCTGCGCGTGCCCGATGGCGAATTCACCCTCGACTTGGCGGTGGCCTATGCCCAGATGGGGGAGCTGGACCGGGCCCAGGATCTGGCGGAGAAGGCCTTCTACACGGGCTTCACCTGCGCCCGGTGGTATGAAACGAACCCCCTGCTCAAACCCATCCGCGGAACCCCCCGGTGGAACGCGCTCATCCAGCATATCCAGGACCGCCAGGCCTCCATCGGGGCCCGGTTCCCGGAGCGGCGCTGGGGGATGTGAAAATCGAGGCCGCCTGGGTGGAAGCTACACTGGGGGTTGAGGTGTTCCATGCCCACCGCCACGACGGAAGCCGCCGGCAAGCTCGACGCTGAAGGCGTATACCGGCCCGCCCACAAGATCCGCTTCGTCACCGCCGCCAGCCTCTTCGACGGCCACGACGCCTCCATCAACATCATGCGGCGCATCCTGCAGGCCTCCGGGGCCGAAGTCATCCACCTGGGCCACAACCGCAGCGTGAAGGATGTGGTGGACACGGCGCTGCAGGAGGACGCCCAGGGCATCGCCATCAGCAGCTACCAGGGTGGCCACGTGGAGTATTTCAAATACATGGTGGACCTGCTACGCGCGGCGAGCGCATCCCATGTCCAGGTCTTCGGCGGCGGTGGCGGCGTCATCGTCCCCGCCGAGATCGCCGAGTTGGAAGCCTATGGCGTCGCCCGCATCTACAGCCCCGAAGACGGCCGCCTCATGGGGCTGCAGGGCATGATCAACGACATGCTGGCCCAGGTGGATTTCGACCCCCGCGATAAAGGCGCGGCCATACCCCTGGCGCGCAAGATCACCGAGATCGAGCTCAGCGACGGCACGGTGCCCGAGAGCCCCCTGCCCTCGAAGACCATCCCTGTCTTGGGCATCACTGGCACCGGTGGCGCGGGTAAATCCTCGCTGACCGACGAACTGGTGCGCCGCTTCCTCGTGGATTTCCCCGACAAGCAGGTAGCCATCCTCAGCGTCGATCCCAGCAAGCGCAAGACCGGCGGCGCGCTGCTGGGGGACCGCATCCGCATGAACTCCATCTTCCACCCGGAGCTCACCTCCCGGGTCTTCATGCGCAGCCTCGCCACGCGCACGGCCCACAAGGCCACCTCCCATGCCTTGGCCCGGGCCATCCTGGAGGCCAAGGCCGCGGGCTACGATTTGGTCATCGTGGAGACCGCGGGCATCGGCCAGAGCGACTCGGAGATCACCGACCTGGTGGATGTCTCGCTCTACGTGATGACTCCGGAATATGGCGCCGCCACCCAGCTCGAGAAGATCGACATGATCGACTACGCCGACCTGGTGGTGCTCAACAAGTTCGACAAGCGCGGCGCCGAGGACGCCCTGCGGGACGTGCGCAAGCAGTTCCAGCGGGCCCGCAAGCTCTTCGACCGGGAGCCGGATTCCCTGCCAGTCTTCGGCACCATCGCCTCGCAGTTCAACGATCCCGGTACCAACTGGGCCTATGTGAATCTGATTCGGACCCTAGCCGAGAAGACTGGTGTGGCCTGGGAGCCCAAGCTGGCGGCGGATGCCACCGCGTCGCCCAAGCACGCCATCATCCCGGGCGAACGGGTGCGCTACCTGGCGGAGATCGCCGACACCGTGCAGGGCTACAAACGCTGGGCGGCCAAGCAGGCGGACTGCGCCGAGACCGCCTACGCGCTGCACGCCACGCTGCTCACCCTGGGGGATCATGTCCCGCCCATGGCGGAATTCTATGATTCCATCCAGCTCACCCAGGAAGCGGCGGGCGAGCACGGTGCCGCCATTCTGCTGCTCCGCCAGCGCTACCAGGAGCACCTGGGGGAGTTGAACACCGCCTGCCGCAAGCTGCTGGCGGACTGGGAGCGGACGCGCCACACCTTCTGCGACGAAGAAAATGTCTACGTGGTGCGCGGCCGCGAAATCCGCACCCAGAACTACACCGAGACCCTCAGTGGCACTAAGGTCCCCAAGGTCGCGCTGCCCGCCTTCCGCAGCTGGGGCGAGCTGCTGGGCTGGCAATTGCTGGAGAACATTCCCGGGCGCTTCCCCTTCACCGCCGGGGTTTTCGAATACAAGCGCACCGGGGAGGACCCCACCCGCATGTTTGCCGGAGAGGGCACGCCCGAGCGCACCAACAAGCGCTTCCACTACGTGAGCAAGGGCCAGCCCGCCGCGCGGCTCAGCACAGCCTTCGACAGCGTCACCCTCTACGGCGAAGATCCCCACGTGCGCCCGGACATCTACGGGAAGATCGGCAACTCCGGCGTCTCCATCTGCACCCTGGACGACGCCAAGAAGCTCTACTCGGGCTTCGACCTGCTGGCGCCGTCCACCTCCGTTTCCATGACCATCAATGGCCCGGCCCCTATGCTCCTGGCCTTCTTCATGAACGCCGCCATCGACCAGCGGGCCGAGCAATGGCTGCTGGAGCACGGGCAGATGGAGGCGGCCCAGGCGAAGATCGACACCCTCTACGCCGCCGAAGGGATGGCGCGGCCGGCCTACGCCGGCGGCCTGCCGACGGGCAACACGGGGCTGGGGCTGGCGTTGTTGGGCGTCACGGCGGACCAGGTGCTGCCTGACGGCGTCTATGCCAAACTCCGCAGCGAAGCCCTGCAGAACGTGCGCGGCACCGTGCAGGCGGACATCCTGAAAGAGGACCAGGCGCAGAACACCTGCATCTTCTCGGCGGAATTCGCGCTGAAGGTCATGGGCGATATCCAGCAGAGCTTCATCACCGAGAAAGTGCGCAACTTCTACTCGGTGAGCATCAGTGGCTACCACATCGCCGAAGCCGGGGCGAACCCCATCTCCCAGCTGGCCTTCACCCTGGCCAACGGCTTCACCTTCGTGGAGTACTACCTGTCGCGCGGCATGCACATCGACGACCTCGCGCCGAACCTCTCCTACTTCTTCAGCAACGGCGTGGACGCGGAATATAGCGTCATCGGCCGGGTGGCGCGGCGCATCTGGGCCACGGCCATGCGCGAGAAGTACCACGCCAATGAGCGCAGCCAGAAATTGAAGTACCACATCCAGACTTCGGGCCGCTCGCTGCACGCCCAGGAGATCGACTTCAATGACATCCGCACCACGCTGCAAGCCCTCTACGCCATCTACGACAACTGCAACAGCCTGCACACCAATGCCTACGACGAGGCCATCACCACGCCCACCGAAGAGAGCGTGCGCCGCGCCATGGCCATCCAGCTCATCATCAACCGCGAGCTGGGCATGGCCAAGAACGAGAATCCACTGCAGGGCGCCTTCGTCATCGAGCAGCTCACGGAGCTGGTGGAAGAAGCCGTGCTCTTGGAATTCCGCCGCATCTCGGACCGCGGCGGCGTGCTGGGGGCCATGGAGACCATGTACCAGCGCGGCAAGATCCAGGACGAATCCATGCACTACGAGCACCTTAAGCACAGCGGCGAACTGCCCATCATCGGCGTCAACACCTTCCTCAACCGCGCCCCCAAGGAAATGGGCGCCATTGAATTGATCCGCAGCACTGACGCCGAAAAACAGCAGCAGATCCAGAATCTCGAAGCCTTCCACCGCCGCCATGCGGACCGCGCGGCCCCAGCCCTGAACCGCCTGAAGCAGGTGGCCCGCGACAACGGCAATATCTTCGAGGAATTGCTGGAGACCGTGAAGGTCTGCAGCCTGGGCCAGATCAGCAGCGCCCTCTATGAGGTCGGCGGGCAATACCGGAGGAACATGTGAGCGACATTCCCCACCTGCTCGGCACCACCCTCTCCGGCCGCAGCTACGGCATTCCCGGCGATCTGCCCCCAGCCCCCATCGCACTCATTTTCGGCTTTTCCCACGACGCCCGCCATGACGTGGCAGCGTGGAAGGCCTTCTTCTCGAGCCATGGCATTGCTTTCCTGAGCCTGCCCACCACGCCCATGGACCTGCCGGTGGAGGCCTTGGCTACGACCGCGGCGGCCATGAAGGCGCACGTCCCCGAACAGGCCTGGGATTCCATCATCCAGATGCACTCCGGCGGCGCGGCCCTGTTGGAGGCCTTCCATTGGTCGCCGGATTCCCAGGCGAAGGTGCTGCTGGTGGAGGGGACCAAGATCCTGGCCCAGCATGGGCATGGCCCCTGGAGCGAAGCGGCTGGTTCGTCCTTCTTGACCCCCGTGGGCTAATGCCGATCTGCATTCAATAGATAAAGATTCACCGCCAGATGTTCGTTGGTCTCTCGTATCGGCGCAGCCGAGACCGAGAAGACGCGTAGACACCAAGAAAAGCACAAAGCTCCGCCGCCCTTCATCCCTGCTCGAACTTGCTTCGTGGGGCGCCCAGCGCCAGCGGGCTGAAGGCCCGCAAATTCAAGCGGCCCGGCGATGGACTCACGCTTTATGTGATCCACGCCGGACCGCCTGATTGGCCCGCGAAGCTGACCCATGTAGTGGTTCTTTTGGCATCGGCTGCGCCGATACACGAGACAAAATGAAACTTGGTGCCCTTGGTGTCCTTGGTGGTTCTTTTTTATTGAATGCAACGTGGCATGAGGCTCCCATCCCGAAATGAAAAGGGCCGCCTCACGGCGGCCCTTGCAACAGGTCAGCTTGACTACCAATTCAGATTCAACTGGTACCAGTTCGGATTGGCGAAGCCGTAGGGCGCCCGGATCACGGCGTAGTAGTAGAAGGCGGTGGAGCTGTTGTTGCGGATGTAGGCCGTGTTCACAACACCGCCGCTGCGGGTGCTCTGGGCCACGATATTGCCGGCCTGGTTGTAGATGTAGACGAAGTAGTTCATGTTTGCAGGGGACGAGAGCGGCATAAGGGTGGCCGTCAGGGTGGACCCGGGGGGCAGCGTCACGCGGTAGTAGTCCAGGTCGTTGGCCAGGAAAATCCGCCCGGTGATGGTCCCAGGCCCGGCGATGCGCGTGGCCTGGACGTAGTTGTTGTTGGGCTCTTCCTCCCCCGGGGCGAACACCGCGGAGATGGTGTGGTCGCTCGTGATATTCAGGAAGGAGTAGGAGGCCAATCCGCCCTGCGAGACGCCGTCCACCACCACGTCCAGCACGCCGAAGGCAGCGTTGGGTGTCATGATGAAGGTCTGGTTCGAGCCATAGTTGACCACCACCAGGCCGCTGGGGGAAATGGTGCCGTTCGCACTGGAAGTGGCCGTGATGGTGTAGGTGTTGATGGCGTAAGTGGCCGTGACGGTGCAGTCCGCGGTGATGGCGCCCGTGGTGTAGGTGTAG
>JANXPB010000055.1 GCA_025357545.1 Holophagaceae bacterium
GGCACAGTGGCCTGGCCGATTCCCTTCGCCTATTTCATGGTGCTTTATCCAAGCACAATGATGGCGAATCTGGCGATCCACGGCACGCCCGTAACGCGCAAACTGCATTGGGGCTGGTCGGTATTCGCTGCTCTATTGGGCGGGCTCATTATGAGTGCTTGGGATCTCACCATGGACCCCTACATGTCCTTGCAGCAAAAGGCCTGGATCTGGGTTGATGGCGGGAAATATTTCGACATCCCTTTCCAGAATTTCGCGGGCTGGGTGCTGACGACCTTTACCGCAGGCATGGCCTACCGGCTCATTGAACACCGCATTCCCTTGAAACCCATGGGGGAGATGAGCAAGTTCGTGACGGTGCTGCCCATCCTTTGCTACGCGGTGCTGCCCATCGGGGATCTCTACCTGGGATTCCCCGAAGCCACCAAAGTCATCGCGCCCTTCGCCATGGGTATCGCCGTCATCGCGGCGCTCATGCGCATGGGGGAACCACCTGCATAAAAATGAATATAATAACCAACGAACCTCCGTCTAAACGTCCGCCGGGAAAACACGCGAAAAGTCCTGTAGCGACGCGAAGCCGGAAAAAACTGAATCAGCCACAAAGGGCGCAAAGCACACAAAGTGGTTCTTTGTGATCTCTGCGTACTTTGTGGCCAATCGTTTTTTGTGGTGGATCTGGAATGGGAAGGTGATCGCCGACCTTATTTCTTCTGCGCCTTCTGCCAATCCTCATGGCTTAACAGCTTCAATGAAAGTTGCTGGGCGGCCAAGCCTTGGTTCAGGGCTGGCAGCTCCTTCTGAATGAAGGCGTCCACCTCTTTGTCGGCGGCGGCGATGTCCTTCTTCAGGGCATCTTTGCGCTCCTGTTGAGCTTGGCTGGGGCGGCCTGGATAGCCCGTGACGGCGCCGTAGATGGTGGCCACGTAGTCGCGCAGACGCTCTTCGCCGGTGATGCCTCCGCCCTCCTTCACGGGGACGTACTTGTTGCGCAGCGTCTCCAGGGTGGAGGAGAAGGCAGTCAGGCGCTTTTTCAAGGATTCATCCGTGGCTTTGGCGGCCAGATCCTTGCTCTGGTCGCGCAGATCCACGATACGGTCCACGGTGAAGGTCATGGATTCAAGCACGCGATAGAGCTCCATGGCCAATCCGAACTGGGCCTCGCGTTCCGCCTTGGTGTGGATGCTCAAGGGATCTGGCAGGATCTCCAGATTGCTAACGAGAGTCTCTTTGCCCTTGGTCATTTTCACGGTGTAATTGCCCTCCAACACCTGAGGTCCGACGAACGCACCCCCCGCGATGGAAGCTCCCGTGGGCACTTTAGGAGCCTTCATGCGCATGGCCCAATAGAGGCGGTTCAAGCCCTTGCGTTTGTCTCCCGCCAGGGTGTCGATGAGGGCGCCCTTTGCATCGAAGATCTCGAATTTCAGATCGCCGAAAATGTGCCGCTTTTTCTGGTAGTAGGCGATGGAGGCGCCATTCCTCGGGCCACGGCCGTCGAATTCACCGTCACCATCCGCCCAGCCATCCCCGCCCAATTCATCGAAGGTGGAGGGGCGAGAAGGCAAGAAAGCCACGGATTTCGACATCAGCTCCGTTGTCAATGAACGCAGGGGCGTGATGTCATCGATGATCCAGAGTCCACGGCCATGGGTGGCCAGGACCACGTCCTTCTCCCGGGGGTGGATGGCGATATCGCGCACCGGCACCGGCGGGAAGTCCCCACCCTTGAAGGCCGCCCATTCCTTGCCGCCATCCAGGCTGATGAAAAGGCCCGCTTCGGTGCCCAGATAGAGCAGCGCGGGATTGATGGGATCCTGTTTCACGACGCTTGCGAAACCCTTGATGTCGGCCGTTGTAAGGGAGATCCAGGTGGCGCCGAAATCGGTGGTCTTGAAGACG
>JANXPB010000120.1 GCA_025357545.1 Holophagaceae bacterium
CACCTGCTCGGGGGACAAGCCACTGGCCAGCCCTTTCGAGGACGAGGCGCCACAACGGGGAGCCCACCACGAGCTTCCGGCTTACGCGGGGCTTGGAGGCAAGGGCGCGGGCCCTTGCCTGGGCGGATTGGAGGCGATAGCCGCCCGAGGGGGATGGCCGGCCCGGCTTCCGTGGGTGAGCCGGGGCTTGCCAGCCGTTCCGATCCAGCTCCCGCTTGATGGTCGAGGCCGCGCGATTCAAGCCACGGGCGATCGCCCGTGGCTTGAATCCCAACTCCAGCTTCGCCTGGATCATGGCTCGTTCCTCGCAACTCAGATGTAGGTAGTGTTTTCCCATACAACCCTTCTTTCTGAGGAATGTTGCACTTGGGTTTTGAGCGCCCAAGAAAAATGGTTGTTCTGGAGTGCCTATTCATTATCTCTGGCACTGAAAAGGTTCGGCGTTTCGGTAGTGGGTCGGTTTGAAACATCCAACAGCCCAACCAATTCTTCTAGGCTCCAAACGTAATCCGCATTCTCGATCTTCTTGGAGAATGCATTGGTAAGCCGGGACCACCCCTGGGAGGTGGAAGAGGTCATCCCGCTACTGGAGATTGAACCTGTCTGACGACCCATCTCTGCCTGGGGTCGGGGCCTCGAAATTCAGGGAAACAAGAGGTACATGCTGTCTCACGTCTTGGTGCACCCAGTGTTGAACAAAAAGATAATTTTAGGTTGCTTTTAGAAACCGATAGGTTACTTTTGTTCTAGGCCAAGAGCCATCGACCAGGAGGTAACCGTGGAACCCAACATCCCCGAACGCACCGAAGCATTCCTTGGCTACGTCCGCGGCACACTGTACATCACGGTTTTCTATTTGGCGCTGTTCACGATCTCACTCGCGATCATGGCGCTCGACGTGGATGGCACGTTGGCACCTGCGGTGACCCGCTTCATGTTCCCCTTGGTCCCGGTACTGATGGTCATTGGGGTTGCTCTGAATGCGCGGCAACGCAAGGGATTCCGCTTCAGCAAGGGCGACCCCGCGGTCCGGGCGGTGCTTGACGACGAACAACGGCGACAGGCATTCAGCAAGGCATTCAAGGCCGCGTTCATCGTAACCCTCTTGTCCCAGTTCCCCTTGGCGGCCCTTTTCATGCTGCGGCCGATCATGAGGCTCGCAATGGGCTCGAACCCGCTCGCGTTGGGGCCCGTGTTCATGGGGGCCTTCACCCTCGTGATTGGGGCCGGATCCCTGATCTGCTTCTTCCTCCACTTCGACCGGGAATGACCATGCCGGAAGGTGAACTGAAGACCACCCTCAAGGTGCAGCGCGCGATGCGCGACCTCACGCAGGCCGACCTCGCGGCCCTGATCGGCGTGACCCGGAAAAGCATCAATGCCATCGAGACGGGAAAGATGGTCCCATCCACCATACTGGCCCTCAAACTGTCCAAGGCACTTCAGGTTCCCGTGGAGGGCCTCTTTTCCTTGAGCAATCCCGCCTAGTCGGTTTGGATTTCAAACTGACCCACTACCGGCGTTTCGGACAATAATCGTCCAACACGATGGGCACGGATTCCAAGGCCCGCTGCCGCCAGCCCAAAGCCTTTCCCCTCCCTACACCCGCTCATGGGGCAGGGCCAGCACCGGGGCATACACGGTTGTGTTGGGGTCCACCATGTAGAGATTGCTGATCTTGCCGGTGTAGGCGCCGGCGTACTGTTGGATCTGGTCCGCCAGGCGGGTCTGTTCGTCGCCATCGCGGAAGATCGGGCCCCAGAGCGGGTTGAAGGTGGCTTCGATCTGGCGGTTCAGCTCGTGCACCAGGACCCGCTGGGACTCGGTGCGCTGCTGCACTTCTGCGAGTTCGACCTTCAGGATGGCGGCCTCGCGGTCCAGGGCCTGGAACGCTTCGGGGGACAGCCGAGGTCCCAATAATTTACGGTGCTCCCGGTTGCGGGCGATCTGATCCACCAGCATCGAAGCCCGCCGCATGCCCCGCCGCCGTTGGGTTTCCACCCGCAGCAGCTCCCGGGCGTCATCGGCGTGGTGTTCCAGCTGGTTCAGCTCCGCCTCCAGCTCGGGGATGAGCATGAGCGTGTGCCAGGAGAGCGATTTTTTTGAACGCAGGATGTCGCCGTAGATGTGGTCGCCCACGTAGAGCACTTCCTCGCCGTTCGCCGAAAGGCGCGTCTCCAGCCAATCCGCGCGGCCCCCGGTGAACACGTTGGGATGTCCCGGCATGGGCTGGGGATGGCTGCCTTCGGCGAAGAATCCGGGTTTCTGGGCGCTCACCACCACGGTGTGGAAGTAGTCGGTCCAGTGGGGCCGCGCCGGATCCGCGTCATTGAGCAGGTGGCCCAGCACGCCATTGGTGAAAGTCCATTCGCTGTTGGTCAGCAGGAAGAGTTTTTTTCCGGCGCGGATCCACCGGTCCAGAGCCGCCGGCAGTTGGGGGTCTTTCGGGATGAAGAAGGCGCGGTGGGACAGGATCTCGGCCTTCATGTCGCCGTTGCGGTGGACGCTGTCGATGGCCCAGCGCACGTCCTTGAAGATGCCCACCACGTCCTTGCCCGGCAGCCGGCCCGCGTCGTGGCGGTCTACCAGCAGGGCGTAGAGGTGGCTTTCGGGAATCTCGAACATGGTGTCGATGCTGCGGAAGCCCTTGGCGGAGGCGGCCAGGCGGCGGCGGCCGTAGCAGGCCTCGATGGCGGCGGCATCCATGGGCCTGGTGCCATGGGTGGCGCGCACCACCCGGCGTTCGCGGCTGACCTTCAGCAGGTTGCCGCGCACGCCATCCAGCACCAGGCCCCGGATGGAGAACTTGGGATCGAATTCCGCCTCCAACAGTGGAACCGGGTAGCCCCGCTCCCGCACCAGCAGGCGCAACGCCTTCTTGAAAGCCAGCTCGTCGATTTCCGGTGAGCGGTAGCGCGCCAGGGTGTAGTCCATGTCGAAGCCCACGGCTTTGATGAAAGGCAGCGGCAGGTTCTGCAGCGCGTAGAGTTTCTGCGCCGGCGGCAGCCGCTCTTCGTCCTCTTGGTCCCAGGAACGGGGCACGGGCAGCAGGCTTGGATTCCACGGCATGGCACCAGGATAGCGAGGTATGGGGTGCGGGGGATCCCATCAGAAGGGATGATGAGAAGAAGGGAGCGCGGGTGGACGAGTCTGGACAGGGAAGCCGGGCCACGCGGGTCTCGAAGGTCACGCTGCCAAAGCTGGACCCTGCGCCAGCTTCGGTGCTGGCCTTCCTGGAGGCCCGTTTTCCAGCGGTGGACGACTGGAGCTCTCGTGTGGACCGGGGCCTCGTGCGGGAGGCGGGCGGGGCGCCCTTGGACGCCCTTGCGCCCTATCGGGCGGGCCTGGAGCTGACTTATTTCCGGGAGGTGGCCGCCGAACCCGAGGTGCCCTTCGCGGCGGCCATCCTGCACCAGGACGACCACCTGCTCGTGGCCGACAAACCTCATTTCCTGCCCGTGACGCCTGCTGGCGCCTACGTGCGGAATTCCCTGCTGGCCCGGCTGCAGGAGCAGACTGGCCTCCATGCGTTGGCCCCCCTCCACCGCCTGGACCGCGACACGGCCGGGCTGGTGCTCTTCTCCGCGGAGCGGTCGACCCGTGGCGCCTACAGCCGGCTTTTCAGCGAGGGTCGCATCGCGAAAACCTACCACGCCGTGTCCCCGGTCGTGGCGGACTTGGAAGCTTGTGCATGGCGCGTGGAGAACCGGGTCGAGCCGGGCGACCCCTTTTTCCGCATGCGCTGCGGGGTGGGCGTGGCCAATGCGCGCAGCGATATCCGGCTGATGGCGGCGCGAGGTGGCATGGGCCTCTTCGAGATCCGGCCCGAGACCGGCAAGAAGCACCAGGTCCGGCTGCACATGGCCGCCATCGGCCAGCCGATCCTGCACGACCGGCTGTACCCCGACCTGTTGCCGGAGGCTCCGCCGGATTTCGAGAAGCCTTTGCAATTGCTGGCCTGGCGGTTGGATTTCGAGGACCCGGTCCAGGGCGGCGCGCGGAGCTTTGAATCCCGGCTTCGGCTGGCCCGCAGCCCTTCGCCCTAAGGGTGCGCGTCCACCATCTGCAGCGGCCGGGGCTGGGTCATGGCTTCCAGGCTCAGGGCTTCATCCAGCTGGGCGATGGTGAGGTAGCCCTTCTCCAGGATGATTTCCCGCACCGAGGCGCCGGTCTCCAGGGCGATCTTGGCGACTTCCGTGGCGCGCTTGTAGCCGATGGCGGGCATGACGGCAGTGACGATGCCTATGCTGTGCTCCACAAGGTCGCGGCAGCGCTCGCGGTTGGCGGTGATGCCGGTGATGCATTTGGTCGTGAGCACGTTCACGGCCGCCGTCAGCATGCGCAGGCTGGTGGCCAGGCTGTAGGCCAGGATGGGCTCCATCACGTTGAGCTGGAGCTGGCCGGCCTCGGCCGCGAGGGTGATGGTCAGGTCGTTGCCGATGACGGAAAAGGCCACCTGATTCACGACTTCGGGGATCACCGGGTTCACCTTGCCGGGCATGATGCTGCTGCCGGGCTGCATGGCCGGGAGGTTGATCTCGCCGAAGCCGCAGCGGGGGCCGCTGCTCAGCAGGCGCAAATCATTGCACAGCTTGCTGAGCTTCACCCCGGCCCGTTTCACGACGCCGGAGAACATCACGAAGGCGCCGGTGTCCGGGGTCGCTTCCACCAGGTTCTCGGCCAGCACGATTTCCAGGCCGGTATTCAGGCGCAACTCCTCCACGACAATTTTCGAGTAGCGCGGATCGGCACAGATGCCCGTGCCGATGGCCGTACCGCCCATGTTGACTTCGAGGAACAGCCGGGCGGTCTCCCGCAGCCGGTCGATGTCCTCGCCGGTGGTGATGGCATAGGCCTCGAATTCCTGACCCAGTGTCATGGGCACCGCGTCCTGGAGCTGGGTGCGCCCCATCTTGATGACATCGCTGAATTCCCGTCCTTTGGCGTGGAGCGCGGCCTTGAGTTTTTCCATGGCTTCCAGCAGGGATTTGAGCATGAAGATGGTGGCGAGGCGCAGGGCCGTGGGGTACACGTCGTTGGTGCTCTGCCCAAGGTTCACGTGGTCGTTCGGATGGCATTTGGCATAGTCGCCGCGCGCCTCGCCCATGAGTTCCAGGGCGCGGTTGGCGATCACTTCGTTGGCGTTCATGTTGGTGGAGGTGCCCGCGCCGCCCTGCACCATGTCCGTGGGGAAATGGCCATGCCAGTGGCCGTCGATGAGCTCGCGGCAGGCCGTGTCAATCGCCTCGGCAATTTTGGGGTCCAGCAGCCCCAGCCGGGCATTGGCCCGGGCCGCGGCCTGTTTCACGAGGGCCAGGGCCCGCACCATGGCGGGGAAGTGGCTCACCGGAGTTCCAGTGATCGGAAAATTCTGTACCGCGCGGAGGGTCTGGATGCCGAACAGGGCATCACTGGGCACCTCCATGGGGCCGATGAGATCCGACTCCTGTCGAACGGAGCCGCTGGCGTAGGCCTGCTCCCGGCCCATGCGGGCGTTGCCGGTGTAGACCAGCCGCCGATGGAGCACGTTGGCCACTTTGCTGAGGATGGCCAGGGCGGCGCCGCCATCCAAGGTCAGGCGGCCCAGCACCAGCTCGCGGTCGAGTTCCAGCACCACCACCGCGGTATGCGCCCTGGCAGAAGCTGTATGGGCCGCTGAGGTGAGGAAGGCCTGCTCCCCGGCCGCGTCGCCGGGCCCCAGGAGAATGAGCGGTTCGGGACCGTCGCCATTGTCACGGATGATTTCTACCCGGCCTTCGGCAAGGACGTAACAGGCCCGGCGTTCGTCGCCCTGCTGGAATAGATAGGCGTCCGCAGCGAATTCACGGATATTCGTTGCGCTGGCCACCAGATCCAGATGGGAATCCGACAGACCCGAGAAAATCTCCGAGCTGCGCAGAATAGATTTCACGGTTTCCATGAGAAACCTCCTGCCAGGCACCAACCCGACCGCCTCATCCTAACTCGGAGCTGCCGCGACAAAATCACAGGGGCCGAAAACGTGACTGTTCTGGCGCTGGCCAGGGTTCAGCCCTCTTCCACCCCAATGCCGTGGGTGACGGACTGGTGCCCAAAGCGCTCCCAGGCCGTCACCCGGAAGGCCTCGGTGTGGCCCCAATCCTTCACGCCGTCTTTCCAGAGCTTGTAGTGGATGAGTTCGTGCTCCAAGATGCGCTGCTGGATGCTTTCGGGATCGTGGCAGTTGAGGCCGCAGACAACTTGCGGCCAGGGCCAGTCCCGGCGTCGTAGCAGCGGAATGGAAAGCCGGATTTCCGGGTGCCAGGTCCCGCGCGCATCCCGCTCCACCACGAAGAGCCCCGCGCAGCGCGTCATGCGTGGCGACCAGATGACCGGCAGCGGCGGCAGTGCCCAGCCCGCGTCCCGGCAGATTGCAGCAGCTTTGTGGCGAAGGGTGATCACGAGCCCGCGACCGCTAGGAACGAAGGCGTAGGCCCGGGTTTGGAGTTTTTCTCTGTGGTCTTGGTGCCTCGGTGGTGAATCCTGTTCATTCAAACTCGAAGCTGGGCCCGCCCAGGTTGCTGGTCTCCACGCGCACCAGTTCGCCATCCAGGGTGAGGGTGCTGGTGCTGTGGGGTTTGACGCCGTGGCTGAGGGTCTGGAGGGCGCGGAAGGGGGCCTGGAGTTCCGCCGGCACACTCTCGAAGAACATGACGCCCGCCCGGTAGGCTTGGGCTGGGGCGCCGGCAGTGCTGGCGATGTGCAGTTCCTTGAGCTGGCGCGGGTCCACCTCGCTGGGGGCGTCGGTCATGAGGCACCGGGCCTGGGCGGTCTTGGGGAAGGCGATGACTTCGCGGATGCTGGTTTCGCCCACCAGCAGCATCACTAGGCGATCCAGGCCCAAGGCCAGACCGCCCATGGGCGGCGCGCCGAAGGTCAGGGCGTCTAGCAGGAAGCCGAACTTGGAGCGCGCCTCGGCCTCGCCGATGCCCAAGGTCCGGAACATGCGGCTCTGGGTTTCAGCGTCGTGGATGCGGATGGAGCCGCCGCCCACTTCGTAGCCGTTCAGCACCAGGTCGTAGGCCACCGCGCGGCAAGCGCCGGGATTGGTCTCCAGCAGGTCCAGGTCCTCGGGGTGCGGGCTCGTGAACGGGTGGTGGCAGGCCACGAAGCGGGCGTGTTCCTCGCTCCATTCCAGCAGGGGAAAGTCCACCACCCAGAGGAAGGCGAAGCGGGTTTCGTCCAGCTGGCCGAAGGCGCGCGCCAGGCGCAGGCGCAGCTCCCCGAGCACCTTGGAGGTCTGGGCATCGGTGCCCACGGCGAAAACGATTAGGCCTGCCGAAGCCCCGTCCAGCTTGGCCTTCAGGGCGGCCTCCAGCTCCGGCGTTATGAATTTCTTGAAGCTGGAAGAGAGGCCATCCTTGCCCCACTTGGCGTAGGGCAGGCCACCGGCGCCCAGGTGCTTGGCCACTTCCTGCAGTTCCTCCAACTGCTTGCGGGACATGGCGCCGGCCTGTTCACCGGCGAAGCAAAGCGCCCGGACGCGGCGCTGGCCCTGGCTTTCGGCGGCGGCCCGGAACAGGTTGAAGTCGCTGGCGGCGAAGAGGGCCGTGAGGTCCTGGATCTTCACGGGGCAGCGCACGTCTGGCTTGTCGGAGCCGTACCATTCCATGGCGTCGCGGTAGGGCAGGCGCTGGAAGGGGGTGGCCACCTGCTGCCCCACCAAGCCCGCGAGCTGGACCATGAGCGGCTCGATAATCGCCTGCACATCCTCTTCGCGGACAAAGCTCATCTCCACGTCCACCTGCGTGAATTCCGGCTGGCGGTCCGCCCGCAGATCCTCGTCCCGGAAACAGCGGCAGATCTGGATGTAGCGCTCGAAGCCCGAGACCTGGAGCAATTGCTTGAAGAGCTGGGGGGACTGGGGCAGCGCGAAGAATTCGCCGGGATGCACCCGGGAGGGCACCAGGTAATCCCGGGCCCCTTCGGGCGTGGACTTGGTGAGGATGGGCGTCTCGATCTCGATGAAATCGTGGGTGCGGAAGTGGTCGCGGACCAGGTAGGAGACCTCGCTGCGCAGCATCATGCTGCGCTGCAGGCTGGGCCGCCGCAAGTCCAGGAAGCGGTATTTCAGGCGCAGATCCTCGCCGGCGTCCGCCCCGCTTTCGGCCATGTCGTCCACCGGGATGGGCGGAGTGGCGGCGGTATTGAAGATCTTCAGGCCCGTCAGTTTTACTTCCACATCGCCGGTGGGCAGGTTGGGGTTCTTGGCTTCCCGCTCCACCACCACGCCCTCCACCCCCAGCACGAACTCGCTGCGGACGGATTTCAACCTGGCCAGCAGGTCCGGCGCGATCTCGGTCTCATTGGCCTGGATCTGCACCACGCCCCAGCGGTCCCGCAGGTCCAGGAACACCAGGGACCCCATGTCACGCGACCGCTTGCACCAGCCCAGCAGGCACACGGTCTGGCCCACGTGGTCCATGCGCAGAGCGCCATTGCGATGGCTGCGCGTGAAATTCCCCAACTGGTCCAGCTGCATCGATGACTCCAGGAACTTTCAGGAGCCGCTGCAAATTAACCAGCGCATTTCTGGTTAGTTTGTTACGGCTCCATATGCCCACTTGGTAACAGGATACGGTACGGAAGGCCGTCGGATCGAGTTTCAACCGCCCTGGGCGGCCTGCAGTCGCCTATTTTTTATCCCCGCGGCCCGCGGCGATGTCGAAGAACTTGTCCCAGCTCAGGAAGGGCGCCAGATCGTGGACCTCACTCCAGGCCTTGTGGTCGAAGCTCGCGTCCAGTTCCTTGCCAGTTTTGGCGGGATTGGCTTCCACGTGCTTCTGCACGGCCTTCAGGAAGTCCCGGGCCCGCGCCACGTCCTTCTTCCCACCCACTGGGCCGTGGCCGGGGATGACCTTGGAATCCTCAGGCAGGAAGGCCAGCACCGCGTCCAGGTTGGCGATCATGCCCGCCACGCTGCCGCCGCTGCTGAGGTCGATGTAGGGAGTCAGTCCATTGAAGAAGATGTCCCCCATGTGCATGACGTGGGTGCCGGGCAGTCCCACCAGCACATCGCCATCGGTGTGGCCCGGGCCGAAGTGGGCCAGATGCACCTCGACCCCATCTAGGTAGATGGCGAGGACGGACCTGACCTTAGGATCGTGGTCCCCGAAGGTGATCTCCGGCAGGCCGCCGCGCTTGGCGGGTTCTAGCTTCGCCTGTTCCACCTCCAGGTGATGGCGCACATTGGTATGGGCCACGATGGTCTGCACCTGATGTTCCAAGGCGAGGTTGCCGCCCACATGGTCGCCGTGGTGGTGGGTGTTGACGAGGTACTTGATGGGCTTGTCCGTGACGGTCTTGACGATTTTCAGCAGGCCCGGCACCAGCGGCGCAAACTGGTCGTCGATGAGGATGGCGTTGTGTTCCGTGACGATGAGGCCGATGTTGCCGCCCTCGCCGAAGATGCAGTAGACGTTTTCGGCGAGCTTCTCGATCTTGTGGGGATCGGGCTTCGGCGCGGCGGCTTCCTGGCGGCGTGCCGTCGCGGCCGAGCCAGGGGAACACAGCAGGGCGGCAAGGGTCAGGGCGGTGGCGGTCAGGGCGCGCATGGTGGCTCCGGGTTGGGTTCATCCATCCTAGAGAAAGCTGTCGCGGCAGGGGCCGTTTTTTCAATTCGTCAAGAATCCATTCGGAGGGCTCGGCATCCCTGCCAGGCCACCCGACTACTGGATCTCCCTATTTCCCGCGGGTGCTGGGCCGGTTGTGGTGGGCGCCGCCACTGGGGCGGGCCGGGGCACCTGAACGCCCGCCGGGCCTTCCGCCCTGGGAACGCCCGCCGCCGGACCGGCCGCCGCTGCCGCTGCGGCCCGTCTCGATGGGCTCGGCCTTGATGGCGGGATCCGGCGCGAAACCCTTGATCACCACCGTTTCGATGTTGCGCTTCAGCAGCTTCTCGATGTCGCGCAGGAGCCTGGATTCATCCACGCAGACCAGGCTCAGGGCCTCGCCTTCGGAACCGGCGCGGCCGGTGCGGCCGATGCGGTGGATGTAGTCCTCGGGCACCTGGGGCAGCTCGTAGTTCACGACATGGGGGAGTTGGTCGATGTCGAGGCCCCGGGCGGCGATATCCGTGGCCACCAGCACGCGCACCTTGCCGCCCTTGAAATCCTGCAGCGCCTTGATGCGCTGGGGCTGGCTCTTGTTCCCGTGGATGGCGGCGGAGGTGATGCCGTCCTTCTCCAGCTGGTCGCTCAGGCGGTTGGCGCCGTGCTTGGTGCGGGTGAAGACCAGCACCTGCTCCAAACGCCCTTCGCGGATGATGTCGCTGAGCAGCTCACGCTTGCGCTCCCGGTCCACGGGATGGACGATCTGCCGCACCAGCTCGATGGCGGAGTTGCGCGGGGCCACGTCCACGCTGACGGGATCCTTCAGGAAACCGGCGGCCAGACCGCGGATCTCGTCGCTGAAGGTGGCGCTGAAGAGCAGGTTCTGCCGGTTGGCCGGCAGCAGGGCGATGATCTTCTTGATGTCGCGGATGAAGCCCATGTCCAGCATGCGGTCGGCCTCGTCCAGCACCAGGAATTCCACGTGGCGCAGGTTGACGGTGCCCTGGCCCTGATGGTCCAGCAGGCGGCCCGGTGTGGCCACGAGGATGTCGATGCCGCCCTGGAGGGCCTTGATCTGGGGATTGATGTTCACGCCACCGAAGACGGTGGTGGAGCGCAGCGGCAGATGCTTGCCGTAGGTGCGCACGCTCTCCTCCACCTGCATGGCCAGCTCCCGGGTAGGGGTGAGGATCAGCACCCGGATGGGATGGCGGGCGGGGCTGGTGCTGCTGGAAAGCTCTGGCTTGAGCATCTGCAAGATGGGCAGCACGAAGCCGGCGGTCTTGCCGGTGCCGGTCTGGGCGGCGCCGAAAAGATCGCGCCCGGAAAGCACCACTGGGATGGCTTTGGCCTGGATGGGGGTCGGGGTCTCATAACCCTGGTCCTTGACGGCGCGCAGCAGCTCGGCATCGAGGCCGAGGGTATCGAATGAAGACATGACTAGCTCCTGGAAGGCCCGCCAGCGCTGATTCCGCGCGGGCCCGGTCAGGGCTTGAAGTAGGGATTCGGGTTGAGAAAGGAGCGCAGACCGGCAAGGCTCCATCAAGCACGATTGATCAGAATAACCCGGGAATGCCGGTATGGCCAGGGGAAGTCGCAGCAATGCGGAGCGCCCTGACCAGGCAGCCTGCCACGGGTTCCAACACCGAGGATTCCCCGGCCGGGATTCAGGCCTTCCAGTACTTCGAATACACCGCGAGGACGCCGGTCTTCACGACATCGGCTCCGGTATTGGCATCCTTGAGAATGACGGCGTACTCATCCGGGCTGGGTGTGTTCTGGCGCCACTGCCAACCGGTGTAGCCGATGCCAGCGGCATTCATGCGGCTCAGGCCGGCGTCCAGGTAGAACGCGTTGGGATCGTCCCCGGTGCGGACGCCGAACTGCTGGATGAAGACCGGGACGTTCCGTGTGGCCTTCATGGACGCCAGCGCACTGAGCCGGGTGTCGATGTTCGCTAGGTTCGCCGCCTGGGTGCCGTTGGTGCGGATGAAGAGGTTGCCGGTGTAGACCACCCGGTTCCTCCAGCGGGGCGCCGCGATGTAGGCCTCGTCGCACAGGTTGATGTTGTAGGCGTCCCGCGGGCCCACGAGGAACGGCGTGCGCGTGTCCCCGGCGCTGTCCTCGATGGCCGCCATGAGCTCCTGGTAGAAGGCGGACACTTCGGCCCCATGGGAGGAATCCCGGCCCGCCAGCGGCTCCGGCAGCAGTTCGTAGAAGGCGATGTTGGGGTAGCTCTTGAGGAGCCCCGCCAGGTAGATCCAGGCCTCCTTGAAAAGCTGCCGCTGCGCCAGGTCCGTCCAGAAATTGCGCCCGCCCGGGTATGTGCCGCTCGGATCGCAATAGCTGGCCATGCTGGCGCTCTGCAGGCCGTTCTGGCCGCAGTTCGAGTCGATGACCGGGATCACCCAGAGGCCCGCATCGAGGCACCACTGGATTTCCTTGAGGAACTGCGTGAGGTGGGCCGGGTCGAAATGCCCGGGAGACGCATCCGACCGGCTCTCCACATTTGTGCCGCCGTAGAGTCCCCACCAGCGGATGAGCACGCGCACCACCTTGCACCCCTGCGCGGCGAGAGCCGGCGCGTCAGAGCTGCTCATTTCTCCCCAGGTGCCTTCGTTCATCCCGCGGAGGAGCACCGGGCTGCGGTCCGGGGCGAGCATCTGCGAACCACTCAACGTGAGTCGGGCGGGCGTGGGGGGCGGGGGTGGGGGCGGGGGCGGCGCGGGTGAGGGCGAGGAGGATCCGCCCCCACCGCAAGCCGCGGCGGAGAGGGTGCAGGCCAGTGCGATGAGGACGGTCCGGCGGCTCAGCGGAACCGCTGCGGTCCGAGCTTCAAAAGGCTTGGTCATTGGCGTGGAATCCTTTATATCCATGCTCCGGCCGGGGCTGTGGCACCGAGCGGAAGGTTGGGGATGCGGAATCCCCTAGGGACCCAGCTCCAGGCGAAAGGTTTATGGCGCCTTTGGGATGGCCGGGTGGCTAGAAGTCGACCGATGCTTCCCCCAGGCTCGCCTCATCCCTTCAGCTTCGCAGGCACGTCGGCCAAGGCCCATTCCTCTTGGACTCCCGTCTCCAGATGCTTGGCGGCGATGACGCCCTTTTCGAGTTCGCCGTCCCCTAGGATCAGGGCCAGCTTCACGCCGGTCCGGTTGGCGGAAGTCAGCGCCTTCTTCAGCGCGCCGCCCCGGGTCTCCAGTTGCACGGACAATCCCAGGGCCCACCATTCCCGGGCCAGTCCGAGGGCGCGCAGCGAGGCTGCCTCGCCCACTGGAATGAGCAGGGTCGGTGCTTCATAAGGCGCTTCACCTTGAAGCTGCTTCAGAATGGTGGCCAACCGATCCAGGCCGATGGCCCACCCAAAGGCGGGTGTATCGGGGCCGCCCAACTGCTTAACCAGGCCGTCATAGCGACCGCCGCCCAGCAGCGCCGATTGCGCGCCAAGATCCGCGCTGAGCACTTCAAAGGCGGTGCGGGTGTAGTAGTCCAAGCCTCGCACCAGGCGCGGATTCTCGGTGAAGAGGATGCCGAGGGCTGTCAGTAATGCCTTGAGCCGCCCGTGGTGGGCCTTCGACGCGTCGTCCAGGAAGTCCACGATGGTGGGGTGGCCTTCCAGGGCCGCCTGGCAGCCCGGATTCTTGCAGTCCAGGATGCGCATGGGATTGGTTTCGATGCGGCGGTGGCAGTCCTCGCAGAACCGCTCGCGCCGGGCTTCGAAGAAGGCCCGGAACGCCGCGTTGAAAGCGGGGCGCGATTCGGGGGTGCCCACGGAGTTGAGGGATAAGGACAGGGATTTCAAGCCCAGCGCGCCCAGGAAATCGAAGAGCATGGCCAGGGATTCCGCCTCGGATTCCGGGGAGGCCACGCCGAAACTTTCGGCGCCGATCTGCCAGAACTGACGGTAGCGGCCTGCCTGCATGCGTTCATAGCGGAACATGGGCCCCAAATAATAGAGCAGCTGCGGGTCGTTGCTCTGGAGCAGCTTGTGCTCCACCATGGCCCGCACCACCCCCGCAGTGTTCTCGGGCCGCAGGGTCACGGAACGGCCGCCCTTGTCGGTGAATTCGTACATTTCCTTGGTGACGATGTCCGAGCTGTCCCCCGCGCTTCGTTTGAACACATCCGTGTATTCCAGGATGGGGGTCCGGATCTCCTGGTAGCCGTGACGGCGGAAGATGCGATGTGCGGTTTCCTCGATGCGGTGGAACCACCGCAGCTCAGCCCCCATGAGATCCCGCATTCCCTTTACACTTGTAGACATCCCATGACTCCGCGAATCCTGCTCGTTCCCTTTCTCAGCCTACTGGCATGGGGGCAAAGTCCCAAGACGGCCCCAGCTCTCCTTGCGGCGGCACCACGGCTGAAAATTGCGTTGGACGCGGGTCACGGCGGTGAGGACACCGGCGCCAAGGGCGCCAAGGGGCTGCTGGAGAAGGATGCGGCCCTCGCCATCGTGCAGGAACTTTCCAAGACCCTCGATGAGGCGGGCTTCGACGTGGTTTTCACTCGGGGCGACGACACATTGATCCCCCTCTGGGACCGGGCCCGGCTGGCCAATGAGGCCGGGGCGGATCTGTTCATCAGCATCCACCTGAACGCCGCGCGCTCCCGGGCCGCCAAGGGATCTGAAGTCTATTTCCTGTCCCTGGACCGGGGCGATGAGGACGCGGCCTCCGTGGCGGCCCTGGAAAATGCCGGGGCGTCCACGCGCCCAGGCGCCGACAGTGTGGTGGCGGGCATCCTGGAGGACATGGCCCAGAAGGCCTACCTGCAAGATTCCGAGCGCCTGGCGGTGGCCGTGCAGCTGCAGCTCAACCGCCTGGGCGGCATCAAGGAGCGGGGCGTCAAGCAGGCTCCTTTTGTGGTTCTGCGCGGGGCGGCCATGCCCGCGGTGCTGGTGGAAAGCGCCTTCATCTCCAATCCCAAGGAAGAACTGAAACTCAAGGACGCTGCGTTTGTGAAAAGACTAGCCGCCACCATCACCCAAGGGATTCGCCGGTACTTCGCCGGTGCCGCCGGCACCGCCCGCCGCAAGGCCGTCGCCAACTTCCGCTGAGCCCCGGTTGCGCCGGGAGGAGCTTGGCGCGATGATGGACGTTCCGCCGTACCCGTAGCTCAGCTGGATAGAGCGCTGCCCTCCGAAGGCAGAGGTCGCTGGTTCGACCCCAGTCGGGTGCACCAAAGAACGCAGGAGCACGAGCCAGCCATCGTGCTCCTGTGTTGGGAATGGAAAAGGGGGCGGGCCAGCGAGCCCGTCGTCAGAGACAGAACTCCCTACAAATCCACGCTCCCTCGTCCCTCCGCGCGCATGTTCACGTCTGTCTTGCCCCCGTCCGCCCCGATGGCCACCATGACGACCCTTGTGGTGAGCACCAATTCGCGGGTGCCCTCCGATCGGTTCAAGCGTTCGGCCTTCAGCTCGAGGTCTAGGCCGCAGCGGCGCACCTGGAAGAGGCGGGCGGCGATGTCCACTATGTCGCCCGTGTGGCAGGGCCGGAGGAACCTCACTTTTTCCATCTCGTAGGTCACGAAGGTATTCCGGGCCACGCGATCCGCAAAGAGCGCTGCGGCTTCATCCACCCAGCAGAGCATGGTGCCGCCGAAGAGGTTGCCGGACACGCCGATGTTCATGGCCAGGACATGGTGGGAAGCGATGTGCTCGAAGGGTTCGGCTTGAAGCTGTTGGGTTGGATCCATGCTCCCATGCTGCGGGCTCGGGCCTTGAATGGGAACCCGGAATCTGGCCTACCCGGGGTAATGGCGGTCCCGATCGCACGAGGGCCAACGAGCCAGCGATTGCTTACGCCTTCATAATATTCAGCGCCTTACATCCTGAATTTCTGGCCGGAGCCTTGGCTCTGTGCATGGTTTACTGGAAGATCAGGAAGGCCCATGAAGCAGAAGATTCCAATCACCATCATCAGCGTCTCCTTCGTGCTCTTGCACCTCGCCTGCCTGGCTGTCTTTTTCGTGGCCTTCAGTTGGTGGGCGGTGCTCATCGGCGTCGCGCTGTACCTGATCCGCATGTTTGCCGTGACGGCAGGCTACCACCGCTACTTCGCCCATCGCACCTTCCGGCTTAACCGCTTCAACCAGTTCGCCATGGCCTTCGTGGCCCAGACTTCGGCCCAGAAGGGCGTGCTCTGGTGGGCGGCCCATCACCGGGACCACCACCGTTTCTCCGATACGGAGCAGGACATCCATTCCCCCATCGTCCGCAATTTCTGGTGGGCCCACGTGGGCTGGGTGCTTTCGGACAAATTCGACGACTACAACCAGAACAACATCCGCGATTTCGGGAAGTATCCCGAACTGCGGTTCATCAATGCCTACCATTGGATCTGTCCCTGGCTGCTGGGCACCGCGGTCTTTGCGCTGGGCCATTTCACGGGCATCGGCGGCCTGAGTGCCCTCGTATGGGGCTTCTTCCTGAGCACGGTGCTCCTCTTCCACGGTACCTTCAGCATCAACAGCCTGAGCCACCTGTGGGGCACGCGGCGCTTCAAGACCGGGGACCAAAGCCGGAATAATTTCCTGCTGGCCCTGATCACCCTGGGCGAAGGCTGGCACAACAACCACCACAACTTCATGAACGCCTGCCGCCAGGGCATAATGTGGTGGGAAATCGATTTCACCTACTACACGCTGAAGCTCATGAGCTGGGCGCGGATCGTGAAGGACATCAGGCCCTACCCCGATTCCGCCAGGGTGGCGACGGAGCCATAACGCGTCTTGGGGAGCCCAGGTGTCCGAAAGCGGCATCGCCAGAGTCGCAGTGGTGGGCGGGGGCATCGCCGGCCTGGCGGCGGCCTACCTGCTGAGCCGGCGTTTCCGGGTGACCTTGTTCGAGAAGGAGGACCGCCTCGGCGGCCATACCCTCACGGTGCCGGTGGAAACCCCTGAC
This sequence comes from Holophagaceae bacterium, assembly GCA_025357545.1. Lineage (GTDB taxonomy): Bacteria > Acidobacteriota > Holophagae > Holophagales > Holophagaceae > JANXPB01. The sequence goes on from JANXPB010000120.1 coordinate 16,474, forward strand.
GGAACCCGCCCGGTGGATATGGGCTTCATCGTCCATAACCGGAAGAACTACCCGAATTTCTGCCGCCTGCTGGCGGAGCTGAAAGTGGAGAGTTGCGAAAGCGATATGTCCTTTGCATTGCATGGCGGGCCGGGCGGACTGACCTGGTGCTCCCGGGGCGTAAACGGCCTCTTCGCGGATCGCTTGAACCTTCTGAAACCCAGCTTCTACGGGCTGTGGCGGGAGGTGATCCGCTTCAACACGCTGGGGCATCAGTTGCTGGAGGATGGTGCCAACCAGGACATCACCCTGGTCGAATTCCTGGCCGAGCATCACTTCAGTCCAGCCTTCCGGGAAAACTACCTGTACCCCATGGCCGGCGCGGTGTGGTCTTCGACGCTCGAGGAGATGGACGCCTTCCCGGCTTTCACCTTGTTGGTCTTCTTCCGCAACCACGGCTTCCTGGGCTTGGCGACCCAACAGCCCTGGCGCACCATCAAGGGCGGCACCTCACGCTACATCGAGCCCCTGACGAGGCCCTATGCGGATGGCATCGTGCTCGGAGCCAGAATCTCGGAAATCAGGCGGAATCTCGAGGGCGCGGATCTGCGCCTGGAAGGCGGCGAGACCCTGCAGTTCGACCATGTGGTGTTCGCGTGCCACGGCGATCAGGCGCTGCCGCTCCTGGGCGATGCCACCAGGGCCGAGCGGGAGGTGCTTTCAGCTTTCAGGACGAATCGCAATCCCACCACCCTGCACACGGATTCCTCCATTCTCGACCGGCGCCGCCGGGCCTGGGCTTCCTGGAACGTGCGGGCCCTGGCCGACCGCCGCCGGCTCGTGTTGAGCTATCACATGAATCGGCTGCAACCGCTCGACACCAAGGTGGACCTCCTGGTCAGCCTCAACGCCGATGAGCTTTTAGACCCCAAGCGATTCCTGCGAAAAGAAGTCTTCCACCACCCCCGCTACGACTTGGCCGCCCTCCAGGCCCAGGGCCGATGGGCGGAGATCAGTGGCCAATACAGCGCCTTCGGCCGCACCCACTACTGCGGCGCCCACTGGGGCTTCGGCTTTCATGAGGATGGACTTAACTCCGCGATAAAGGTCGCTGAGAGCATGGGTATTCCATGGTGAATGAAAGCTACAACGAAAGAGGTCTTGCGTATCCGTGCAGCGGATACCAAGCGGATGGACTTGATTCCGCGATCAAAGTCGCACAGAGCCTGGGTATCCCGTGGTGAACGACCGAGAAATTCCTCGCGCAGCACTTTATACGGGGACTGTCCGTCACCGCCGCGTTCACCCGAAGGTCCACGCCTTCAGCTATCCCATGAGCTTCGCCTTCCTGGACATCGATCGAATCCCGGAGCTGTGCTCCATCTCCTCCTTCCTCAGCCACAACCACTGGAACTGGGCGAGCTTCCACGACGCCGACCACCTTGGGGACCCGACCCTTCCATTTCGGGAGCGGCTGCGGGCGGATGCGGCCCAGCAGGGTGTGGCGTTACCCAAGGGGCCCATATACCTATTGGCGCTGCTCCGCTACGCCGGCCACTGTTTCAACCCGGTGTCCTACTTCTACTGTTATGACGAAGAGGGACGGTTGGAGCGGATCTGCGCGGAAGTCTGCAACACCCCTTGGAACGAGCGCCACACTTACTGGATGGATCCCGCCACCGAACAGGCCGGCCCCGGTGGCCGTTCCTTTGAGGTGGCCAAGACCTTCCACGTGTCTCCCTTCATGGCCATGGACTGCCGGTACCGCTGGGCTTTCACCGAACCAGGGGATTCCCTGAAGGTACACATCGCCGAATATGAACAAGAGCTTTTTTTCTTTGACGCCGACCTGGACCTCCGTCGAGATGAGTGGAACGGTTTCTCCCTGCTGAAATCCCTCATCCGATTCCCGTTCCAGACCGTAGGGGTCATCGTTGCCATCCATTGGGAGGCTCTTCGTTTATGGATCAAGCGCGTACCGGCCTACACGCACCCCAAGAAATTGAAACCGAAACCGGGAAATCCGGAGGTCTAGCGGGACGGTTGATGTACGCGGCCTTGGGCCGCATCAGTCAGGGCGCGCTGGAGGTGGCCACGCCAGGTGGAGTTCTGCGCTTCGGTGATCCCACCAGTGGAATCCGGGCTCGGGCCGAGATCCTGGATGCCCGGGCCTATGGCGCGGGGCTTTGGGATGGCGAGGTGGGCCTTGGGGAAGCCTACATGAAGGGCTGGTGGACCTCCGAAGACCTAGTGCCCGTCGTGCGCCTGGCGGTGCGCAACATGGGGGCTTTTGACCGCAGTGGCGTCCTTACCTCCTTGGGCCGGTTCCTGCAGCGCTTGCGGCATCTCGCCCGGGCGAACCACCTGGCTGGCTCCAGGGCCAACATCTCCCATCACTACGACCTGGGGAACGACTTCTACCGTCTTTTCCTGGACGAGAGCATGGCCTATTCCTGCGCCTATTACCGCGCCGAGGCCGAATCGCTGCACCAGGCCCAGCTGAACAAGTTCGAGCTCATCTGCCGCAAGCTCCAGCTGAAGCCCGAAGACCATCTGCTGGAGATCGGCACGGGGTGGGGCGGTTTCGCGGTCCATGCGGCCACCCACTTTGGATGCCGGGTCACCACCACAACCATCAGCCGGGAACAGCACGACCATGCCCAGCGGCTGGTCGAGGATCGCGGCTTGATGGGGCAGGTGGAATTGCGGTTCGAGGACTACCGCCATCTGGCTGGCCAGTACGACAAGGCTGTGAGCATCGAAATGTTCGAGGCGGTGGGCCTGAAATACTACGACACCTATTTCGGGGCGGTGGACCGGCTCCTGAAACCCGGCGGGCTCATGCTCCTGCAGACCATCACCATGAACGAACAGCATTTCCCCTGCTATCAGAAAGGCACTGACTGGATCCAGCAACACATCTTTCCCGGCGCCGAGTTGGCCTCGGTGTCGGAGGTGCTTAAGAGCCTGGCCCGGTGCACCTCCATGGGCCTGGTCCACCTTGAGGACATCGGGGCCCACTATGCGCGGACCCTGCGGGCCTGGCGGGAGGCCTTCCATTCGAAGCTGGACGCGGTGCGGGCCTTGGGCTTCGATGAAACCTTCATCCGCATGTGGGATTACTACCTGGCTTACTGCGAGGGCGCCTTCCTGGAGCGCTACATTGGCGACGCCCAGATGCTGCTCACCAAGGACGGAACGCTGGATCCCATTCTGAGCGGATCCTGGAGCAGCAAGTGACCAGGGCCTTGAAAGTTTATTTTCTTCTGGTGCTGGCCGCGATGCTGCTGGTCACCACCTGGGCGAGTCTTCACGAGGGTGTTTTTTCGGCCTTCGCGCGCGTCAGCCAGGACCGCTGGTTCGTGGCCACCCTCTTCGACTGCTATTTCGGTTTCCTGGCTTTCTGGCTCTGGGTGGCCTACCGGGAATCCTGGTGGTTCCCGCGGTTGCTCTGGCTGGTGGCGATCCTGGCCCTGGGCAACATCGCAATGGCACTATACGTTTTGATCCAGCTCTGGAAGCTGCCTGCGGGGGCGACGGTGGAAGACTTTTTCCGGCGCACGAGAACGTGAGGGAATTCCTGCTCCGCCGGATCTGGCACCCTCTGAGAGAGCTCCTCCGGCAAGGGCTGACGCCTGGAAAATTGGCGGCCAGCGTGGCCATCGGGCTGGGGATTTCGATCTTTCCGGTCATCGGGATGACTACGCTGCTCTGCGTCCTCGCTGCGTATCTGGGCCGCCTGAACCAGCCCGCGGTGCAACTGATCAACTACCTGGCCTACCCGCTGCAGATCCTGATGCTCATTCCCTTCATCCGGCTGGGGGAGCGCCTGTTCAACGCCCCGCGGCTGCTCCTGGACGCCCACCAGATTATCGGCCTCATCAAGACGGACGCCTTCGGCGCCATTCGTTTCTTTTGGACGAGCACCTGGCATGCGGTGGTGGCCTGGCTCATGGTGGTACCCCTCGCCACGGTGTTGCTGACCCTGCTCCTGATTCCCGTGATGCGCCGGCTGATGCCCAAATCGATGGCCGAGGAGGGCGTATGAGCGGCCTCCACCTGCTGGTTTGGGGCGCCCTGTGGGTCTGTGGAGTACAGGCGGCGCTCTGGCTCTGGCACTTGCGGACAGACAATGCGGGGTGGGTGGATGTGGGCTGGGCCCTGGGATTGGGCGGCCTGGCGATCCTGCATGGCGCTTCCGGCCCCGGCGATGCCCACCGGCGGCTGCTGGTGGCCGGAATGGGGGGCGTATGGGGGCTCCGGCTCTGCCTTCACCTCTGGCGGCGGGTGGGCGGAGATGCCCATGAAGATGGGCGCTATCAGCAAATCCGCAAGGATTGGGGCGGCCAGGTCCGCGTAAAATTCTTTTTCTTTTTCCAGTTCCAGGCCCTGCTCGCTCTGCTGCTTTCGCTGCCCTTCCTCCTGGCGGCGCTGGATCCCTCCCCGCGCATCCACTGGACGGCTTGGCTGGGCTTGGGGCTGTGGCTCGTTTCAATCGTGGGCGAAGGCATCGCCGATGAGCAATTGCGGCGCTTCAAGGTGGCTCCGGCCAGCCGTGGCAAGACCTGCCGGGCGGGGCTGTGGCGTTATTCGCGCCACCCGAACTATTTCTTCGAATGGCTTATCTGGGTGGCTTTCTTCCTGCTGGCGTTGGCCAGCCCTTGGGGCTGGACCGCGCTGCTGTGCCCGGCGGTGATGCTCTACTTCCTGCTGCGGGTGACGGGCATCCCCTACACCGAGGCGCAGAGCCTACGTTCGAGGCCTGAGGACTACCGGCTCTACCAGCAGGAGACCAGTGCCTTCATCCCGTGGTTCCCGAGGCGGGTCATCGGGCCGGGCCGGAGCCATGCGGGATTGACCCTCACCACCCCTGAAGATCCACACCACAAAGGCCCAGATGATCCAGACCCTTCTTGAAAGAGACCTCATTCCCGATGGGCTGATCCGGTTCCGCATCCGCCAATTGCTGCGACAGCGGCTGAGTGACGAAGGGCAGGGCGGGTTGGAGGCGGTGCAGAACCGCTTCAGGGAGCTCCTGGAGCAGCTGCGGAACAGCCCCATCGCCATAAACACCGCCGATGCCAACGAGCAGCACTACGAAATCCCGCCTCGCTTTTATGAACTGGCCCTCGGCAGACGGTTGAAATATTCGTCAGCCTACTTTGGCCCGGGAGTGGACTCCCTCGACGAAGCAGAGGAGGCCATGCTCCGCCTCACCTGTGATCGGGCCCAAGTGGAGGACGGCCAGCGGATTCTGGAACTGGGCTGCGGCTGGGGTTCCTTGACCCTCTGGATGGCCGAAAACTACCCCGCGGCGCGAATCACCGCTGTCTCCAACTCGAAGGACCAGCGCGGCTTCATCGAGGCCCGTGCCGCCGAGCGGGGCTTTGCCAATGTCCGGGTCATCACCGCCGATATGAATGACTTTGAGCCCCCGGACAGAGGCTTCGACCGGGTGGTGAGTGTCGAGATGTTCGAGCACATGCGGAACTACCAGGAACTGCTGAAGCGCATCGCCGGCTGGTTGGCGCCGGGGGGCAAGCTCTTCGTCCACATCTTCACCCACCGGGATTTCGCCTATCTCTTCGAGGCCCGGGACGAGAGCGACTGGATGGCCAAGTATTTCTTCACGGGCGGCATCATGCCCTCGGACCACCTGCTCCACTATTTCCAGGACCACCTGAAGATCACGGACCATTGGCGGGTTTCTGGGCTTCACTACGCAAAAACATCCGAGGCCTGGCTCAGGAATCTAGACACCAACCGGATGGAAGCCCGGCGCCTGTTCAGAACCGGTTACGGGGGGGATGCCCTGCGTCGCTTCGTCCATTGGCGGGTGTTCTTCATGGCCTGCGCGGAGCTGTGGGCCTGGGATGGGGGCGAAGCCTGGTTCGTGTCCCACTACCTGTGGGAACGGCGCTGAGCGTATAAACCCTGGGCTGGCCGGTGCAGAACCTGGGTCCGCCGAACCTGGCCCTTCGCCCGCCGAGCCGCCCATTGAATCGAAAACCCTTGGCGCTACTCTGATGGTTTGACATTTCTGGAGGGCCCATGGCCGATGCCCAGGCGAGCAAGAAAACTGTCATCCGCCGGCGTTTTCCGTGGGGATGGCTGGTCCTGGGCCTCCTGGGCGTGCTGCTGGTAGGCGGCTATCTGGCCCGGGCCAACGCGCCGATCCAAGTGGGCACCACCCATCCGACAGTGTTCAAAGCGGGTGAGCGCAACCCGCTGGTGACGGCCTCGGGCTACATCGTGGCACGCACCCGGGCGACGCTTTCCAGCAAGGTGTTGGGACGCATCTCCTGGCTGGGCGTGCAGGAAGGCAGCCGTGTCCAGCAGGGTCAGGTCATCGCCAAACTGGAGGCGCCGGATCTGGTGGCCTCGCGCAATGCGGTGGCCTCCCAATTGGCCCAGACCGAATTGGACCTGGGGCGATCCCAGAAATTGGTGAGGGACGGCATCCTGGACCAGGCCAGCCTGGACCGGGTGGTGAATCTGGCGCAGCAGCAGCGCGAACAGCTCAAATACCAGGATGCCCTGCTGGAGAGCATGTCGCTGCGGGCGCCATTCACGGGCGTCGTGACCCAGAAATTGTCAGAGGTGGGTGAGACTGTGGCCCCCGGCAGCGCGGGCGGCGCCAACGCCATCAACGCCATCGCGGTGCTGGTGGATTTCAATTCGCTGGAGGTGGAGGTGGAGGTCAATGAAGGCTCCATCGCCAAGCTGAAAAAGGGCATGCCGGCGGAGATCCGCGTGGACGCGCTGGAGGGCCGCAAGGGTGAGGCTCGCGTGTTGAAGGGCCAATTACGGGAGATCTACCCCAGCTCCAACCGCCAGAAGGCCGTCATCATCGTGCGCGTCGCCTTCGTGGACAAGGATCCGCTGCTGGTCCCGGACATGGGCGCCAAGGTGACCTTCCTGGGGGAACCCTTCACCGAAGATGTGGTGGTGCTGGGGCGGGAACAGGTGGTCAAGCGCGAAGGCCAGACCTTCACCTGGGCCGTGGAGAACGGTGCAGCGGTGTTGAAGCCGGTGCTGGTGGCCAATGAAAACCCCATTGGTCTGGAGGTCTCGGGCATCAAGGCCGATACTCAACTGATCGTGGCACCCCCGGAGAATTTGAAAGCGGGCGCCAAGGTTTCCGTCAAGGGGAAGTGAGATGCCGGACTCCTCGAACAGCGACGCGATCATCAAGCTGCGCGGCATTTCCAAGAGCTATTGGCGGGAGACCCTGGAGATCCCGGTGCTGCAGGGCATCGACTTCGACATCCCCCGCGGCGGCTACTACGCGCTGATGGGGCCTTCGGGATCCGGCAAAACCACGCTGCTCAACCTTATCGCGGGCATCGACCGACCCACCGGGGGCAGCCTCGAAGTCTGCGGCTACGAACTCAACGACCTCGACGACGACGACCTGGCGGGGTGGCGCAATGCCCACGTAGGCTTCATCTTCCAGAACTACAACCTGGTGCCGGTGCTCACGGCGTTCGAGAATGTGGAACTACCCCTACTGCTGAGCAGCCTCTCGCGGCGGGAACGGCGGGCCCGGGTGGAGGAGGTTCTGGCCCTGGTCAATCTCGAAGACCGAATGCTCAACTACCCTCGCCAGCTATCCGGTGGCCAGGAGCAGCGTGTGGCCATCGCCCGAGCCATCGTGGGGGATCCGGACCTGCTGGTGGCAGATGAACCCACCGGCGCCCTTGACCACCAGAACGCCGAGGAAGTGCTGGCACTCATGGAGCGTCTCAACACGGATCTGGGCAAGACCATCCTGATCGTCACCCACGACCCCAACGCCGCGCACCACGCCCGCTACCAGATCCACCTGGACAAGGGGGTGTTCGACAAGACCGTGGAAGTGAACCGGTGAAATACCTCCGGTTCATCCTGAAGTCGCTACTGCGCTCCAAGCGGCGCACCCTGCTGATCCTTTCCACCATCACCCTTTCGGTGTTCCTGGTCACCATCCTGCAGGCCCTGCTAACCACCTTGGACGCGGTCTCCAACAATCCCAATTCCAGCAACCGCATCGTCGTGCGTCACAAGAGCGGCCTCACCCAGATGCTGCCCATGAGCTACTTGGCCTACTTGAAGCAGCAGCCGGAGGTGGAAACGGCTACCTACATGCAATGGTTTGGGGGGCAGTACAAGGACCCCAGCAACTTCTTTGCGAATTTCGCGTCGGATGAGACCACCCTGTTCGACGTCTTCCGGGAGGAATTCGGCACCTCCGGCGTTACCGAGGAGCAGATCAAGGACTACATCCGGGATGGCAGCGGCTGCATCGTGGGCAAAAGCCTGGCGGACAAGTTCGGCTGGAAGGTGGGCGACGTGATCCCGCTGCAGGGCACCATCTTCCCGGTGAGTCCACGGCTTACCGTGAAGGTCATCTTCAAGGGCATGAAACCCAGCCAAGAGAATGTCCTGCACTTCCACTACAAGCTGCTGGAGGAGAGCGTCCCGCGGATCAAGGGACGGGTGGGGACTTTCTTCCTGCGGGTCCACAATGCCGATCAGATCCCGCGGCTCAGCGCCCGCATCGACAACCATTACGCGAACTCTTCGGCGGAAACCCTCTCGGAGACCGAGAATGCTTTCAATCTGAGCTTCGTGAAGATGCTCGGCAACATCTCCACCATCATCCAGGGCATCACAGCCGCAGTGCTGGTGGCCATCCTCATCGTCACGGCGGGCACCATGAGCATCGCCATCCGGGAGCGCACCACCGAGATCGCCGTGTTGCGGGCCCTGGGCTTCCGCACGGGCCTGGTGCTGGGCCTCCTGCTGGGCGAAGGCATGCTCCTGGTGGGCGCTGGGGGAGTCTTCGGGGTGGGGCTGGCGGCCCTGGCGGCCGGTGGCATCCGCAAGGGTGTGGGCACCTCGGTGCCTTTCCTGGAGGACTTCAGCTTGACACCCTCCACCATGCTGCTTTGCCTGGGCATCACCTTTGTGGTGGGCCTGCTCTCCACCTTCATCCCCGCCTACCAGGCCACCCGGCGACCCATCACCGAGGGGCTGAGGTCCATCGGATGATGGTTCTGGGGCTATTTGGCGCGGTCTTCCTAGGTTACCTGGCCTGGCTAGTGTGGGCCCTGCTGGCCTTTCCCATCCCCATCAGCTACAACCTGCGGAGCCTCTGGCAGCGCAAGGTGGCGACCCTCAGCACCGCGGGGGCCATCGCACTGGTGGTGGGCATCTTCGTCGTGGTGCTGTCCCTGGCCCAAGGGCTTTCGAAGGCCTTCGTGAGCTCAGGAAGAGCTGACCAGGCCCTCGTCATGCGCAGCAACGCCCAGTTCGAATTGAACTCCAGCATCAGCCGGGATCAGATGCGCATCCTGAAGGTGCATCCGATGGTCGTCAAGGACGATCAGGGCCCTCTAGTCAGCGTCGAGGTCGTCGTGGTGAAGATCTTTCAGAAGGCTGACGGCTCCGATACCAATGTCACCGTGCGCGGCCTTGAAGCCACGGGCATCCGCATGCGCTCCCAGGTGCGGCTGGCAGAGGGCCGCTGGTTCCGACCGGGCCTCTCGGAAGTGGTGGTGCCCCGAAAAATGCAGCTGCGCTTCACGGGCATGGATTTGGGCCGGTCCATCAAGATGGGCGGCCGGGACTGGGAGATCGTGGGCGTCTTTGAAAGCGGCGGCTCGGCCTTCGATTCAGAAGTGTGGACCGACGTGGTGGACGTGCAACAGGCCTACAAACGGGACTCCTTCAGTTCGGTGCTCGCGCGGCTGGATTCGCCCGAGCGGTTCAAGGCCTTCAAGGACAGTGTGGAAGAAGACAAGCGGCTGAAACTTGACGCGGTGAGTGAGAAGGCTTATTTCACGGAACTCACGAAATCCGGCGATTCCATCCGAATCCTGGGCAACTTGATCACGCTGATCCTCACGGTGGGCGCGATCTTCGCGGCCATGAACACCATGTACGCGGCAGTGGCGGGCCGCACCAAGGAGATCGGCACCCTGCGCGCCATCGGCTTCCGCCGCCGGGAGATCCTGGCCAGCTTCCAATGGGAGAGCATTCTGCTCTGCGGCCTGGGCGGCGTCCTCGGGGCCTTCCTGGCCCTCTTCGCCAACGGCATCCAGACGGGCACCACCAGCTTTCACCGCAACTCACGATCACACCAGCTCAGTTGGTCGCGCGCGTAATATTTTTCCATTTTCCTGCACTGGAGTGTTGTTGTTGTG